>CALMVT010000624.1 GCA_937873175.1 uncultured Acetobacteraceae bacterium | reverse complement strand
TCCCGCGCGCACTCCTCGACAGCCTCACCGAAGCCGCGTGCTACCCAGCCTGAAATGGCCAAAGTCGAGCTAAGAGGTCGAGACGCCCGTCGTTCCTGATGCGCCCGGACGCGCGCTACCCTCCCCTACAAACGAATTAAGAGTTTCTGCATTGCGTAGCCAATGCAGAAACTTGGTTGGACTGAACCCTTGATGGGCTGAGCGCTGGTTTGAGTCCTTGGATTTTTCAGGTCAGCGTCGGGCTGTCAGGCTTCGGCGGCCGACGCAGCTGATCGGGCACGGAGGTGCCACGGTATGCTGCACAGCGTTGAGGGCGGTTTGGGACGGAGCCGCTTCGTGTCGTGCCGGCTGGTTTTGGTCGAGACGGCTTTGACGTGCGATCATGGCGAGGCTGTCCGGGTGAGCTGCCCCTGCAATTGGTGACGATGGACAATAGGCTGCCGTGGCTTCCGGGACGGAAGCATGGACGATCGCAGGGCCGCTCTGGTGAGATGGCGGATCGGCTCATGGTCCGCACGCCTTTTGCGGGGATAGGCGCCGGATGCGGACGAGATGGCCCTCGTGGCATCGAGGACAGGTCCGGAGAGCGTCGGGATGCGCGTGGCTGGCGGTTGGACTGGCGGCCACGGCGGCCCCCGGTGTTGCTGGCCATGTTGCCGGGCGGTCGAGTTGCAGCAGGAGGCGCGCCTGCGCGGCCTGTTCGCGCCTGGCATGGTGCCACAAGCCGAAGTAGCGGACTTTGTGCAGGCCTTTGGGCAGGACGTGCTGCAGGAACCGGCGCATGAACTCGTGGCCCGGGATGCGGCTGGTCCGCCAGCGGTTGGATGCCCGGTGCTTGTGGCGGATGGTGACGGCTTGGTCATCGAGGCCGACGATGCGGGTGTTGGTGATGGCGACGCGGAACACGTAGCGGGCGAGGTAGTCGAGCACGGCCTGCTCGCCGTCTCCCCAGGGCGTGCAATGGACGACCCAGGGTTTGGCCCAAGCTGCGGCGGGGAGGACCAGGTCAGGGCGGCGCGCCGCGAGGCTGGCCCTGAGCTTGCCGCGCACGAGCTTGGCGAGCGCCCTGACCGGGACCAGGAAGGCATTGCGCGCCGGATGCCACTGGCGGCCATCATCGGAAACGCCGCCGCCGGTGACCAGGCAGTGGACATGGGGATGGAAGACAAGCTGCTGGGTCCAGGTGTGCAGGACGGCGAGCACGCCGACGGTGCCGCCGACGTGGCGCGGGTCGCGGGCAAGCTCGACGATGGCGTCCGCTGCCGCTTTCATCAGCAGGGCGTAGCCGTCGCGCTGGTTGGCGCGCAGCACGTCCCGGAGTTCCTCGGGCACGGTGACGGTGACGTGGAAGTAGCGGCCGGGCAGCATCTCGGCCCGGCGAGCCTGCAGCCAGCGTTCGGTCTGGTCGGCATGGCATTTGGGACAGCTCCGGCTCTTGCAGGAGTGGTAGGAGAACCTCTCGGCGCTGCACTGGTCGCAGCGCCACAGGTGACCGCCGAGGGCTTCGGTGCGGCAGGCCAGGATGTCGGTGATGGCGCGCTGATGCGACGGCAGCATCGACGCGCCATGGGCCGCCAGGTAGTCGCCCGCGAAGCGGCGGAAGACGTCGGCCAGCTCGATCACGGCGGGGCTGCCGCGTCAGAGGCCGGTCATCAATCGGTCGAGGACACCCCGGAGCGAGATGCGGGTCGGCTCGGTCAGGTGGGTGTAGATGGCGGTGGTGGCGATGTTGGCGTGGCCGAGCAGGATCTGCACGACCCTGGTGTCGACGCCCTGTTCGAGCAGCCGGGTCGCATAGCTATGGCGCAGCGAGTGCGGCGTGACCGGCAGCGTGATCTCCGCCAGGCGGGCGGCGACCCTGAAGCTGCAGCCCAGCACCTGCGGGTTGAGCGAGCCGGTGCCGTCGCGGTTGGGAAACATCCAGCGTGGGTGGCGGTGGGTTCGCCAGAGGCTGCGCAACGCATCCAAAACGGATGGCGGCAACGGCACCAGCCGCTGCTTGTTGCCCTTGCCGACGATGCGCAGCAGCAGATTGGCGCTGTCGATCGCGCCGATGTCCAGGGTTGTAGCTTCGCTGATGCGAAGTCCACAGGCATACATGACGGTAAGACAGGTCCGGTGGGTCGGGCTCGTGACAAAGCCGAGAAGTCTACGGACCTGTGCCTCCGGCAGCGCGACCGGCAAACGCCGCTGCTTCGGGGGACGGATCCTTTTTTTCCCCAAACAACGGCCAGCGCCGCTCGAGCGTGCGGCGGTAAAGGAACTGGATGCCGCCGTGGTGGGTCTTGAAGGTGCCGAGCGCCACGCCCCGATCGCGCAATCCCAGCAAATAGGCGCGCACCTCCTCCTCGCTCAGATCCTCAGGTGACCGCCGGT
>CALMVT010000623.1 GCA_937873175.1 uncultured Acetobacteraceae bacterium | reverse complement strand
CAGCAGAAGTCGCAATTAACTTGCCGGACGCACCACTAAGGCGCTCTTAACGGATATGGTGGAACACCGGCCGGCTGAGGCGGGTCATCCGGTTCAGCACCGAGCAGGCGACCTTGGCTTCGGTTTTCTGTGCGGGCAGGGTCCGGGCGCGCAGGTGGCAGCCGATGATGGCCTTGTAGCGGAACATGGCGGTTTCCGCGTGCGACCGCCGGCCGTAGCCGACCGCCTTCTGCCACCCCAGGCGTCCTTTGATTTGGATCATCCGGATGTGCCGGTCGCGCTGGGTGGGCATACTGCTTGCCTTCGGGCTTGGAACCGCGGTTGAGCGTGGCGGGATGACCACCGCCACGGACGGATCGGGCTGGCGCTCGGCCACGGCGCGGTAGACGGGACCGCCGTCGTAGGCGCCGTCCGCCGTCACCGAGGCGAGGGGGCCAGGGATCTGGGCAAGCAAGGGGCCGACCTGGGATGCATCGCCGGCCTCCGTTGCTTGTCAGCTCGGACGCGAGGAGCTCGCCGGTGTCAGGGTCGACCGCGAGGTGCAACTTGCGCCACGCCCGGGTGCTACGCTCGCCGTGTTTCGTGACCAGCCACTCGCCCGCGCCGTGGACCTTCAGGCCCGTGGCGTCGATCACCACGTGCACCGGCCCATTCGCCTGGGCTTGCGCCAGCGACGTGGCGAGCGCCAGGCCCGGGCTGCGCCGCGAGAACGTCGTGTGGTCGGGCACGCCGACATCGGTCCCGAGCAGGGCGGTGATCGAGCGCAGCAAACCCTCGGTCTGCCGCCATGGACGGCCAGAAGCCAGGCGCAGCAGGTGCCCGGTCTCGATTGCCACGTCCGAATAGTCGCGCGGGCAACCGCGCTGACCGGTGCGGGGCGGCTGCCAAGCCGCGAGCGCCTCGGGCGTGACCCAAACCGTCAAACTGCCACGCTGCTGCAGCGCCCTGTCGTACTCCGGCCAATTGGTGACCTTGTAGCGTGCCCGAGGGATCTTGTGGCGGCGTGCCTCATTGGCCTTGCAGGGCATCGGTCATCCGGAGAACGAGGGAACGGCCCTATACGCCTGTCCCTCGCATAGCCAAAGCCATCGGACCGCAATTTATGCACCAAAGTCCGTATCACCCTCAAGCGCCCGCGCACGTTCTTGCCTGCCCTCGAGCGCGAGCCGGTCCGCAAGCTGAAACGAGCCCTACGTGCGGTCGACCGCTACCTGCGCAGCCAGAGCGCCTGGCTGGTCAACTACGCCGAACGCCATCGCGCCGGCTTGCGGGTCGGCACGTCGCTCACCGAGGGCACGGCCAACTTCCTGGTCAACCAGCGCATGGCCAAGTCGCAGCAGATGCGCTGGTCCCGGCGCGGGGCAGATCTGCTGCTCCAGGTCCGCTGCGCGGTCTACAACGGAGCACTCGGCTCTGGCTTCGGCCAACTGTTCGAGCCGACACCCGGCTCAGGCCTGCACTGGGCGGAAGCGACGTAGTCCCCCCAACTTCCAGACAGTCCCCCACGCCTGCATGACCGCTGCCGCCCACGAACGCTACCACGTCGTCGACGGCGGGGACGAGGTTGTCGCGGTATGAGACCGGGTGAACGGGTGGTAGAGCCCGGTCGGCCTGTAGAAGGCACCTTCTCTTGCACTGGGGAGGAACGTAGGGCAGGGGCCGGAAAGCGTTTACCAACCTTAAACCACGTCCAGTTTGAGACCCATAGTCGGAGCCCTTGGGGAGACGGCGGTCGTCTCCGTCCACCTCAACCCAGGAGAGGCTACGGTTCTCGAACTGGACGTGGTTTAGTTGGGGACGCCTTATTTGCCTTGAACAGCTCCCGCACAGGTCCTGGCTGGGCCTGCGACTATCGCGCGTAAGGGAATTGTGCACGCCCCCAAGCGCAGCCGCAGATTTCATTCTGATCGCTGCCCGCTTCTCATCCAGATCGTCGCGCTGCACCCGCATCCGCAGAAGGTCGCCTATCTGAGCCTCTCGACGGTGTCGAACCAGGCATGCAGGCCGACCCGTCCGGAGTGGACCGCGCACTGCGATTTCGCGCCGATCCAGCCGCTTGCCGTCCACGTTTTGCTTGCCCATGGACGGTCGCACCAGATCGCAGCAGAATGAAAACGACAGGGTGGCCCGTGCTGCCCCGCTGAGCGCGCAACACAGAGACGAAGACCGCTCGAGGTCCGCTTGAAATGGGGGGAAAACATCGATGGCGATATCGCGGCGAATATTCACGGGCGGCGTTGCAGCGGGGGCACTTACCTTATCCACCCACCGGGAGGCGAGGGCACAAACTCCACGCTTTGTCTTCAAATGCGGCTCCGATGTGCCGCTCACTCACTCGATCAATGTACGATTGAAAGAAGCCGCTGACCGGATCCGGTCCGACACTGCGGGCCAGGTCGACCTGCAGATCTTCCCCAACAATCAACTTGGCTCCGATACCGACATGCTCAGCCAGTTGCGCTCCGGCGCACTGGAGATGCTGTCCCTGGCGGGCACGATCCTGGCGACCCTGGTGCCCGCGGCATCGCTGAACAGCGTCGGATTCGCCTTCAAGGATTACCCCATGGTTTGGAAGGGCATGGACGGTCCGGTCGGCACCTACATCCGCGAGCAGATCAACAAATCCGGCCTCGTCGTCATGGAAAAGATCTGGGACAATGGGTTCCGCCAAATCACGACGCGGCCGAAGCCCATCATGAGTGCGGAGGATCTGCGCGACGTCAAGATGCGGGTGCCGGTCAGCCCGATGCTGGTATCGGTCTTCAGGTCCCTGGGCGCGTCCCCGGTCTCAATCAACTTCAGCGAGCTTTACTCGGCCTTGCAAACCCGCATCGTAGACGGGCAGGAGAACGCCTTGGCACTGATCTCGACAGCCAAGATGTATGAGGTGCAGAAATACTGCGCCCTCACCCGGCATGTGTGGGACGGCTATTGGCTGCTCGCCAATCGGCGGATCTGGGGCACGCTGCCATCGGAGTTGAGCGCGATCATGACGAAACACCTCGACCGCTCCGCTATGGATCAACGCCGTGACAGTGAAGCAGGGGACCAGACCCTACAGGCAGAGCTCACGAAGCAAGGTATCGCGTTCAACACGCCGGACATGGAGCCCTTCCGCGAGCAACTCCGCGTATCCGGCTTCTATCGCGACTGGCGCACCAAGTTTGGGGAGGCCGCTTGGCAACGTCTCGAGGACGTGACGGGCCAGCTCGCCTAAACCCAATACTGCTCGCTTATACCATGTGTGGATGGCCCCTGCGGTGCAATGGGTGGGTTTCACGTGACTTCGCCCCGGTCGGGTGCAAACAATGTGTCCGGCCTCGTGTGCGCGGCGCGCATGGCCGCGGGCCCTGATGAAATCCGCGGATCGGCTGCCTGAACAATCCAACGCGCTCACGATGGCGCCTGGCTTCACTGGGCCTCTCCGATCCCCGGTCTGACCGGTTCGTCATCACAACTCATCACCCCCTCACGCCCGTCGGCCGGCGCCTCCGCGCCGAGCCAGACGGGGCTACGCGGCCGGCGCCGCGTAGGTCTGACCGCGCACCAGCATCGCCCAAGCGACACGCGCAGTCCTATTGGCCATTGCGACGGTCACCAGCCGCGCCGGCTTGCGCTCCAGCAGCTTGGCCACCCACGGGTTGCGGCGGCCGTCTGCCCGCGTGTAGCGCAGCACCGCCGTCATGCCGGTCACCAGCAATCGCCGGATGTAGGCATTGGGCTTCCCCCCGCGGGGTGGAGGGGTGAGATCAGAGCGTCACGCTGCCATGCGGATCCTGATCTCGCTCATCGCTGTCCTCGCTTCGGCCGGGGTTCGGTAGCCCAGGCCTGAATGGAGGCGCTGGCGATTGTAGAAGACTTCGAGATAATCGAACAGCGCTGCCCTGGCCTCGTCGCGGGTGCAGTAATGGGCTTGGTGGACGTGCTCGACTTTGAGTGAGGCGAAGACGCTTTCCATGGGCGCGTTGTCCAGGCAATTTCTACGCCGGCTCATGGACTGCGTGATGCCATGCCGCTCCAGCACCGTCCGGTAGGGCCCGGCCGCGTATTGCCTGGATTCAACCGGTCGTCGCAACACCAGGCTGAACCGATTGCAGCACTTGGTCAGAAGCCTCGGCCGGCGTTCGCCACCCGAGCGTCTGGCGCGGCCTGCCGTTGAGGGCCGCAGCCACCGCCGCGAGGTCGTCCACGCTGTGCGCGCTCAGGTCGGTGCCCTTCGGGAAGTATTGCCGCAGCAGCCCGTTGGTGTTCTCGTTCGTACCGCGCTGCCACGGGCTGTGTGGGTCGCAAAAGTAAACCTGCACGCCCGTGTCGATCCGCAGCCGGGCGTGCTAGCTCATCTCCGCTCCCTGGTCCCAGGTCAGCGACCGCCGGAGCTGCTCCGGCAAGCTGGTGACCGTGCGCGCAATGGCGTCGCGCACCGCCTCGGCGCCGTGGCCGGCGAGCGCAGGCCCGTTCTTCACCCGCGCCCCGCAGCCGTGGTCAGGCATACGGGGCAGGTGCAGCAGCACCGTAAAGCGCGTCGTGCGCTCCACCAGCGTGCCAACCGCGGAACTGCCCAATCCCAAGATGAGGTCCCCCTCCCAATGCCCCGCGCAAACTGCATGCGGTTTCGCTGGCACCGCCCGGTCGGCCGCTTCCGCCGGCCGTTGGCTGATCAGGACCTCGGGGCCGACATGGGAATTGCCCCGGCCCCGTGTGCGCGCCCGTGGCACGCGCAGCGCCTGCCCCATACGCAGGCAGGCCGTCAGCTCGCGGCGCAGCGCGCCGCGGCCTTGTATGTAGAGCGCCTGGTAGATGGCTTCGTGGCTGATGCGCATGGCTTCATCGTCCGGGAAGTCGAGCCGCAAGCGCTGGGCAATCTGCTGCGGGCTCCAGGCCTTGGCCCAGCGCCGGTCCTGCCGTGGCCCATGCCGCCGGCCCTCCGAAGGCACGGCCGGACCGGACACCAAAGCCCCGCCCGGGACGGCAATCGCGCCAGCGAGCCGGTCCTGCACATAGGTCCGCAGCACTGCGTTGGTCGCCAGCTTCGCCGGCTTCGGACGCCGCGCCGCCCGCTCGGCATGCCACTGCGCGGTGGTGGCCCGGTACTCGAAGCCGCCGCTGCGGGTGGCAGCGTTGCGCCACAGCTCGCGCGACATCGTCGATTCCGACCGCCCCAGCCGGCGGCCGATCTCCCGCACGCCCCGGCCTTGCGCATGCAGGATCGCAAGCTCTTCCCGCTCCGCAAACGATAGATACCGCCCACAGGGCGGCTTCGACCATGGCGCAAGTGTTGATGATGGCATGCCGCCCGCCGCCTCCCGGAACCATCGCGTCCCAACCACCGGCGACACGCCCGCGCCCGCTGCCGCGTCTTCGCTCGACAAACCCGCCGCGATCAACGCCCAGAACCGCCGCCGCGCCACTCCCGGCCGCCCCAGCGAGCGCAACGCGCCGCGCCCGATCCGAGCGCCGCCTTTGTCTGCTCATCGCAACCTCCTTCGTCCAGGTGTTGCGACGACCATTTGATTCCACCCACTACACTATCTCAGTTGCCACTTACCTGTTGAGCGAGCAAGCTCACCAATGTCGGGAAATCTTTGCGACCAAAGATGTTCATATGGCGAGCCATCAACTCGCCGGCGCGTGACACGTCGTGGGCGGCGATAGCGGCGGCGATGGCGGCGTGTTCCTTAGCGGAGCGCTTGATCCAGCCGCGCAGCCCCAGCGCTTGCCGCCTGAACGGGGCAGCGCGGGCACTCACACGGTGGATGGCGTCGATCAGGGTCGGATTGCCGCTTGCAGTGTAGATTATCGCGTGGAACTCAAGGTTAACGCGGGAATAGATTAGCACATCACCGGCGGCTGAACTCTCCTCTCCGGCGCGAACAGCATCCAGCAGCCTGGCCTTGGTAGCGCCGTCGATCCGCTGGGCCGCGAGGCGGGCGGCGCTTGCTTCGACCTCGTTCATAAACTCGAACATGGACATCAGCTCCGACAGCGTGGTGCGCGCCACGATGCAGCCGGAGCCGGCCTGCTCCTGCACCAAGCCGCTCGCCGTCAAACGGCGGAGCGCCTCCCGCACGGGGGTGCGTGACACGCCGAACCGCTCGGCGAGGCCGCGCTCCTCCAGGCGGTCGCCGGGCCGCAGCCGCCCCTCGACAATATCGGCCTCCAGCGTGGTGGCCAGCTTCTCCGTTCCTTCGGCTCGCCTGCGTCCCATCACTTGCCCGTTCGTATCCATCGGGCTGGCAGCATTGCGTCAGGCCATCATCTGACGTGGTTCCCGGCGCGCAGTGCCGCGATCCGGTCTTGCGCAATCCCGAACGCGCGCAGGATGTCCACCGTGTGCTCTCCCAGCAGCGGTGGCGGCCGGCGCACCGTGTTACCTCGCAGCGCTGCTGAGGTGATGGGACTGGCCAGCTGCTTCAGCTCGCCCAATCTTGGGTGCCGGATCGTTTCCACTCGTTGCGTCGCTTGCACGTGTAGGTCGGCGAAAACCTCGTTCATGGTCAGCACAGGGCCGGCGGGCACACCGGCGGCGACCAACTCCCGCGTCCATTCCGCCTTGGGTCGGGTAGTGAGCCGGGCCTCAATGGCTTCACGCAAAGCCGCGCGGTTCACCATGCGGTCGGTCCCGTTTGCAAAACGCGGGTCAGCCGGAAGCTCCGGCAGATCGAGCGCGCGGCATAGGGTGCGCCACATCGCGTCAGTGGGCGCGGCGATATTCAGCGGCCCATCGGACGTCGCGAAGGCACCATAGGGTGCGATTACCGGGTGATCGTTGCCGGCAGGTCTTGGCACCTCGCCCGTGCTGAGGGTGCGTTGGCCCTGAACGCACAACATGCCGATCAGCCCGCCCAGCAGAGAGGTTTCCACCCATTGCCCTGCGCCGGTGGCGCTGCGCTGCACTACAGCCGAAAGTACCGCGATCGCTGTCCACATGCCCGCGGCCACGTCGCCGAGTGGAATGCCCACCCGCAACGCCTCGCCCCCGTCGGCGGCGCCGGTCAGGCTCATCAGCCCGGACATGCCCTGGGCGATTTGGTCCAGCCCCGGCCACGCCTCGTAGGGGCCGCCGCGGCCGAAACCGGTGATGCTGGCGTAGATCAGCTCCGGTCGGGTTGGTGCCAGCGTCTCGTAGTCCAGGCCGAGCTGGGAGGTGACGCCGGGCTTGAAGTTCTCCACCAGGATGTCGGTGCCGGCCACCAACTCATGCAACAGGACGCGTCCGTCCGGAGTCCGAAAGTCGAGCGCGATGCTGCGCTTATTGCGGTTGACGGAAGCGAAGTACAAGCTGTCGTTGCCTTGGTGCGGACCGAAGTCGCGTGCCATGTCGCCACTCGGCATCGCCTCGACCTTGATGATGTCGGCACCGAGGTCACCCAGGATCATGGTGCAGAACGGGCCGGCCAGCGCCCGGGTCAAGTCCAGGACGCGCAGTCCGGCCAACGGGAGGGTCATCGTCCGGCATCCCCGCTCGGTTCGTGGTGCGCCAGGACAGCGCCCCAGCCCTCCAATACCTCCATGATGTGGGTGAAGTCGCCCTCTCCCATGCCTTGCGCCATGGCGTGGGACCAGATCTGTCGCGCGGCCGAGGAGGTAAACATGGTCGTGCCCAACCCTTCCGCCTCCTCCAGCGCCAAGCGGATGTCCTTGTGCATCAGAGTGAGCCGGAAGCCGAAGTCGAAGGCACCGTTCAGCGTGTGCTTGCCGACCAGCACTTCCGACGCGAAAGAGCGGCCGCTGCTGCTGTTGATCACGTCCAGCACGGTAGTCGGATCGATGCCGGATTTGGCGCCGAACACCATGGCCTCGCAGGTGGCGGCCAGGGTGGTGGCGCAGAGCAGGTTATTGACCAGCTTCAGCGTCTGCCCCTGCCCCACCTCTGTCCCCACATACCGGGTGCGGCCGCCGAAGATGCGCAGCAAGGGCTCAATCCGTTCGAAGGCGGTGCGATCGCCTGAGACCATCACGGCCAGGGTGCCCGCCGCTGCCCCAGCCGCCCCGCCGCTGACAGGACCGTCGAGCACGGCCACGCCGCGCGGCACCAGGCGCGCGCCCACCTCCTTCGCGACCCGGCCCCCCGTGGTGGAAAGGTCGACGTAGGTCCGCATCCGCCCCCCCTCGGCCAGGCCGGCGGGACCGAGGGCTACGGCCCGCACCACGTCCGGCGTCGGCAGGCAGACCAGGACCAGCTCCGCCCCTTCCGCCACGGCGGCGGACGAGCCAGCCGCGGTGCCGCCGAGAGCGACCAGGGGCTGCACCGCTGCTGGGGTCGTATCGTGCACCAGGAGCGGCACGCCGGCCTCAGCGAGCTTGCGGGCGATGGCCCCGCCCATGGAGCCGAGCCCGACAAACCCGACCTGTTCCGTCCACTGCACCATCCGCGCCTCCCTGCCTGCACCAGCTTGCTCGCCGGTCGTCATGTCATGTCTAGCGTCCGGCGAACACCGGTGCGCGCTTCGCCTTGCTGGCCCGCAACCCTTCCAGGATGTCGGCGGAACGAAAGCTCGTCAGAAAGCCCGAGCGTGCCAGCACCTCCGCCGTTGCCTCACCACGCGCATAGGCGTTGAGCGCCGCCTTCATGCCCTGCACCGCGATCGGCGCGTTGGCGAGCAGCGGGGTCAAGGTCGCGGCCACCTCCGCGTCCAGCGCCTCCGGCTCGACAAGCGCATCGAGGAAGCCGCCACGCAGCAGCTCCTCGGCCGGCACGGTGGCGCTCAGCAGGCAGAGCCGCTTGGCCAGACCTGGTGCTAGGCGGGAAGCATAGCGGCGCAGTGCTCCTGGGTAGAGGTGGATGCCGATGCGAGCCGCCGGCATGCCCGCCACCATGCCCGCGACCCCGATCCGGAAGTCGCAGGCGAGCGCTAGGTCGGTGCCCCCTGCGTAAACGCTGCCCTGCAGGGCGCAGACGCTTGGGATGGACAGCGCCTCGATGCCATCCGCCACACGCTCGAACTCCACGGGCGGCGGCACCTCCGCCGCGTGCTCGGGGTCGAAATGCGCGAGGTTGTGGCCGGAACAGAAAGAGCGGCCGGTTGCCGAGACGACCAGGGCGCGCAGACCGGGCGTCTGCCGTACCCGGTCCAGGTGCTCCGCGAAGGCGGCGAGATCCTCGATGGACAGGGCGTTGTGGCGACCGGGTGCTTGCAGGCTGATCCGCGCGATGGAGCCTTCAATCCCGAGCAGCGGAACGGTGTCGGACATTTTTCTGACCTCCCTAAGTTTTTTGCATACCAAACCATCCAGTTTGCGTGCAAATATTCCAACACCGGCCGCCAGAGCCGGACACGGGTCACGAGAGCCCGAAACGGGAGGGTGGCATGGCAGGAACCGGAGAGTTGTCGCGGCGCAGCTTGGTCGCGGCTGGTGCATTCGGGATGGCAGCCCCGGCCTTCCCCATCCGGCTTGCCCGGGCGCAGGCGCCGGGCCGGGTGTCGGACGGCATCGTCAAAATCGGCGTGCTCACCGACATGAACGGGCCCTACCGCGACTTCGGCGGACCTGGCTCCGTGATCGCCACCCGCATGGCGGTGGAGGAGTTCGGCGGTACGGTCGTGGGCAAACCGATCGTGGTCATCTTCGGCGATCACCAGAACAAGCCCGACGTCGGCTCTGCCATCGCCCGGGAATGGTTCGCGGTGAACCAAGTGGATATGGTCATCGACATGCCAAACTCGGCTGTGGCGCTGGCCGTGCAGCAGGCGGCGCGCGATGCGGGACGGGTGTGCATCAACTCGGGCGCTTCCACCACGGACCTCACAGGCAAGTCCTGCTCGCCCACGGGCGTCCATTGGACGTCCGACGCCTATGCCGGGGCGCACAGCACTACTCGCGCCATGGTGGAGCGCGGTTTCAAGACCTGGTTCTTCATTACGGTAGATTATACAGGCGGCTACACGCTGGAGGACGCGGCGCTGCCCGCCATCACCGCCGGAGGCGGCAAGCTGCTGGGCCGCGTGCGGCACCCTTTAAACGCGGCCGACTTCTCTTCCTACCTGCTGTCGGCCCAGGCTTCTGGCGCGCAAGCCGTCGCGTTGTGCAACGGTGGCAACGATACGGTGAACGGCATCAAACAGGCAGCCGAGTTCGGGCTGATGAAGCAGGGCCAGAAGCTGGTCGGCATGTTCGTGAACATCACTGACATCTACAGCATCGGCCTTTCGACAGCGCAGGGTATCGTCTTTACCACTGGATTCTACTGGGACTACGACGACAGGACCCGTGCCTTCTCGCAGGAATTCTTCAGGCGGCACGGGGCGATGCCCACCCAATACCAGGCCGGCGTCAACTCGGCCGTTCGGCATTACCTGAAAGCGATCACTGTCACTGGCACGGACGAGGCCATGTCGGTGATGGCACAGATGCGAGCGACGCCGGTGGAAGACTTCTTTTCCCGTAACGGCCACCTGCGCGCGGACGGAAGCATGGTGCACGACATGTTCTTGTCGGAAGCCAAGGCGCCCACACAATCCGAGAGTCCCTGGGATTTGCAAACCACGCTCGGGGTCATCCCCGGCGACCAGGCGTTCAGGCCGCTGGCCGAAACCGGCTGTTCGCTGACCTGATCGGGGAGGAGAACGCGATGGGTCAGAATATCGGCTTCGTCGGCTTGGGCATGATGGGTGCGCCGATGGTGCGCCGCCTACTGAGTGCTGGCCATGTCGTCACTGTATGCGACCAGCAAGCGGCGGCGGTGGAGGCGGCCGTCGCGGCCGGGGCGCGGTCCGCGCACACTCCGGCGGAGGTGGCCGGATGCTGCGACACCGTCATGGTCAGCCTGCCTACGCCCGATGTCGTGCGCCGCGTGGCGCTCGGGCCGGACGGCTTGCACGAGGGGCGGAAGGTGAAGACCTACGTTGACCTGTCCACCACTGGGGCACGGGTGGCACGAGAGGTCGCAGCGGGCCTCGCGCCGCAGGGGGTCGTGTCGCTGGACGCGCCGGTCAGCGGCGGGCCACCAGGCGCCGCCGCCGGCACGCTCTCCATCATGGTCTCGGGCAGCCGGGCGGCCTTCGAGACGGTGCGACCGGCGCTGGAAGCCATGGGCTCCAACACCCGCTTGGTCGGCTCGGAGGTGGGCCAGGGCCAGACGTTGAAACTGGTGAACAACCTGATGCTCGCGGCCAACTACGCCGTTACGTCGGAATGCCTAGTCATGGGCGCGAAGGCCGGGCTGGATCCAACGATGATGGTGGACGTGGTGAACCGGAGTAGCGGGCGCTCCTTCGCCAGCGAGATGTTCGTGCCGGGTCCGGTGCTCAAGCGCGAATTCGCCTTCGGGTTCCGCATGGCGCTGATGGCCAAGGACGTTCGATTGGCGCTTGAAGAGGCGGAGGCGCTCGGCACACCCATGTTCAGCTGCGCCGCCGCCCGGCACCTCTACGAAGCCGCGATCGGCCGGAGCGGACCGGACGAGGACGTAACAAGCCTCATCAAGCTGCTGGAAGGCTGGGGTGGCGCCATAGTTGCCGCCACGCCGTCGGTGAGTGCGGAATTGGGAGACGAATGAGATGAAGTTCGGCGTGGGGCAGCCGGTCCGACGGTTCGAGGACGTCACCTTTCTGACGGGCGCCGGACGCTACACGGACGACATCGCCGTACCGGGGGTGCTGGTCGCTTACGTCCTGCGCTCGTCAGTAGCGCATGGCCGGTTGCTGCGCGTTGAAACGGGGGCTGCATCTGCCATGCCGGGCGTGCAGCTGGTGCTTACCGGAAGTGACGTGGTGGCGGAGGAGCTTGGCGACGTACCGTGCCTGTATCCGCTCACCAACCGGGACGGCACGCAGCGGTGCGACACGCCGCGTCCACCGCTCGCCACAGACCGGGTACGCTTCGTCGGAGAGCCGATAGCGCTGGTCGTGGCCGATACGCTGGCCCGAGCCAAAGATGCCGCCGAGGCCATCGCCGTCGAAATTGATCCACTGCCCGTCGTCGTGGGCGTCGAAACCGCCGTGTTGCCGGATGCGCCGGTGCTGTTCGAAGGTGTGCCCGGTAACGTCGTGTTCGACTGGGACAACGACACCTGCAACGTTCCGGCGACCGACCGGGCCTTCGACGCTGCCGCCCGCGTGGTAGGCATAAAGCTAGTAAACAACCGCCTGGTCGCCAATCCGATGGAGGCGCGCAACGCGTTGGCGGAGTTCGATCCGGCGGACGGGCGCTCGACGCTCACCACCACGTCGCAGGGTCCGCATCACGTGCGCGACCCCATCGCCGACACCATTCTGAAGTTGCCGCGCGAGGAGTTGCGGGTGATCACGCCGAATGTTGGAGGCGCCTTCGGCATGAAGGCCTTCGTCTATCCGGAGCAGGCATTGGTGGTTTGGGCCAGCCGCCGCCTTCGCCGCGCGGTGAAGTGGCAGGAAGATCGGTCCGAGGCTTTCTTGGCCGACAACCATGGCCGCGACCACGTGACGGAAGCGGAGCTGGCGCTGGATGCCGGAGGGCGAATGCTCGGCCTGCGCGTGCGCGTGCTGGCGAACCTGGGCGCCTACCTATCCCCCATGGGTACTTATGTGCCCACCCGGTCTTCCGACTTGTATCCTGGCCTTTACGTGATCGGGGCCGCGCACATCAACGTGCGGGGCGTTTGCACCAACACCACGCCGGTTTGCGCCTATCGCGGGGCAGGACGGCCGGAGGCCTCGTACCTGATCGAACGCTTGGTGGACAAGGCGGCGCGGGAATTAGGGATCGGGGTGGACGAGATCCGCGCGCGCAACCTGATCCGTCCGGACAGCCTACCCTACACCAATGCCACCAAGCTGGTGATCGACTCCGGCGAGTTCGAGGCGATCATGCGACAGTGCATGGAGCAGGCGGACTGGGTCGGCTTCCCCGCGCGCCGGGCAGAGGCGGCCGCGCGCGGGCGGCTGCGCGGTGTCGGCATGGCGGTATATACCGAACGCTGCGGGGCTGGCGCGCCTGAAGCGGCGGAGATCGTCTTCACCGAGGACGGCCGGATCGAGTTGGTGATGGGCAACGTCGAGTATGGCACTGGCATCGGCACCGCCTATAAGCAATTGATCGCAGACGAGTTGGGCATCATGCCTGACAGGGTCACGCTGGTGACCGGCGACACCGACCGCACGCCGTCCGGGCTTACCGGCGGCTCGCGCTCGCTGGCCGTCGGCGGAGCGGCGATCCTGGCCGCTTCGGCCGAGGTGGTGGCCAAGGGTCGGGAGCTGGCCGGAGAAACGATGGAAGTAGCTGAGGCCGACCTGCATTTCGCCGATGCCGCCTTCAGCATCGTTGGCACGGATCGGCGCATAAGCCTGTTCGATCTGGCCCGCACGGCGCGGGAGGCCGGGCGCAGTGGCGCGTTGGACTCCCGCTTTCGCCGCATACCCGAGGCGCCTACCTTCCCGAACGGCTGCCATATCGTGGAGCTGGAGATCGACGGGGAGACCGGAACGCTGGCAATTGAGCGCTACACAATAGTGGATGATTTCGGGGTGACGATCAATCCGCTGATGCTGGCGGGCCAGGTGCACGGCGGCATCGTTCAGGGCGTTGGCCAAGCTCTGCATGAGAACGTCGTATATGACGAGGAGACCGGTCAGCCGCTAACCGCCTCCTTCCAAGACTATCGCATGCCGCGCGCCGAAGACTTCCCGAATTTGTCGATCACGCTGCGCAACGTCCCTTGCACGACAAATCCATTGGGTGTGAAGGGCGCCGGAGAAGCCGGTGCGGTCGGCGCACCCTCCGCTGTGATGAACGCGGTCGTGGATGCGCTACACCCCGTGGCCGGCTTGGTCGAAATCGACATGCCGGCCACCGCCCACAAGCTGTGGTCCGTGCTGAACCCGGCGTAGGAGGCTGTTGAAAAAGTCAGCTTTGCAATAAAGGCGGCAGTAATCTTTTGTTCGCCTTGTTGTGAGAGGCAATATCATGTGTGACGCAGGTCGCTGACAAACCATGCTTGCGTATGGCTGTCCAACTGACGACAGCGTGGACTTCCTACCCGCCGTCAAGCGCTTGATGAGCGGTTGAGAGGCCCGG
>CALMVT010000622.1 GCA_937873175.1 uncultured Acetobacteraceae bacterium | reverse complement strand
CCCGTCCTCTTGCGATGACGGCTTTGACGACTTCCGAAAGATCGCCCTGCTGGCCGGGCACGTCGGTCAGGGCGAGGTCGTAGCCCCGGTCGGCCAATCCGAGCGCGATGGCGCGGCCGATACCGCGGCTCGCGCCGGTGACGATGGCGGTTCTGGTCATGCTGCCTCCCGTATTGGTTCGATCTACGCCGCGAGAATGGGCAGGCTGTTCATCGCCGCGACCGTTTCCTCGAACGACACCAGGTTGGCGCCGGACCCGACCCCGGTCGCGACCAGGGCGGCCGTCGCCGTGGCGAGCCGGGCGCACTCGCGCAGCTCCATGTTCTTGACCAACCCGGCGATGAAGCCGCCCGAATACGCGTCGCCGCAGCCGGAGGTGTCGCGTACGTCGATTTTGAAGGCGGGCACGGTGAAGGCCTCGCCGTCGTGGGTCCGGACGTAGGAGCCTTTCTCGCCCATGGAGATCGCACAAGCGCCGGCGCCTCTGGCGATGAAGAACTCGGCGCAGGCGGCCGGGTCGTTGGTGCCGGCGATGATCGCGGTCTCCTCGATGCTGGGCATGAAGAAATCCACGTGCGGCAGCAGCGGCTCGAGCAGGCTGAGTGTTTCCGCGCGCGCGGCGATCAGGTCGAGCGTGGTGGTGCGGCCGGCCGCCTTGGCGTCGGCCAGGAGGGCGCGTGTGGGCTCGCCGTCCATGGCAAGCAGTGATCCAACGCCGCCCAGATGCACGATGCGGCCCTCGCAGGCACGCGTCTGCGCCGCCGGCGAGATGCGCCAATAGGCGGAGGCGCCGCGGGCGTGCAGGGCGGGGCGTGATCCGTCCGGGCGGATCGGCAGCATGGTAGCGGAGGTCGGGCGCCCAGGCACGCGTTCCATGCCCGATGTGTCAATCCCGTCCTTCTCCAGCGCGCCGATCACCCAATCGGCCTTCTCGTCCGACCCGACGGCGCCGACGGCAAGCGTCCGCAGTCCGAGCCGGCCACATGGCACGGCCGTCCCGCCAGCGGTTCCGGCGACGCAAAGACGAATCTCGTCGATCAGCAGGCGCCCGCCCCCCGGCGGGATGTCGGACACCGGAACGCCGACGATGTCGAGGATGTAGGTTCCGCAGACGCTGACGTCGTGCGTGGCAGAAAGCATGGCCGTGCTCATCGTCTGGAGGGAGGGAGAGGGGGTCAGGCGGCCAGGCCGGCCTGCGGGCTTCGCTCGCGCAGCCCGTACTGCCCCCAGCGCTTGAGGATGCTGTCGATCTCGTCGTTGGGCAGCAAAGGCGGCGTGCCGATCTGCAGGCAGCCGTGATACTGCCGCGCGAGCGTCTCGACCTCGATCGCCAGCCACATCGCCTTGCGCAGGCTCACCCCGGTCGCGATCATGCCATGATGGGCCAGCAGGCACGCCCGGCGGTCCGCCAGCGCCGCCACTGCCAGCGCCGACAGCTCGGCCGTGCCGTACTGGGCATAGGGCGCGCACGGCACGTCGTTCCCGCCAGCCGCCGCGATCATGTAGTGGATGGCGGGGATGGGACGCTGCAGGATGGCGAGGATGGTGCAGTAGGTCGGGTGCGCATGGACCACCGCGCTCACCTCCGGCTTGGCACGGAGGATGTCGAGGTGGAACCGCCATTCGGTCGACGGGACGTTACCCTCGCTCGCTTTCCACTCGCCGTTCCAATCCATGAACACGATGTCTTCTGGCGTCATCTGGTCGTATGGCAGGCCGGACGGCGTCAGCAGCATGCCATCGGCGACGCGTACGCTGATGTTGCCGGAGGTTCCCTGGTTGATGCCGGCCGTGGCCATCTCGCGGCAGGCCTCGACGACCGATCGACGCAGCTCGCGCTCCTGGTCATCCATGCTCTATCTCCTCAGCTCTTCACGTCGATGAGGACCCGGCCGCGGATCTGTCCGGCTACGATCGCGGCGGCCAGCTCGGGAAGCGCCGACATCGGCTCGACCCGCGCGATGCGGGACAGGTGTGCGACGTTGAGGAAGTCGGCGAGCGTCTTCCAGGCACGGTCACGCTTGCGGGCGGGCGCCATCACGCTGTCGATGCCGAGCAGCGCCACGCTGCGCAGGATGTGCGGCGCGACCGTCGCGGGCAGGTCCATGCCGCCGGCCAGTCCGCACGCCGCGACCGCTCCGCCATAGACCGTCTGCGCCAGCACGTTGGCCAGGGTGGTGGAGCCGACCGTGTCGATCGCACCGCCCCAACGTTCCTTCTGCAGCGGGCCACCCTTGGCGGACAGAGTGTCGCGCTCCACGAAGCCGGTCGCCCCGAGTTCGGCGAGGAAGTCGTGGGTGTCGGGCCGGCCGGTCGAGGCCGTCACCTTGTATCCCTTGCGGGCCAGCAGGCTCACGGCCGTCGAGCCGACGCCGCCGGCCGCACCGGTCACGAGAACCTCCGCGTCCGACGGGGCGATGGCGCCCCAGCCCTCCAGCGCATCGACGCAGAGTGCGGCCGTGTAGCCGGCCGTGCCGATGCCCATGGCCTGCTCGGGGGTGAACGCGGCCGGCAGCCGGGTCAGCCATTCGGGCTTGAGGCGCTGGAACCGGGTGAAGCCGCCCCACTCGGTTTCCGACAAGCCCCAGCCGTTGACGACGACCTGGTCGCCCGGCGACCATTCCGGCGCCCGGCTTTCGACCACCGTGCCAGCCAAGTCGATGCCGGCGACCATGGGGCGGCGCCGCGCGATGCGGCCCTTGCCGGAGACCGCGAGCCCGTCCTTGTAGTTGAGCGACGAGAACGCGACCTCGACCAGCACGTCATAATTCGGCAGGTCGGCCAGCGTGAAGTCTCGGAAGCCGGCGCGCGTCTTCCCGTCGTGGTCGTCGAGCAGCATGGCCCGGAATGTTTCTGTCATGGAATCGCCTTCAGGTCGTCAGTTTCAAACGAGTGCGTGCCCGAGCGCGCCGCTGACGCGCTTGGCCGCGCTCACCACGTGCTCCGAATGCTGCTTCAGCTCCTTGCGCTTCAGCCGCGTATCTGGCCCGGAGATGCCGATGGCGCCCACCGCGCGGCCCGACTGCCCCAGGATGGCGCACGCGCATGCCGCGATCCCTTCGCGCCATTCGCCGTGCAGCACCATGGCGAAGCCGAGCCTGCGCACCTGTTCGAGATCCGATCGCAACTCGTCCATGGTCACGCGCGTGGTTGCCGTGTAGCGCTGGAGCACGGGGCGGAACCGTTCCAGCTCCGCATCCGCTTCGTGGGCAAGCATGGCCTTGCCGGTCGCCATGGCGAAAGCGGGCGCGCGCATGCCGATGCTGGTGTGAGCGCGGATCTGGTGGCTGCTCTCGATCTTGTCGACATAGACCACGTCCGTGTCATCGAGCACGGAAAGGTGCACCGTCTCGCCCGTTGCGGCAGCCAGGCTCGCCATCGCCGGCCGGGCGAGGGTCACCAGGTCGAGTTTGCGGACCACGATGCTGCCGAGCTCCCAGATCTTGAGCGTGAGCTCGTAGGTGCTGCTGGCGGGGTCCTGCCGGACGAAGCCATGGCTTTGCAGCGTCGTGAGCAGCCGGTGGACGTTGCTTTTGGTGAACCCGAGCTCGCCCGCCAGGTCGGTGATGCCACGCGGCTTGGCGCTCCGCGCGAGCGTCTCGAGCAATTTCAGCCCCTTGGTGAACGCCTTGTCCATCAGGCCGCCGCTCCCTTCCGGAAGCGGCGGCGCGGCGAGGGCATCAGCACGGCACGATCTCCGGCTGCCCTCTCGTCACTTGGCCAACAGCTCGTTCAGCTTCTCTTGGCCGTATTCCTCGTTCGTGGTTTTTCCATCCGGTGACGTCGCGCCCCAATAATCGGGGCTCCATTCGACGGCTTGCGCGACGTTCTTGGGATTGTTCGCCCAGTAAATGCTGACTTTCGGGTCCGCCGCCTCGAACACCACAGGCGACGGCAGCGCGACCGGGTAGGCGGAGGTCAGTTCGGCCGCCCGCTTCGGGACGAGCCGGAACGACAGGAGCTTGAGAGCATTGTCGTAGTTCGGCGTGCCCTTCGGGATGGCGAAGAAGTCGTAATACACGAAGCCCTGGTTCCAGGTCAGCTTCACGGGCGCCCCGTCGAGGGCGAATTTGCTCATCGAGCCCGTGTAGGCCATGCACATGTCGGCCTCGCCGTCGAGCAGCAGTTGCGGCGGCTGTGCCGCGGTGGTCCACCACTTGACCACGTAGGGCTTGATCTCGGCGAGCTTCTTAAGCGCGCGCGCCATGTCGATTGGATAGAGTTTATCCTTGGGAACGCCGTCGGCCATGAGGGCCGCCTCGAACGTGAACCGGGACCAGGCCGGCAGGCAGCGACGCCCGGGGAACTTCTTGACGTCCCAGAAATCGGCCCAGTTTTGCGGCTCGTTGCTGCTCTTGTATTTGTCGGTATTCCACGTCAGCCCGACACCGATCACCTGAAGGGCGACGCCTTTCGGGCGCTTGAGGTTGTCCGGCATGGCCGCGAGCGTCTTCTGCGCCGATGCGGACAGCTTGGCGTAGTCGATCGGCGCCAGGCAGCACTCGCCCAGGAGGTTGACTTCCTGGTCGAAGATGAAGGCGAGGTCCCACGACCCCTTGCCCGCCTCGGCCTGCGCCTTGAGGCGGGGCCCGCTGCGGGCCTCCTGGACGGTGACGACCTTGATCCCGGTCTCCTTCTCGAACGGCGCGTACATGATCTTGCGCAGCGCCTCGCCGTAGCCGCCGCCCGGATCCTGCATGATCACCTCCTTGCTGTCCGCCCAGGCCGTCGTGAGCGGTGCGGCCGCCAAGGCCAGCGCCGCCGCCGTCGCCAGCAGCCACTTCCTTGTAAAGCTCATCCCCATCTCCTCCCTTTATTATTCTGGTTTCGGTCTCAAGCCGCCGAGCGGCTACGGGTGAGCACCGGCCCGGCCAGTGTCAGCCCGATCAGCACCAGGGCCACCTCCAGCGACGACACGACCGCCAGGACCGGGTTGATCTTGTAGTTGACGTCCGCCCACAGCATCAGCGGCAGCGTCTTGAGCTGCGGGCTCGACAGAAACAGCGTCAGCACCAGTTCGTCGAACGAATGAAGAAAGGCGAAGAAGGACGCGGCCGCCAGCCCGGGCAGGATCGCCGGCAGCGTCACGGAGCGGAACACGGTCGCGGGAGAGGCGCCGTGCAGCGCCGCCGCCTGCTCCAGCCGACGGTCGACGCCCTGCAACGCCGCGGCGACGATGATCACCACGAGCGGAATGCCGCCGATCGCATGGGCGGAGGCAAGCCCGCCGATCGTTCCGACCAGGTCGTAGCGCAGGAACAGCGAGTATAGCGACAGGCCCAGCACTACCGGCGGCACGATCAGCGGGCTAACCAGCAGCAGCATGATTGTCGATTTGTAGCGCACCGTGCTGCGCACGATGCCGAGTGCCGCGCAGGTGCCGATGGCGACGGAAATGCAGGCCGAGACCGCCGCGATCTGGAGCGACTTGCCGAATGCGTCCATCCAGTCTGGATCGGAGAAGAACTTCTCGTAGCAGCGCATCGAGAAGCCCGGCGGCGGGAACGTCAGATAGGCCGCGCTGCTGAACGAGATGACGATGAC
>CALMVT010000621.1:5912-7714 GCA_937873175.1 uncultured Acetobacteraceae bacterium | reverse complement strand
TTCGTCACCTCCGGCGGCGTGCCACTGAAGAACACCCGACCACTCCGCGTGGGAGACAGCCGGGACCTGGGCGCAGCTGGATACCCGTCCAGCCATACCCCATATAGAACGGATCATGTGCGAACTGCTGGGCATGAGTGCCAACGTGCCGACCGATATCTGCTTCAGCTTCGCCGGGCTGATCCGGCGGGGCGGGCAGACGGCGCACCACGCGGATGGCTGGGGCATCGCCTTCTACGAGGGCAAGGGATGCCGGGCGTTCCACGATCCCGCCCCCAGCGCCCGGTCCGAGGTTGCGCAATTCGTGCGGGGCTACCCGATCCGCAGCCGGGTGGTGGTGTCCCATATCCGGCGCGCCAACCGCGGCCGGGTGGGACTGGAGAACACGCACCCCTTCACGCGGGAGCTGTGGGGCCGGGCCTGGACCTTCGCGCACAACGGCCAGCTCCGCGGCGTCAAGCGTTGGCCGCTCGGACTGCATCGCCCGATCGGCACCACGGACAGCGAGCACGCCTTTTGTTGGCTGCTGGAACAGCTCCGTACCCGTTGGGACCGCCGCCCCCCTGACACTCCGCTGCGCCGGGAGGTCGGGCGGCTGGCGGCACGCCTTGCGGATCGGGGCGTGTTCAACATGCTCCTGACCGACGGGCATTCCTTGTTCTGCTTCTGCGGCTCCAAGCTGGCCTGGATCACCCGGCGCGCCCCGTTCGGCCCGGCGACCCTGGTGGATGAGGACCTGACGGCCGACTTCTCCATGCTGACAACGCCGAACGACGTGGTCAGCATGGTGGCGACCCGGCCGCTGACCCGCGACGAGACATGGACGGTGATGGCGCCCGGGAGCTTGATGACGTTCCAAGATGGCGTGCCGCAGACCGAGGCTCGGCACCGGCCATCGAACAAGGCGGGAATGCTCGGGAAGCCCAAGCCTGGCCACCGGCACGATGACGGGCCGAGGCAGGGCAGTCAGCCCGGCAGTGCCGACTCTCCCAGCGACAGCATCAGACGGTTCGCCCAGTTGAAGAACGACGCGCTGTGAACCACGTCCGCAATGTCCAGGTCGTCCAGCCCGGCCGCGCGCAGGCGCTGAATCTCCGCTGCACCGAAGCGGGACGGGGTCGCGGTCAGCGCAACCGCGGCGGCGACCACCGCGTCCCAGCGCTCACCCAGCTCAGCACCCACGCCTTCGGCCAACAGCTTGTCCACATCCCCGTCCCGCTTGGAGTAGGTCGCCGCGAAGCGGGCGTGGACGGAAGCGCAGTAGATGCATCCGTTGAAGCGTGACACCGCCGCGGCCGACAGTTCCCGCTCCGCGCGGGGCAGGCCCACGGCTGTGTTGTAGAAGATGTCCTTGTCCGTCCGGGTGCGGGCGCCCAGCACGTCCGGGTCGCGCGCCAGCAGGCGGAAATAGGGAGAGGCCGCGCGCGCCTTGTCCGTCAGCCCGGCATATTGGCGCTCCGTCAGCTCCGCTTGCGGAACCGGGTCGATCCAGGGCTCCCAGTCGAGTTGGGCGCGGGTGAACTCGGCCGGGGCAGTTCCTTTGGCGGCGGCGCTCATGCGGCAGTGTCCTTGCGGTTCGCGTCCAGCGCCCGCAACCCGGCCGCGGCACGGACTTGGAACGACAGGAAAGCGACAAGTTGGGAGATCGTGACGATGTCGTCGGCGGACCAACCGGCCGCTTCCAGCGTCCGCAGCAGCCCCGACGCGGAGTCGCGCGGATGGAAAACCAGCATGTGCGCGTGCTCCAGTGCGGCGCACAGCTTGTCCCCCAGCGCGGCACGGCGGGCCGGCGACACGGCATG
>CALMVT010000621.1:0-5812 GCA_937873175.1 uncultured Acetobacteraceae bacterium | reverse complement strand
GCCAGCCCAGCGCCGGCGCCACCGTTTTCGCCATCAGCTCCAGCGAGCGCAGGATCAGCGGGTGCGGCGGGTCGATCGAGTGGACCTGCACGGCCAGCTCCGTCGCACGTGCCAGCACCGCATCGGCGGCCAGTGACTCCGCCACCTCGTCCGGCGTGCCGACATGGCTGTTGGCCTCCACCAGCCACTCGGCCAACGTCCCGCCGGACAGGCCGTGCCGCGCCCGCGCCTTGCGCAACCCCATCTCCGCCAGCCGCATCGCTTCCGCCCGGCTATCCGCCACGAACACGGAGCGCGAGGCCAGGACCCGGGGTGCCGCACCCGGCTTCAGCGCGGCGTAGTAGGCGTCCAGGATCGGTTCCTGGATCTCGGCCACTGTCATGTCCGGCCGGTCCTTCGGCCGCGGCTGGGTGCGGGACAGCAGCACGCCGTCCCCATCCGCCCCGGCCCGCCGTCCGCCCTCGACCGAGAAGGTCGCCTGCCACAGCCTGTCCGCGAGGCCGGGATTGACGGGATAGAGCCGGTCGCCACCGGGCAGCTCGCCGCCGCGCCAAGCCGTGCGTAACAGGTCCAATCCCTCGCTGGTCAGCCGGTGCCGATCGGCAGGGTCGCGGCCGAAGGCGGCAAAGGCGGCGTGGTTGCCGCCGGGTCCGACGCCCACCTCCAGCCGGCCGCCGCTCATGTGGTCCAGCACGGAGGTGTCCTCCGCCACGCGCAGCGGCAGCTCCAGCGGCAGGGTGATGATCCCTGTTGCCAGGCGGATACGGGAAGTGCGGGACGCGGCCTGCGCCAGGAACACCATGGGCGCCGGCAGCCCGCCCTCGAACTCGTGGAAATGGTGCTGGGCGACCCAAGCCGTGTCGTAGCCCAGCGCCTCCGCGCAGGCGATCTGCTCCAGCCCCAGCCGGTAGCGTTCGGGAGGCGCCGCCTCGTCCAGCACGCGGGTGAAGAAGCCGAGCTTGAGCGGTTTCATCGGCGGGACAACTCTCCGTTCACGCTGCGGTTCTCTCGCCGCCCAGATAGGCGTCGCGTATGCGCGGGTCGCGCGCCAACTCGCCGGCCGGGCCGGACAGCGCGATGACGCCGGTGCGCAATACGTAGCCATGATGCGCGATCTGCAAGGCCAGGCTTGCGTTCTGCTCCACCATGAACACCGACACGCCTTCCTTGTTGATGGCGGCGATCAGCTCCAGCACCCGGTCGACGTAGAGGGGCGACAAGCCCATCGTCGGCTCGTCCATGCAGATCAGCCGTGGGCGGCCCATCAGGGCGCGGGCCATGGCGACCATCTGCTGCTCGCCGCCCGAAAGCGTGCCGGCGCGGTTGTTGATGCGTTGGGCCACGCGGGGAAACAGCCCCAGCATGCGGTCGTAGTCGTGGTTGACCTCCGCCCGGTCACGACGGGTATACGCGCCCATCAGGAGGTTCTCGCGCACCGTCATGGCGCCGAACAGCCGCCGCGCTTCCGGCACGCTGCCGATCCCCCGGGCGATGATGGCGGGCGTGGACAGGCCGGTGATGTCCTGCCCGTCGAAGCGCACGGTGCCGGCGCGCGGCTTCACCAGGCCCAGGATGACCTTCATGGTGGTGGACTTGCCGCTGGCATTGCCGCCGAGCAGGCACACGATCTGACCGCGGCGCACTTCCAGGTTCATGGCGAAATGGACTTGCGCCGGACCGTAGAACGTGTCGATTCCAGACAGTTCCAGCAGGTCGCCGCGACTGCCGCCTTCGCTCACGGGGAAGCTTCCAGGGCCACGGCGTCCGGCGTCTGCTCTCCGCCCATGTGGCGATGGCCGAGATAGGCCTCCACCACCGCCGGGTCGTGCCGAACGGCGGCGGGCGTGCCGGCGGCGATCTCCGCGCCGTCATCCATGGCGATCACCCGGTCTGACAGCTGCATGACCAGGTCCAGCTTGTGCTCGATCAGCAGGATGGTCTGCCCTCGGGCCTTCAGCTGGCCGATGATGGTCCGCATCTCGGCCGTTTCCGTCTCGTTCATGCCGGCGGTCGGCTCGTCCAGCATCAGCAGGCGCGGCCTCAACGCCAACGCCCGGGCGATCTCCAACCGACGGCGGTTGGCGTAGGACAGGGAGTAGGCCGGGCGATCCAGACGGGGGATCAGCCGATCCCCGAACAGGTGCAAGATGTCCTCCACCTCCCGGCGCAGCGCCTGCTCCTCCGCACGCACGCCGGGCGGGCGGATCAATGCCAGGAACAGTTCCCGCAGCGCGCCGAGCAGCGGAGGGCCGGGTCGTGCAAGTTTCATGCGGCTATGCGTGCCCATCAGCACGTTGTCGCGCACCGTCAGATTGGCGAAGACACGGCCGTGCTGGAAGGTGCGCGCCAGGCCCAGGGCGGCCAGGCGCTCCGGCGTCGAGCCTGTCACCTCCACGCCGCCGAACCGGACGGTGCCGCCATCCGGCCGGTCATGGCCGCTGATCAGGTTGAACAGCGTGGTCTTGCCGGCGCCGTTCGGGCCGATGACGGACAGCAGCTCGCCCTCGCAAAGGTCGAGGTTCGCGCCCTTGACGGCCGTGATGCCACCGAAGCGCCGTTGGAGCCCGCGGACGCTCAAAAGCGGTTGCGTCATGCCGTGCCCAGGATGCCTTGCGGCCGGAAGCGGATCATCAGCAGCAGCACCAGGCCGTAGATCAGCTGCCGGTACTCGGCCGTGAAGCGGAACACCTCCGGTAGCCCCGTCAACGCAACAGCGCCGATCACTGCGCCCAGCACGTTCCCCATGCCGCCCAGGATCACCATGGTCAGCGCCAGCACGGACACCTGGGAGGTGAAAGTTTCGTTGTTGATGTAGGAGTAGAGATGCGCGGAGATGGCGCCGCTGATGCCGGCCGCGAAACCGCTGACAGCGAAAGCTAGCCCTTTGTAGCGGTCCAGCGACACGCCGCAGGCCCGTGCTGCCACGTCGTCGTCGCGGATGGCGCGGAATGTCCGGCCCAGGTGGGTGCCCAGCAGCCGGGATTGCATCAGCCCCAGTAGCACCAGCACCGCGAGTGCCACCCAGTACGATGCCTGCGGGCTGTCCAGCTCCACCGTTCCGGCTGTCAGCGGCGGCACGCCGGTCACGCCCATGGGGCCGTGGGTCAGGCTTTCCCAATTCAGGATCACCAAGCCCACGATCTCGCCGATGCCCAGGGTGGCGATGGACACGTAGTGGGAGCGCAGCCGGAACGCCGGCCAGGTCAGCGCCGTGCCCAGCGCGGCCGTCACGAACCCGGCGGCCGGAATGCTGAGCCACACGGGCAACCCGCTGTCCAACGCCAGCAGAGCCGATGCATACGCGCCGATCAGCAGCAGCCCGGCGTGCCCCAGCGACACCTGGCCCAGCGTGCCCGCGACCAGCGTCAGGCTGATCGCCAGCAGCGCGTACAGCCAAGCATTCGTGAGCACCTGCAGCGCGTAGGCGGAGTTGGGCAGGAAGGGCAGCAAGGCGGCCAGCAGCACGCACACCGCGACCGCCCAGCGCGGCACGTCCCACGGCCGGCTGGGCGCGATAAAGGTCCCGGTCAGCGGCTCCGGCGACATGGCCTGGCGGCCGGCGAACAGCCCGTTCGGCCGCAGCACCAGCACGATCAGCAGCAGCACGAAGGCGAACAGGTTGCGGTAGGAGGAGCCGAACAGTGCGACCCCGTAGCTTTCCGTCAACCCTAGCAGCAGCGAGCCGGCGATCGCGCCGGGCACGTTGCCCATGCCGCCGATCACCTGGGCGACCACGCCCTTCAGCGTGGCCTGGAAGCTCATCGCCGTGTCGATGTGGTTGTAATACATACCGACCAGCAGGCCGCTGAGCCCGCCCAGACCGGCGGCGATGGCGAACACGGTGCGGTTCACCGCGTCCGTGTTCACGCCCATCTGCCGTGCGGCCTCGCTGTCCTGGGCAGTGGCCCGCACCGCCCAACCCAGCCGGGAAAAGCGCAGGAAGCCGAACAACACCGCAGCACTGACCAGGCCGGTCGCGGCGATCAGGATGTCGAGCGCGCCGATCGTGCCGCGGCCCACTTGAATGCGCCAAGCCGGGAGCGGGCTGGGCAGCGAGCGCGGATCGGGCGAGTAGAGCAGCTGCAATCCCTGGTCCAGCACGAAGGAGATGCCGATCGTTGCCAACAGGGGCGCGATCCGCGCGGAGCCGGCGAGCGGTCGAAGCCCCACGCGCTCGATCACCACGCCCAGCGCCGCGCAGCCGAGCACGACCGCGGCCATCGTCACCGGCAGCGGCGTGCCGAGGCGTTGCGCGCAGGTCCAGCCGATGAACGCGCCCGCAGTGTAGATCGACCCCTGGGCGAAGTTGATCAGGTGCGACACCCCGAAGATTAGCGCCAGGCCAACCGCCAGAAGGGCGTAGATGTTGCCGACGATCAGCCCGTTGATCGTGTAGTCCAGCCAGGCGCCCATCTGCTCGAACCCCGCTCCCCGTCAGGTCGGCCTGTTGCCGTCCCACAAGGTGAACTGACCTTTCTGCACGACTAAGCGCTTGTAGGACGCACCTTGCACCCGGCGCGTTCGCGGGTCGAAGGTCGCGGCGCCATAGATCACGCTCGGCACGTCCTTGATCTCCAGCAGGCCGGCCTGCATTCCCTCGCGGGTCGGACCCCAGCCCTCCACCAGCTTCGCCCACAACACCATCGTGTCGTAGGCGCCGGCACTGAAGCTGTCCGGGTCCGTGCCGGACTTGGCGCGGTAGCGCTTGACGAAGTCCTGCACCTCCGGCCGTGGGTCGGCGGGGAAGAAGGTGGTCATGACGAACACGTCCTCCACGCCGGGGCCGCCCAGCTCCAGGAACTTGGGCGAGTAGTTGGACGTGCCGGCCAGGACCGGCAGCTTGATGCCGGTGTCGCGCGCTTGGCGGCAGATCAGCGCGCCGTCCGCGTAGTAGGACAGCAGCACCAGCCCATCCGGGTTCGAATCGCGCACGCGCACCAGCGTGGGGCGGAAATCCTGCTCGGTCCCCAGGTAGGCTTCCACGGCCGCCACGGCCGCACCGCCCGTTTTGGCGGCGGCGACGAACGCATCCTTGGCCGTGCGCCCCCAGTCGGTGTTGAGGTGCAGCACCGCCGGGCGCTTGAAGCCCAGCGCCGCGGCGAAGTCGTAGAGCTTGGGCTGTTCCTCCGCCTGGCTGGTGGAGTTGGACCACATGTGGTCCCCGCCCTTGGTGAAGTCGGGATGCGAGTTGGTGAAGCCGAACTGCACCAGCTTCGCCCGCTGATAGATGGGCGACGCCGCCATGGAGGCGGGCGAGGAGAAGTCGCCCAACTCGATGACCACCCGCGGGTCGGCCACGAATTTCTGCGCGACGGCGACGGATTGGCGCGGGTCGGACTGGCTGTCCTCGAAGATGTATTGCAGCGGGCGGCCTTTCACGCCGCCCGCGCCGTTGATGCCGTCCAGTGCCAGATCGAAACCGCGCTTCCATTGCGCGCCGTATTGGGCGTTCGGGCCGGTGAGCGGTCCGCTGACGCCGGCGAACACCGGGCCCGCTGCACGGGCCGCGAAGGGGATCAGCGCGGGCACGGCGAGGACGGCGCGTCGTGTCAGTTGCATGGCGGCTCCTACCCGGCCGTGAGCGCCGGCTTCCCATCCCACAGGGTAAAGGCCCCGCGGCGCACCACAAGGTCGATGCTTGCCGGGTGATGCACCCGGCGCGTGTCCGGGTCGAACGTCACGGTGCCGAACAGCACGCTCGGCACGTCCCGCACGGCCAGGAGGCCGTTGTGCACGCCCGCCCGCGTGGCGCCGAACTGGCGCATGACGGCCGCGATCAGGGTCATCGCATCGTAGCCGCGCGCGACGTAGA
>CALMVT010000620.1:7438-14040 GCA_937873175.1 uncultured Acetobacteraceae bacterium | reverse complement strand
GCATCCGGGCACTGAATCAGCGATGCCGCTCCGCCGCAAGGGCGTGGGTAATTACTATAAGGCGATGGCGAACATTTTCGCTAACTTGCAAGTCTATTTTCCCTAATTGTTCAGGGTCGGTAGTATTTGCCAATAAGTTGGCGCGTTCCTCGGTTGCGAAACGGTATGCCTCCTGATCAAGTTCAAATGAATGTGCATCTTTCACGAGCGTGCCAGACGCCTGCATAATAACAAAATATATCGCAAGTAAAAAGCTAAGGACAAAAGCAGATCCGTACCCAAATGTGTAATACCATGCGTTAAAACGATAGACTTCCTGAAAGGCATTGTTAATATAACCTGCATTTACAACTACTAACCCTAAAATTACACCATATATACCAAGATATGGATTTGAGTTAGACTCCGCGATCTGTGCTTTTAGTTCCTCGACTGCGTAGCGCTCAACAAGCTCACTCGTTTTGCTCATGCTTGTGTTATCCTTTTTTACGACCTGGTGCCCACGAGAATGTAGCGAGTTGTGGGCGGCCAAGGCTACGGCAGTGCAGGCGGCGAGCCGCACCGCAACGCGCGACTCCGCGTCGAGATGATGCCCGGGCAAGCGTCCGCCCAGCACCAAGCCGGCCAGCCCCGACCCGGCAATGGCGGCGAACACGGCTCCGGCCGTCGTCAGCGCGTTCGTGGCCTGCTGCTCCGCACGTTCGAGGTGGCAAACCCAACCATCCCGCACCCTGGACGCAAAGGCCTGGCCTCGACCTTGACCCGCGCCAGAAAGGCATCCTCGATTTCGCCCATTGCTCGGTGCCAGACGCAGCCGTTGACGGTGGCTTCGGCGACCGGCGGCTCCGTTTGGTTGGGGCTGACGAATGTAATGAGGAATACCGGCAGCTCGGCCTTGACGCCGACAACCACGGCTTCGAGGCGGGCAAGCCTTCGCTCAAGTTTGCTCATTGGCCTCGTCACTTTCGATCTGCCGTTCAAGGGCGGCAACGAGGGGTCACGACATAGAACGGACCGCAAAGCACGCTTGTTGGCCCGGACCGGGAACGTTTTAACGAACTATTACGGCCGAAATCGACCCGAAGCGGTCCTCAGATCCGGCGCTACCTACGTGTGACCAACAGGAAGTGGCGGCCTATCTGTAACACGGACATAGCGCTTGGCAGTCCACGCGGTAGGCAGCCGCACACCGTACTGAGCAGCCTCACTCCTGACTTCATCATCGGCCGCAGCTCGAAATGACAATAGATATAATCCAATCTTCTCCGGTTTGAATACAAAAGACAAAGTCTCTGCTCCACCAGCGCGAACGATATGCGAAACCGCTCTTATAACCGGGTTCTTAGTTGACATTACATTAAAATCTTTATATTTTATATAGCTTGCATCTCCATTAACATCAAAATTTACTGCCCATACGGTAAAGGCTGGCGGCTCTGGGCTATCATCTTTTCCCCTCCAATTGAGAATTATCGCTTTACTGCCCTGATTATCGATTTTGACGAAAACCAAAACCGGATCAGTCTCGTAATGCTCCTCAGACTCGACTACAATATCCACACCAACACGAATTTGAGATCTGATGCCTATTTCTAGTTTCCTAATATTTAGGTCCGACTCTTTGTTTTTCAACTCCTCGGTAATGAGCGCCCTCTTTTCTTTATCTATATGTTGATTTATAAGATCACGTTTACGCAAGTATACTAGAAGAAATACGGCCCACATCGCAGCAAAAAGAGCAGCTAATACTTTGACCGCAGTCTCGGTTATCGCAAGCCACGTCTTGATGTCGATCCCATGCCAGGTTGTACCCACGGTAACCTCCTCGCATACAGGGGCGGGTAACGTTCAGTGATGTCAGTGCAGCATCGAAATATTCACTTTCCGCCCATTGCTAACGCTCAGCGAACCCGGCCCTCGCCTTGTCCCGATTGGACCCTCCCTGCCCAGCGACCAGCAAGCTTTTTGTCCTGCACGGCCCTGAGCCGTAGCGGTCAGCCTGTACTCCAACGGGGACAGAGGGCATCAAACGTTCCCGGTCCGGGCCAACAAGCGTGCTTTGCGGTCCGTTCTATGTCGTGACCCCAACGAAGTCTTGGAGTTGCGCCATCGTCAGATACCGGAACTCACCTTGAGCGGCAGCAGCGGCCTCCAGACGGGCCAGTCGGCGGGTCAGGGTGCGGGTCATTGGCAGTCGGGGCCGCAGGCCGGCGCACGGGGAACGCCAGTGATGATCCGCACCATGGTCGCTGCGCCACCTGGCAGGCCCACTGGCAGCATCCGTGCGAAAATTTACGGTAAGGGCCTGAACGACGTTTGTGCGGGTGCTACCGGTGGCCGGCCCATGGTGGGCTTTCATGTGAGTTGTGGGGCTCGGTAGCAGAGGAGTTGAAGCTGCACACTGGGGATGTGCTCAGTCCGCAGGTGCAGGCGCAGCCCTTGGTTCCGGGACAAGCTGCAGCACAGCCCAACCGGCAAGGCCTGCAAGCAGGGAACCTGCGAGGATGCCAATTTTCACCTCGTCCTGCAGCACGGGGCTGGCAGCGAAGGCCAGGGCGCCGATGAACAGGCTCATGGTGAAGCCGATGCCGCACAACAGCGACACCCCCAGCAACTGGCGCCAGCCTGCGCCCGTGGGCATCACAGCAACGCCCAGCCGGATGGCCAGCGCCGCGGTGCCGAACACGCCGACCAGCTTGCCGAGCAGCAACCTGGCGGCGACACCGAGCGTGAGATGGTCCACCAGCGCTGCCGGCGTCAGCCCGGCAAACGACACCCCGGCGTTGGCGAAGCCGAACACGGGCACCACGCCGAACATGACCCAATGGTGGAGCCTGTGCTCCAGCCGATGCAGCGGCGCCTCGGCCGTCGGGGAAACGCCAGAAACGGAGCGGAGCGGGATGGCGAAGGCGATCGCCACGCCCGCCAGCGTCGCATGGATGCCGGACCGCAGCACCAGAACCCACAGCACGGCACCCAGCAGCAGGTAGGGCCACAGCCGCAGCACGCCGGCCCTGTTCAAGCCCCACAGTGCTGCCAGCACTAACGCCGCCCCACCTAAAGCAGGCAAGGACAGGCCGCTTGTGTAGAACACGGCGATGATCAACACCGCGCCAAAGTCGTCAATGATGGCCAGCGCGGTGAGGAACACTTTCAGCGACGCAGGCACCCGGGACCCGAGCAGGGCAAGTACGCCTAGGGCAAAGGCGATGTCGGTGGCAGACGGGATGGCCCAGCCGCGCAAGGCCGTAGGGTTACCCCAGTTGAAGGCCACGAACACCAAGGCCGGCACTGCCATGCCGCCCGCGGCCGCAAGGCCAGGCAGCACCCGGCCGGGCCAGGTGGACAACTGGCCTTGCAGCACCTCACGCTTGATCTCAAGCCCGACCAGCAGGAAGAACAGGGCCATCAGTCCGTCGTTGATCCAGTGCACGACAGAAAGTGGGCCAAGGTACGTCGACAGCACCCCGAAATAGGCGGGCGCTACAGGCGAGTTGGCCACCAGCAGCGCCAGCGCCGCCACCAGCATCAGCAGCAGCCCGCCCGCGGCCGGGTTGTCGAACAGCGCGCGCGACGGGTTGGGCCGCCCCAAGGTTCGGGAGAGACCGGCCATGCTAGGGCGTTCCCATCATGGAACCGGGGCTGCCGGGGGTGATAGGCGGCATGATAATGCTTGCGCTGTTGGACAAACACCTGGTTTGCCCGTCAGGCTGGGCCGGGTCTAAACCCAAAAGCGTCAGGGTCCGGCACAGCGCTGCCGCGCTGTCCAGCACCTCCACCTCGGCACCCTCGCCTTGCAGGGCTTCGCAGGCGGCCCGCATTGCGGCGTCGCCAGCCCGCACCGTGCGCTCGATGGCAGGCCGTGCGGCCCGGCCCGCGCGGCGCCGGGCCACGACATTGCGCACGCAGCTGTCCACCGGAGCGTCGAGGCACAGGATGTGCAACGTGCTGCCCCGCATCCGCTGCGCCCGCCCCAGCGCGGCCGTGCGCTCCACGTCGCCGCTGAGCTGCAAGCCCTCCAGCAACACGTCATGCCCACCACATGCCAGGCTGCCTGCCAGGCGGACGGCCTCGTCCAGGCCGCCATCCGCGTCCGGGATCGTGTCCGTGCCGCCGCGCGTCGCCCCATAGTGGCCGATGACGGCCAGGGGGCGGCAGTCTCCAGAACAGGTGAGGAGCACGCCCATCGGACGGGACCGCCCGGCCCGGCGAAGAGGTTCAGCTGCGGCGCCGCCACGGCAATAAGCCGCCATGACCTCCCGGACAAGCCAAGTCTTTCCCGCGCCGCTCGTGCCTCGTGGGTTGATGATCCGTCCCATGCCTGTCCCCGCATCGTGTGGTTGAGGCGATAGGTCACACATCCCATGCGCGGTGGAGTCACCCTTCCGGGACTGGCGAGTGTGGACAGGAATGCATGAGCAGGTGCTCAACCAGTTCGACGACGCCGGCGCCGCGCTCGCCCCGGGTCACCAGCGCAGCCGCCTGCCTGACCACAGGCAGTGCGTTGGCGACGGCGACAGGCAGGCCGCACAAGGCGAGCAGGTCCAGGTCGTTCTCCCCATCGCCCACGCCCACGCAGTCAGCCGGGGCCACGCCCAGTTCCTGCAAAGCGGCCAGGGTGCCGTGCCGCTTGTCCACCCCGGCGGGCAACGCCATGAGAGCACCCTTGTTGCGGACGAGCTGGAGATCGAGGCCAAGCGCCTGCACCACGGCGCGCACTTGGACCTCGTGCGATGCCCAGGTCGCAATTACCACCTGCCCCACCTGGACGGGTTCGATGCCGGCAACCGCCAGCGCCGCAACGAATGCGGGCGAAGGGGGCGTTGCGAGCAGGCGCACCCGGCCCGTGGCTGGAACAAACAATACGGCGCCGTTCTCCGCCACCACGCGGTCAAACACGTCCAGCCGCGGCATGACGCGCTGAAGGTCATCCAGCTCCCGCCCGGTCGCCAGGACAAGGCATCGCCCCGCCGCGCGCAGCCGTCGGAGGGCTGCAAGCGTCGGTTCGTCCACCCGGCCGTCATGGGCGATGGTGCCGTCGTAGTCGGTGGCAAGCGCGGCATAGGTCATGAACGGGCCATACCGCAGATCGGGAGACCGTGCGGGCCGATCCTGCCACGTTACTCTGGTCGGAGCAGCCTCGGCTTGCAAAGGGCTGCCTCGTGACTGGTCAAAGTACCTCAAATGGGCCGGCACAAGGCGTCCGGACTAGCGTCTCAGCCGCGGAAGAACACCATGGTCACGAGCGCAAACGTGGGCAGCAGCACGGCGCAGGACCAGCCCATGTAGCCGAGGAAGGACGGCATGCGGATGCCGCGCTCGCTGGCGATGGAACGGACCATGAAGTTGGGCGCGTTGCCGATGTAGGTCATGGCGCCCATGAACACGGAGCCGGCCGAGATCGCGAGCAGCGTGTCCCACAACGGCCCCATGAGCGCCTGCGGGTCGCCGCCGGCCATGTTGAAGAACACGAGGTAGGTCGGCGCGTTGTCCAGGAACGACGACAGCAGGCCCGTCATCCAGAAGTAGGCGACGTTGTCCGGCAGCCCTCCCGCTCCGGTCGAAAGCGCGACGACAGGGGCGAGCGCGCCCGCGCTGCCGGCTCTCAGGATGGCCAGCACCGGCAGAATGGTCAGGAAGATGCCGGCGAACAGGTAGACCACTTCCAGGATTGGGTCCCAGGTGAAGGCGTTCTCGATCCGCACCCGCCGCGCCGTGGTGGCCCAGGACAGGCCGGCCAGCGCCAGCAGCAACCCGTCCCGCGCCACGCTCTGCAGCGGCACGGCAACGTGCCAGACGTGTAGTTCGATGCCGGGCTTCCACACCCCGCTCAGCAGCACGGCCCCCACGGCCGCGACGAGGTAGAACAGGTTGTGCAGGCCCCTGAAGCCGACCCGCAACGGCCCGACCTGGCGCGGCCCGCCGTCCCGCGCCCAAACCCGGTGGTCGAGCATGTAGAACGTGCCGAGCAGGACGACGCTGCCCAGCAGCATGGGGCCGATCAGGTGCGTGAACGGCCAGCCGAACGCGACGCCTTGCAGGAAGCCGAGGAACAGCGGCGGGTCGCCCAAGGGCGTGAGCGAGCCGCCGATATTGGCGACCAGGAAGATGAAGAACACCAGCACGTGGGCATTGTGGAGGCGCTTCAGGTTGGCCTGGATGAGCGGCCGCACCAGCAGCATGGCGGCGCCAGTCGTGCCGGTGATGCTGGCGAGCGCCGCGCCGAACGCCAGCAGCCCCGTGTTGATCGCAGGCGTGCCGACCATGTTGCTGCGGATGCGGATGCCGCCCGAGATGACGAACAGGGCGAACAGCAGGATGGTGAAGGGCAGGTATTCCCCCAGCGCGGTGTGCAGCACCTCGCCGGCCGCGAGCACGACGCCGTAGGTGGCGGCGAACGGCAGCAGGAACAGCAGCGCCCAGCCTGCCGCGACCTTGCCGAAGTGCCGGTGCCAGAAATGCGGCGAGAGCTGCGGCACCGCCGCGACCGAGAGCAGCAGCCCGGCGAAGGGCAGCACCCACCAAAGGCCCAAGGTGGAGCCGTCGAGACCTGGGGCACCCTCGGCAGCATGGGCCGATCCCGTGCTACAGGCGGCTAAGGC
>CALMVT010000620.1:0-7338 GCA_937873175.1 uncultured Acetobacteraceae bacterium | reverse complement strand
GTGGTGCCGGACGGCTACACCGTTGGACCCATGCGCATTCCATCTCCTGGCCATCACCGTCGCCGGCAAGCCCGCGTTCTTTCCCTTCGTTGGCAGCGTCGGGTGCTGTTCGTGCTCGGCGGCGGCGTGGTCGGCGTCGCAGCCGTGCTGCTGGCCTTGGCTGCCGACTGGGCCGGGGAGGCGTTCGAGGCTCTTGCCCGGCGGATGCCTCTCGCCGTGCTCGCATTGACGCCGTTGGGCTTCGCAGCGTCGTGCTGGATGTCCCGACGCTACTTCCCAAACTCCGGCGGCAGCGGCATCCCGCAGGTCATCGCAGCGCGGCATCTGCACGGCCTGGCGACGCGGGAGCGCCTGGTGTCGCTGCGGGTTGCCGCGGGCAAGATGGTCCTGCTGCTGCTGGGGCTGCTGTGCGGCGCGTCCATTGGGCGCGAGGGACCAACCGTGCAGGTTGGCGCTTCTATCATGTTCGCCATCGGACGGCTGTCGCCGCGGCGGCAGCCCGGCTTGCTCCTGGCGGGCGCCAGCGCCGGCATGGCGGCTGCGTTCAACACGCCGCTGGCCGGCATCGTGTTCGGGATCGAGGAGATGAGCCGCTCCTTCGAGGCACGGACGAGCGGCATCATCCTGGGTGCGGTGATCGCCGCCGGGGTCACCTCGCTTTCCCTGCAGGGCGACTACACCTATTTCGGGACGACACGCGCCGTGCTGGGCGGGACCTGGCAGGGTTTGCTTGCGGTGCCCCTGCTCGGTGTCCTGGGCGGCCTGCTTGGCGGCGGGTTCAGCCGCGTGCTGATCCTGTTCGCCGCCGGCCTGCCGGGCAGGGCCGGCGCCTTCCTCGCGCGGCACCCCGTCCCATTTGCGGCCTTGTGCGGTTTGGCCGTGGCCGTGTGCGGGCTGCTGTCGGACGGCGCAGTCTTCGGGACCGGCTATGCGCAGGCGCGCGGCCTGGTGCAGGGCACGAGCGCCGTACCGGACGCCTTCGGGCCGCTCAAGCTGATCGCGACGCTGGCGTCCTCCATCAGCGGCATACCCGGGGGCATCTTCGCGCCCTCGCTCGCGGTCGGCGCCGGGCTGGGCAACAGCGTGTCGGTGCTGCTGCCCGGCGCACCGGCCCAGGCGCTCGTCGTGCTTGGCATGGTGGCTTACTTCTCGGGCGTGGTGCAGGCGCCGATTACCGCCTTCGTAATCGTGACGGAGATGACCAACGACCATGCGCTCGTCGTTCCGCTCATGCTCGCGTCCGCAATCGGGTTTGCAACATCGAAGCTGGTGTGCCCGGAAGGCATCTATCACGCGCTGGCACGTAACTTCGTGGCAGCAGAAGCTGTGCACCGATCCAGGACGGTGGAACCCTTGGCCGGACAGGCGATTTCTTGAACGTTCGCCTGAGGAACGTGAAACTCTGAGCGTCGGCCGGGGCTTATGGCGTCCGCCTATTGGCGGGCGGAGACAGCGGGATGCATCCCGCCTTACAAGGCCGGCGTGATGCACGCGGGGATGCTCCGGGTATTGGGCATCTGGAACGCGGTGCCCCACTCCCTCATGCTGAGCAGCACAGGCTCCAGCGTCCGGCCAAGCGGCGTGAGCGCATACTCCACCTTGGGCGGCACCTCGGGATAGACGGTCCGCTGCACGATGCCGTCCGCCTCCAGCTCGCGCAGTTGCAGCGTGACCATCCGCGGCGTGGCCGATGGCGTCAGCCGGCAAAGCGCGTTGAAGCGCAACGTCCTACCGAGGAGGTGGAACAGCAGCACAGGCTTCCAAACCCCGCCAATCACCGACAGCGTGGCTTCCACCGCACAGCCGGTGCGCCCGGCTGTTCGCCTGGGTCGAGCAACGCAGGCACTTCCATGCATGATACTACGTGTCCTATTTGTAAGTACTAACATCGGTCGCAACGTGGTGCCATGTCCTTGTTCCCTCAAGGAGCACACACATGCGCGCATACGAGCTGACCGGACGCCTGCCCCGCCTGCGAGCCGTGGATCGCCCCGGCCCTGCCGCGCCCGGGCCGGGACAGGTCGTTGTGGCGGTCCAGGCCGTATCGCTGAACTACCGCGACCTGTTGCAGGCCAAAGGCAACGCCGGACTAGTGCCCCTATCGGACGGCGCTGGATTGGTGGAGGCCGTCGGCCCGGGCGTGGCGGAATGGAATGCCGGGGACCGCGTGGTGGCCGGCTTTATGCCCGGCTGGGTTGAAGGCCCCCTAACTGTTGCCAAGAAGGCCACGGCCCTTGGCGGTGACGGCACGGATGGAATGTTGGCGCAGCATGTCGTGCTGCCGGCATCAGCCCTGGTCCGGGTACCGAACGGCATGAGCTTCGAGCAGGCAGCCACGCTGCCCTGCGCCGGGGTGACGGCCTGGGCCGCGCTGTTCGAGCGCCGGGCCGTGCAGCCCGGCGAAACCGTGCTGCTGCTGGGCACCGGAGGCGTGTCCATCATGGCATTGCAGCTTGCCAAGGCGGCGGGCGCGCGGGTCATCATCACGTCCAGCTCGGACGCCAAGCTCGCGCGTGCCCGAGCGCTTGGGGCGGACGAGGTCATCAACTACCGCAACACGCCGGATTGGGCTGCGGAAGTGCTGCGACTCACCGCCGGTGTTGGCGCCGACCTGGCCGTGGACGTGGGAGGCCCCGCCACCCTGAATACGACGCTGCAGGCGGTGCGGCTTGACGGGCGCATCTCGCTTATGGGCGTCCTGACCGGATTCGACGGCCCGGTGGACACCGCCGCCATCCTGAGCCGGCGCATCACCCTGCAAGGCATATACGTGGGGCCGGTGGCCATGCTGCACGCGCTGTCCCGGACCGGAATCGAACCTGTGGTGGACCGGGTGTTCCAATGGGACGAGGCCGAGGCAGCCTATGAGGCACTATCCGGCGCCGACCATTTCGGCAAGCTTGTGATCCGGAAGGGGTGACACGGCGTGTGGGCGTCAGTGCGGCTGCCAGCCATGTACGAAGGATTTATCCCATATGCGAGCGTGGTGCACAAAACGATGCGCAAGCCGTTGATCTAACATGGGATGCGGCGGGTGAGGCACTCCGGCCTGGCTACTACCGTAAAAAAACGCATGGATGCTGCCGGTGGGCCTCATTGGCGGTCGGGGCCGCAGGCCGGCGCACGGGGAACGCCGGTGATGATCCGGATCACCGTCGTCGTGTCGTCTGGCAGGTCGTTGGCGGCCTCGGCTTCGGCGCGGGTGGCGTAGGCCCGATACACCACGCGGCGGGCGCCTAGCGCCTGCTCCAGCGCGTTCAGGCGGCGTGTGAGCGGGGCGTTCACCGCCGCGCCCCTACCCCGGCCACGTCGGACGGCGCGTGGTCATTGGCCCAGCAATACACGGTCACCATCGCATGGTGCGCCAGGCCGTCGGGAAACTGCCGGACGATCGCCTGCCCCGTCGTTTCGCCGGCCTCCGCCCAGGCGTGGAACGACCTGCTCGTGCTGACGGCCTGCTCCAGCTTCGCCAGCCGTTGCTCGATCATCCTCATGGCATTGCGACCTTGCTTTGCTCCAAGGCGGCAATGCGGGCGTCCAGCTCCAGCGTTTCGATCGTGCGGCGGCGGGTCTCGACCAAGCTTGCGATGGACACGGCCTCATCGGGCGTCAGATCGCCGGCGGCCACGGCCTGCAGCACGGCGCTCATGGCGCCGCCAAGGTCGGCCGGCGTGTCAATTGGCGGCACGGCGAAATGGACCGGGCGGTTGCGCGGCAGCGGCGCCACCCGATCGAGCACCACCTTGATGGCTGACACGTCGCCGGCCTTGGCGGCCTCGATCAGCGCCATGATCACCGGCTCGGCGTCGGCGTCCATCAGCCGCTGGGCAAGGGCAGTGACGCGGTTGCGGGCGCCGGCCGGTCGGCCGCGGGGGTTGCCGCTTTGGCCTGGCGCGAACGGCTGGCCGGGGCGGCGGCGCTGCTGTTTCGGCCCTGTAGGATCAGACATCACCATCTCCCAAAATTGCCCAGGCAGGCACCACGCCGGCCCGCGCCGCTTTGCATCCGCGCCGGAAGGTCAGTCGCGCCCCGTCCGGCCCGCGGCGCATCCCCACCGTGTTGACGGCCACGTCCAGCACCTCGCCAGCGGCCCCCAGCAGCCACGCCAAACCCCAGCCGGCCGGGTTCGTGGCAGGCGCCCGCCGGTGCAACCCGAACAGGTCGAGGGTGTCCCACCCGGCCCGGTGCAGCTCGGCACCGTGGCTTTGCAGCAGGTAGGTTGAGGTCGCAGCCAGGGCTGCCCACCGGGCCGGCGTGATGCCGCCGGGTGGGGGGAGGGCGGCAAGCAGCGCCACCCCCTCTCGCCATTCCGCGGACACGCCGAGACAGGCTTGCGGCAAGGGTGGGGCAGGCAGGAAAGCATGTGGGACAGCCGGTGGGACAAAGGTTGGGACAGCGGGACACGGGACGCGCTTTCTGTCCCACGCTTGTCCCAGGGTTGAGGCAGGCGGAGGAGTGCGTGGGACAAGATTTTCGGGCCATGCCCCACCCCCATTCCCCCCGTTGCTCCGCGCCAACACCCTGAAAGCAAGCTCTTTTAGGCTGCCGGTGCCACCGGCAGCCCGCTGCGCCCCCATGTCGCTTCCGTTTTGTCCCACTGTCCCAGAGACGGGGTTTGGGACAGTGGGACAAGCTGGGTTCATCTCAATCATGGCCGGCAGCGGCCCCTGCGGCCCGCGCCTTGGCCTGCATTCGCTGGATCGTGCTTTTGCTCATGCCCAGCTGGTTCGCGATGTCCCGAATGGGCGTTCCTTGGTCGCTCAAGGCCATGACGCGCGCCATGTCGGCATCCTCCATGTCGCGGGTTGTCCAGCCTTCGTCGTGCAGCAGCGCCGCCTCGAATGGCTTGGCGTCGTCGCCGTGGAAGCCGCGGGATTTCTCGAAATGCACCTCGAAACGGGCGCCCTCGTTCGGCTGGTAGTCGGACGGCCGGCGGAGTGCGACCACGCTATCCAGCACATCCTCCCGCCGGCTGGTGCCCCGCTGCTGCCCGCCCTTTCCCGCATGGTGGATGAACACCACGGACCGGCCCGCCCGGCGCTGGTGCAAGGCCCATTGCTGCACGGGCAGCCAGCTCTCCGCCTCGTTCTCCCGGCCGCCACGGGCAAGGGTGCTGATGTTGTCCACAATCAGCAGCTCCGCCCCCTCGATCGCCGCCTCAAGCGCCGGGTGGCACTGATCGTCCGACAGGTCGAGGTCGCCACCGTCCTGCAAATCCATCGGCAGCAGCCGGAGGTAGTCAGGCGCGGGTGGCTCCAAGCTGCCGGCAGCCACGATGGAGGCCAGCCGTTCCTGCAGCACGACAGCCGGCATCTCCCCATCAATCACCAGCACGCGGCGCGGCCGGGGCGCCTGCCAACGGAGGAACCGGCCGCCAGTCGCCACGGCATAAGCGATGCCCAGAGACAGGTGGGTCTTGCCGATCCCCCGCGGGCCGTAAATCATCGCCAACCCCTTCGCGGGCAACCAAGGCGCCAGCACCAGTTCCCGGGGCGGAAACACGGTGCTCAACAGCGTCGCTGCATCAACAGTTATGATGTTCGATGGCGTTAAAGGGGCACCCCAGACGGGATCAACGTCCGCCACGTGGACCCCCTTGCGCCTGCATTGCCACGGTGCGGCAAAGCGCAAGCTGCTCATGTCGGCGCAGCACGTCGCCGCCGGCCCGGTATGCCTCTGCGATGATGGCCATGCCCGACGCGCGGCACTTGCATAACGGCCATACCGCGTTGCGGATTCTGCGTTCGGCCGCCGCTCGGGCCAACACATGGTCCCGGGCTGCGTCCCGCATGGCCCACGTCAGCCGGCCGTAGAACGATGTCAGTGAGGGGTGGTCGGGCGCAGCAGCTACCGCGGCCTGCATCAGCACGGACCGGGCTACGGCGTCGGAGAGCATCTCGCGTGCGGCGGCGCGGCCCAGCTCCAGTGCCAGCTTGTATGGACCCACCGGGTCAAGCCGATGGGCGAACAACGGCACCGTCACTGAACCAACTCCCGCACCGGCGCCATCAAGTGCGCACCGGTGTCATGGACGATGGCGAAGGCTGCCCAGGTCCAGATGCGCGCGGCGCACGCCCAGGTGCCGGGTTCGGCGGGGCAGTGGTCTAGGATCACGACAACGGGCCGCCCGCGCCGGCCCACGCGCTTGAACGGCAGCGCCAAGGTGTTGCGTGTGGGCGCGATCAGGTCGAGTTCCCCGCGGATCACCGGCCCCAGGATGCCGGCCAGGTGCCCAGCACCGGCCGTTTCCGCATGCCACAGAAGCCGGGCCACGTCGGCGTGACTGGTGGACGTGGAGGATGCAGTCATTGCACTGCCTCCCGCAGCGCGGACTGCAGCAATGCCACCAGCGCCCGCGTCTCCGAGTAGTTGGCGAATGCCTTGGCCAGCCGGGCGGCCAAGTTGCCAGGGCTGGCCAGGATAGCATCAGCCAGGGGGCGCAGCGTGTCCTGCATCTCCTGTTCCTGCCGGGCTTGCGTTGCCTGTTCCGCCTCAAGCCGCCCGGTGTGCGCCCGCATCGCTTTGGCCTTCCTGGCGTTCAACTTTGCCCGGGTCAGGCCAGGGTTGCGCCTCTGCGCCGCTTTCAATTCGGCTTCGTCACACTTGGCGGCACACAACTGGTCCTCGATGCGGCGGACATCCAACATCTCGCCCGCGGCGGCAGCGGCCACCACGGCTTGCACCACCTCGGGCAGGGCAGAGGGCGCAGAAAGGGCATACAGGATGGTGGGCGGCAAAACGGCAATGGTTTCCGCTTTGTCCTTAAGCCAGAGTGCCGTCCGCATGTAGTTGCGCGCGGAGCGGGGTTTTATGCCCAACTCCGCCTTCGCCCATGCCATAAACTGGCCGTGCGGCAGCACGTCTTTGGCCCGTAGGAGGTGTTCGCCCACGTCGCGGATTGCAGCAATCTGGACGTTGCGGATGGCGTCAGCGGCGGTGGCGGCCACTCGTGCGGCATCGGGTGGCAGGTCCGCGTAGGAAAACCGTCCCGCTGGCGTGAACGGCACCAGAGCGTTTGCGGGGCCGCTCATCGCGCCGCCTCCCGCAGCGCGACGGCGTTGTGCGCCAGCCGTTCGGCATCGGCACGGAGACCGTGTTGCAAATGCAGGTCCGCCAGCCGGTCAAGCATGGCGGCGCTAGCCGCGTACTTTGGCCGCGCGCGTGGGGTTGTGGTGGGCATGGTGGGTGCAGCCTTGGGGCTGCGCTTCGTGAAATTGCTCTTCAAGGAAGCCTCGCTTGTTTCAGCGAAGGCAGGCGTTGAACGAAGCGGCGTTGGGACGTAGATTGCAGGTGCCCGCCAGGCACCTTGCTTTGACCAACGATCCGCCCCGGTGCCCA
>CALMVT010000619.1:19258-27470 GCA_937873175.1 uncultured Acetobacteraceae bacterium | reverse complement strand
CGCGCCCGCCCGGGCGACGCACAAGCGGCGCTGCGCCGCCTTGTCCGACCGCGCGACGGCGCCGGCGAATAGCGGCAGCAGCGGCTCCGGCGAAAGCAGCGCCTCTTCCCGGCCCTCGATGAGGGCGCGGGCGAACGGCTCCACCGCCGCCGGGTCGGGGCCGGACGGCGCCAAGGCGAGCTGCGCGTCCACGGCGGCGAGGGCCTGCTCCACCCGGGCGTGCAGGCTGGTGGCGCTTTCCAGGCCGGCCACGTCGGCGGCGAGCCGGGCCAGGCCCAGCCGCTTGGTGCGCAGCCGCAGCCGCAGGCTGTCCCACCAGCCGATGTCGGTGCGCCCGTCGGTGTCGAGGCCGACCCAGGAGGCGAGCACCACGGGCGCCGGGTTCAGCCCGGTCCAGGCCAGCGGGAACGCCGCGCTGGCCGCGTCCAGCAACGCGCCGCACAAGGCGTCCAGCGCGTTTCGCCCGTTCGAGATCGCGGCGTTTGCGGCCCCGAACTCGTCTTCCAGCGTCGGCATGGACGGCCGGTGTGAGGGCGGGTAGCCGCGGGCGTGGCCGCCGCTCGCCGCCTCGGCGATGCCGGCATACACAGGGGGCGCCAGGGCGAAGGTGGGATGCGCCGTGAACACGCAGGCGTAGCGCGGGCGCTCCATGAGGGCGCGCACCTCGCGGAGCGGCAGCGGGCTGTCCTCCGGGTTGGGCCGCACCAGGCGTTCCGCCAGTTGGGCGAGCGCCACCTGAGACCCGGCCAGCTCGGCGCCGCCCACATAGTCCGACAGCCGCCGGGCACGCTCCTCGGCCGCCGCGTCGCGCAGGAAGGACACGATGCCGGCGATCTGCGCCTCGTCCAGCCGGCCTTCGTCCAACTGCCGACTGATGGCCAGCGCAGCGGTGAGCACGGGGTTGCCGAACGGGTCCTGCACCGCGCGGGCGCGGGTTTCGCGGATCAGGTGCAGCAGGGCCGCGGCGCCGTGCTCCGGGGTCGCGTCGTGCTCCGGGTTCGTGTCGGGGGCAGGGGACGCATCGGGCTGCATGGCGATCTCCAATGGCTGCACAGCCGCTGTCCTTTCCGTTGGCCCGGCATGGGCGGGCGCCCTGGCTTGGCACGATGCTGGCCCGTCGTGCTGCGCTGCAAGATGCAGGCCATTCGCTCCCTCGGCAACCGCCGCCGTGCGCCGGGCGTGTTGGCCGGTGAACCCTTATGCGCATTGACCGCCGGTTCGCATTGTGACCAAACAACGTCCAGTTATGGATGCAGCCCTTTCCGCCGTCCGCTTCCGCAAGCCGCGTGGCCAAGGTGCCACGCGCCGGGGCGAGATTTTGCTCGCGGCCCAGCGTCTGTTCCTGGAAGAAGGGTTTGAACACACTACCATGCGCCGCCTCGCGGACGCGGTGGGCGTGTCGGCGACCGCGCTGTATGTCTACTTCAACGACAAGGACGCCATCCTGCAAGCCATCGCCGAGGCGACGTTTGCCGAGATGCTGTCCGTGCTCGAAGCCAGCCAGGACCCGGCGCTGACCCCGCTTGAACGGTTCCGCGCGGGGCTGCGCGCTTACGTGGCGTTCGGGCGCGCCCGGCCCGACGCCTACCGGCTGACGTTCCTGGCCAAGGTGCTGGCGCCAGCCTCGCCCGGCCGCCGCGCGATGGAATGCACGGAGTTCGACGCCGCCGACCGTTCCTTCGCCATCCTGGAGCGGGGCGTGGCGGAGTTGATGCAGGCCGGGCAGTTCCGCCCCGGCAACTCGCTCCTGGTGTCGGAGTCGCTGTGGGCCAGCCTTCACGGCGTCACCGCGTTGCTGATCGACCTGTCCGCCCATGTCGAGTCCCCGCCGGACTTGCTGATCGAGACCGTGCTGGACACGGCGGTGCGGGGCCTTTCGGCTTCGTAAATGACCATTGTTAACTTAACGCCGGTGATCTAAGCTCCGGGGTGGACTTCTTGGGACGCCGCCGATGCGAACCGCCGCCCTGCTTGCCTGCTTCGCGCTTTTTGCCTGCGACAAGCCGGTCTCCACGCAGTCGGAAGCGCCGCCGCCACGTCCGGTGCGGGTTCAGGCGGTAGCGTTCACTGAGCCTCGGGCGACCCTGACCTATTCCGGCACGGTGCAGGCCCGGCGCCAGGCCGACCTGGCGTTCCGGGTTGGCGGCAAGATCGTGGCCCGCTCCGTGGACTTGGGTGCCCGGGTCCATGCCGGCGACATGCTGGCGCGGCTTGATCCCGCGGACCTGGCGCTGTCGGCGGAGGCCGCGCAGAACGCCGTGGCCGCCGCCGCGGCCGACGCGACAAACGCCCGGCTGGAGTTCCAGCGCTACGAGAGTCTCGGGCGCTCCTCGCCCTCCTTTCTGGCGTCGGAGCGGGAAAAGCGTGTCGCCGCCAACATGATGGCCAACGCCCGCCTGGCGCAGGCCCAACGCCAGTATGCGCTGGCGTTGTCGCAGAAGAACTACGGCGCCTTGTTCGCCGACGCGGACGGCGTCGTGGTGGCGCTGCCGGTCGAGGTCGGCCAGGTGGTGTCGCCCGGCCAGACCGTCATGACCGTGGCGCAGACGGCGGAAACCGAGGTGCTGGTCGATATGCCGGAGAACCGCCTGCCGGAGCTGCGCGCTGCGGACGAGATCACGGTGGTGCCGTGGTCGGACCCGTCCCGGTCGTTTGCCGGCCAGGTGCGGGAGGTCGCGGCGCGGGCCGACCCGGCCAGCCGTACCTTTGCCGTGCGCATCGCGGTGCAGGCGCCCGGCGAGCAGTTAGCCCTGGGCGGTACGGCGACGGTGCGGCTCACCGGGCGCGGCGCCGGGCCGGTCGCGATCCTGCCCGCCGCCGCCCTGGGCGACTGCGACGGCAAGCCCTGCGTTTGGGTGCTCGACGAGGGGCAGAGCCGTGCGGCGCCCCGCCCGGTCACGGTTGCGGCGTATCAGGACGACAACGTCGCCATCGCCGCCGGGCTGCAGGCCGGGGAGCAGGTGGTGACGGCGGGGGTGACGCAGCTTGACCCCCACTTGACCGTGGTGGCGTGGGGAGGGGCGCAGCGATGAACCTGTCCGCCCTCGCGCTGCGCCACCGCACGCTGACCTGGTTCGCCATGCTGGCCGTGGCTGCCGCGGGCGTTTGGGCCTACTTCCAGCTCGGCCGGGCGGAGGACCCGCCGTTCACCATCAAGAACATGGTGGTGATCGCCAACTGGCCCGGGGCCTCCGCCGAGCTGATGGCGCGCGAGGTCACGGATCGGATCGAGCGCAAGCTGCAGGAACTGCCCTTCCTCGACCACGCGGACACACAAACCAAGCCCGGCAACAGCACGACTATCATTACGCTGCGCGACGACACGCCGCCGCGGCGCACGTCGGAGCTGTGGTATCAGGTCCGCAAGAAGCTGGCCGACCTGGCGCCCAGCCTTCCGCCGGGCGTGCAGGGACCGTTCTTCAACGACGAGTTCGGCGATGTGTTCGGCTTGGTGTACGCGCTCACCACGGACGGCTTCACGCTGCCGGAGCTGAAGCACGTCGCGGAGGACGTGCGGGAGCGGCTGCTGTCCGTGCCCGGCGTCGCCAAGGTGCAGTTGCTGGGCCAGCAGGACGAGCGAATCACCATCGAGTTCAGTCCCCGCCGCCTGGCGCAGTTCGGCTTGTCCATGCAGGACGTGACGGCCGTGGTGCAGCGGGAAAACAGCGTGGTTGCCGGCGGCTTCGTGGAAACGGCGCGCGACCGCATTTTCGTGCGCACCGGCGCCGGGATCGACGGCGCGGCGGAGCTGAAGCAATTGCCCTTGCAGGCCGGCGGGCGGCTGGTGCCGCTAGGCGACATCGCGACGGTGACGCGCGGCACCGTCGATCCCCCGGTGTCCGCCATGCGGTTCGGCGGCAAGCCCGCGCTGGGGCTGGCGATCTCGATGGCGGAGGGCGGCAACCTGCTCGACCTCGGCCGCCGGGTGGAAGCGCGGGTGGCGGAAGTGATGCCCACCTTGCCGCTCGGCGTGAAGATGGGCCGCGTGCACGACCAGGCGGAGGTGGTGGCGGCCGACGTGGGCGACTTCCAGGAAAGCTTCTTCGAGGCGTTGGCCATTGTGCTGCTGGTGTCCTTTGCGAGCCTGGGATGGCGCACCGGCATCGTCGTCGCGATCAGCGTGCCGCTGGTGCTGGCGGGCGTACTAGTGGGGATGAAGATCCTGGGCATCGATCTGCAGCGCATCTCGCTCGGCGCCATGGTGATCGCGCTGGGCCTCCTGGTGGACGACGCAATCATCGCCGTGGAAACCATGGCGGTGAAGCTGGAACAGGGTTGGGACCGGCTGCGGGCGGGCAGCTTCGCCTACACTTCCACGGCGTTTCCCATGCTGACCGGCACGCTGGTGACGGCGGCGGGCTACCTGCCGATCGGCCTCGCGCAGTCCAGCACCGGCGAGTACACTCAAGACATCTTCCGCGTGGTCGGCCTGTCGCTGGTGCTGTCCTGGTTCGTCGCGGTGCTGTTCGTGCCGCTGCTGGGCGCGAGCCTGCTGCCGGAGGTCCGCGCCCATGCGGGCCATGACGTGTATGACACGCGCGCCTACCGCGGCGTGCGCCGGGTCGTGAGCTGGTGCGTGCGCCGGCGCTGGGTGGTGATTGGTGTCACCGTGCTGGCCTTCGTCGCCGCGGCCGTGAGCTTCACCCGGGTGCCGCAGCAGTTCTTCCCGAACTCCGACCGGCTGGAGGTCATCATCGACATGCGCTTGCCGGAAGGCAGCGCCTACGCCGCGACCGCCGGGGAAGTCACCCGGCTCGATGCCGTGCTGGCCGCCGATCCCGGGGTGAAGTCCTGGGTCAGCTACGTCGGCAGCGGTGCCCCGCGCTTTTTCCTGGCCTCTGCGCCGGAGCTGGAGAACGCGAACTTCGCCCAGGTGGTCGTCAACATGCGCTCTATTCCGGCGCGGGAAGCGATGCTGGCCCGGCTGCACGCTCTGTCCGACAGCGGCGCGTTTCCCGACGTGCGGATGCGCAGCGGCCGGCTGGAACTGGGGCCGCCGGTCGGCTACCCCGTGCAGTTTCGCATCCTCGGCCCGGACCCGCTCGTGCTGCGCGGGGTCGCGGATTTGGTGCGGGCGCAGATGCGTGCCAACCCGCATCTGCGCAACGTCGGCGACAGTTGGGGCAACGCCGCCAAGTCCGTGCAGGTCGATGTCGATCAGCACAAGGCCCGGCTGCTCGGCCTGAGCAGCGAGGACGTCTCGACCGCGCTGCAGGCCGTGCTGCAAGGCGTGACCCTGACCCAGTACCGGGAAGGAACCGAGCTGATCCCCGTGCTGGTTCGCGCCCGGGCCGCCGAGCGCGGCAATCTGTCCGAGTTGGCGGAGCTGCCGGTCGCCGCCGGCGGGCGCACCGTGCCGCTGGGCCAGGTGGCGCGCATCTCCTACGGCATCGAGGCGCCGACGATCTGGCGCCGCAATCGCACGCCGATGCTGCTGGTCCGCGCCGACATCGCGGATAACACCCAAGCGCCGGTCGCCACCGCGCAGGTCCTGCCGACGCTGGACGCGATCAAGGCCGCGCTACCTCAGGGCTACTTGATTGAGACAGCCGGCGCGGTGGAGGAAAGCGCCAAGGGCCAGGCCTCAGTGAACGCGGTCATGCCGCTGATGGTGTTCGTGATGGTCGCGTTGCTGATGCTGCAGTTGCAGAGCTTCGGCCGGGTGGCGATGGTGATCCTGACGGCGCCGCTGGGCCTCATCGGCGTGAGCGCGGCGCTGCTGCTGACCGGAGCGCCGTTCGGTTTCGTCGCCACCTTAGGCTTCATCGCGCTGGCCGGGATCATCATGCGCAACTCGGTGATCCTGGTGGACCAGATCGACACCGACGCGAGGGAAGGACTGCCGTTGGCCGAGGCCATCGTGGAAGCGACGGTGCGCCGGACCCGCCCTATCGTGCTGACGGCCCTCGCGGCGATCATGGCGCTGGTGCCGCTGGCGTTCTCAGTGTTCTGGGGTCCCATGGCGATTGCGATCATGGGCGGGCTGGTCAGCGCCACGGCGCTGACGCTGTGCTTCGTGCCGGCGCTGTATGCCGCCTGGAACCGCGTCGGCCGGGTGCCGGCGCGGGCCGGCACGGACCCGGCCCCGTTGGCGCCGGGCAAAGCCTACCAGACTTAGGCGCTGATCAGGTGTCGGCGGAACTGCGGGACCCGGCCTCGATCCGGTAAAGCGCGTGGTAGCGGGTCCGCCGGGCGGCGCGGGCGGCATCGGGCGCGGCCGGCGCCACTTGCTCCTCCATCGGCGGCGGCGTGCACACCTCCGTCACCGACCCGGCGCCGCCGGCCAGCATCGCCAGCCGCGCCGCGCCGAGCGACGCGCCCAGCACGGCTCCGCGCGGGCGCAGCAGCGCCAAGCCCAGCACGTCCGCCAGCATCCCCGCCCAGAACCGACTGCGCGAGCCGCCGCCGACCAGCGCGCACTCGCGCAGGTCCACGCCCGCCTCCCGCACCACGTCGAGGCCGTCCGCCAGCGAGAATGCGACGCCTTCCAACACGGCATAGGTCAGCGCCTCCGCCCCATGGTTCGGGCGCAGGCCGGCAAACAGTCCGGTCGCGTCGGGGTCGTTGTGCGGGGTGCGCTCGCCGCTGAGGTAGGGCAGGAAGATCGGCGCGTTTCGCCGCCATTCCGCGGACGCCGCCTCCGCGGTGACCCGGCTCAGCAGGGCGTCGATGTCCGTCTGGCCCAGCACGTCGGCCATCCAGGACAGCGAGGAGGACGCGGACAGCGTCACGGACATGACGTGCCAGCGGTCCGGCAGCGCGTGGCAAAAGGCGTGCAGCGTGCGCTCCGGCGCGGCCCGCAGCCGGTCGGTCGCGGCGAACACCACGCCCGACGTGCCGAGCGACAGGAACCCGGCCCCGGCCGCCACCGCGCCGATGCCCACGGCCGATGCCGCGTCGTCCCCGGCGCCGCCCGCCACCACCACGCGCCGTCCCGCCAGCCCCCATGCCGCCGCCAGCGCCGGTCGCAGCAGGCCGGACACCGCGGACCCTTCCACCAGCCGCGGCATGTGCCGGCGCCCCAGGCCGCCCGCCGCCAACAGCTCGTCGTCCCAGTCCCGCGCCGCGATGTCGAGCCAGAGCGTGCCGGAAGCGTCCGACATCTCGCCCACGCGCTCCCCGGTCAGGCACAGCCGTATGTAGTCCTTGGGCAGCAGCACCGTGCCGAGCCGGGCGAACACGTCCGGCTCGTGCCGCTGCACCCATAGCAGCTTCGGCGCCGTGAAGCCCGGCATGGCCCGGTTGCAGGCCCGGCTGCGGAAGTCCGGCACGCGGCGCTCCAGCTCCACGCACTCCGCCCCGGCGCGTCCGTCGTTCCAAAGGATGGCGGGGCGCAGCACGGCGTCGGCGGCGTCCAGCAGCACCGCGCCATGCATCTGCCCTGACAGCCCGATGCCGTCGAGGCCGACCCAGGCGTCCGCCGCCGCCGCGCGGACCTGCGCCACGGCAATCTCCGTCGCGCGCCACCAATCGGCCGGGTCCTGCTCGGACCACAGCGGCTGCGGGCGCTGCACCTCCAGGGGCGCCGACGCTTCCGCCAGCACGGTTTGCGCGTCGTCGATCAGCAGCGCCTTGACTGAGGAGGTGCCGGCGTCGATGCCGAGCCAGCTCATGCGCGCGTCGCCGTTGGATTGTTCATTCTTCCCCCTTTGCGCCCGGCCGGTCGCCGCCGCGCCGGGCAGGCCGCGCCGGGCAGGCCGCGACGCTATGGTTGCAGGATGTGGAAGGCAAGTGCCCGTCGGGCGCAGAAACGCCCTCCCGGCGCCGTGCGGCCTCGGCTATGATCGCCGGAACGCCGGCAGGCTGGACCCGCCGGATCATTGGGGAAGGAACGGTTCATGATGCTCACCCGTCGAGGTTTTGCCGCGGGCGCCGCGTTGCTGCCGCTGGCCGGCGCCGCCCGGGCGCAGAGCGCCGGGCCGGTCGATGCGAGCAAGGTGTCCCAGGACATCCGCCAAAAGGCCGCGGGCAAGAAGTGGCAGATCGCGACCGTGGTGAAGGTGGACGGCATCGCCTGGTTCGACCGCATGCGCGCGGGCGTGGAGCAGTTCGGCCGCGACACCGGGCACGACGCCTGGATGGTCGGGCCGAGCCAGGCCGATGCCGCCGCCCAGGTGCAGTTGGTGGAGAACCTGATCGGCCAGGGCGTGGACGCCATCTGCATCGTGCCGTTCTCCATCGAGGCGGTGGAGCCGGTGCTGAAAAAGGCGCG
>CALMVT010000619.1:0-19158 GCA_937873175.1 uncultured Acetobacteraceae bacterium | reverse complement strand
CAGTTCTGGGACCCGGCGGTGGCCGGCTACGCCATGTCGGTGCTGGCGGCGATGCGGCTGCGCGGACACAACGCGGAGATCAAGGGCGGCCTGGACCTCGGGCTGGACGGTTACCACAGCCTGCTCGCGCCCGACGCCAAGCGGCCGGGGCTGCTGTACGGCGCGGGCTGGGTCGGCGTGACCAAGGACAACATGAGCCAGTATAATTTCTGAAGCGCCGCCCGTCCTGGCGCTGCGGGCCGTGTCCAAGCGGTTCGGCGGCGTGCAGGCTTTGGATCAGGTATCACTCGGGATTGCGCCCGGCGAGGTCCGTTGTCTGGCCGGCGAGAACGGGTCGGGCAAGAGCACCGTCATCAAGATCCTGAGCGGCGTGCACCGGGCGGACGGCGGGGAAGTCGTGCTGGCCGGCGTATCCCGCGCCGCCCTGACGCCGCGGGACGCCATCGCGGCCGGGGTGCAGGTGATCTACCAGGACTTTTCCCTGTTTCCGAACCTTTCGGTGGCGGAGAACCTGGCGGCTGGCCAGGACCTCGGCGGCCGGCGCTGGCTGTTGAGCCGCCGCCGGGCACGTCGCGCGGTGGCGGAAGCGTCCGCGCGCTTGGGCGTGGCGCTCGACCCGGACGCGGAGGTCGGCGACCTTCCGGTGGCGGGCCGGCAATTGGTTGCCATCGCCCGCGCGCTCCTGGCCGACGTGCGCCTCCTGGTGATGGACGAGCCGACCACGGCGCTGACGCACCAGGAAGTCGCCCGGCTGTTCCAACTGGTCCAAAGCATGCAGGCCCGGGGCATCGCCGTGCTGTTCGTCAGCCACAAGATGCGGGAAATGCTGGCCATCGCCGACAGCCTCACCGTGCTGCGCAACGGCCGCGTGGTGGCGGAAGGCGCGATGGCGGACTTCGACGAGGCCCGAATCACCCGCGCCATGACCGGGCATGACTCCGGCGCCGCGCGGCACCATTGGACCCCGCCGCTGCCCGGTACCCCGCCGCGGCTGGAAGTGCGCAATCTTTCGGTGCCGGGGGAAGTGGCGGACGTGTCTTTCAGCCTGATGCCCGGCGAGGTGGTGGGCGTCGCCGGGCTGCTCGGCTCCGGACGGACGGAGCTGGCCTTGGCGCTGTTCGGCATGCGGCCGGGCTATGCCGGCGAGATCCGGATGGATGGCCGCCCGGTCGCGTTGCGCAGCGTTTCCGACGCGGTGGCGGCCGGGATCGCCTACGTGCCGGAGGACCGGCTGACCGAGGGCTTGTTCCCGGCGCGCTCCATCGACGACAACCTGCTGGCGGCGTCGCTGGACCGGTTCGCCGGGCCCGCCGGGTGCCTGGACGGCGCCGCCGGGCGACGCGCCGCGGCAGGGGCGATCCAAGACATGGCCATCGCGACTCCCTCCGGCGACCGCGCGGTGTCGGAGCTTTCGGGCGGCAACCAGCAGCGCGTGGTGATCGGGCGGTGGCTGCTGACCCGGGCGCGGGTGCTGGTGCTGAACGGCCCGACGGTGGGGGTGGACGTGGGCAGCAAGGCCGGTATCCACCGCACGCTGCGCGACCTGGCGCGGGAGCAGGGGCTGGCGGTGCTGATGGTGTCCGACGACGGGCCGGAACTGGCAGAGAACTGCGGCCGGGTGCTGCTGGTGCACCGCGGACGGCTGGCGGGCGTGCTGGAAGGGGAGGCCCTGACCGACGCTGGCATCACCGACCGGCTCCGGGCCTTGGCATGAGCGCGCGCCCATGAAGAGATTGGGGCTGCGCTCGCCGGAGGCGGGGGTGGCGGCCGTGCTGGTCGTGGCGGCGCTCGCCATCGGGACGGCCAACCCGGCGTTCTGGGGCTGGGGCAACCTGTTCGGGCTGCTGCGCAGCGCGTCGGTGTCGGGGACCATGGCGCTGGGCGTGCTGGTGGTGCTGATCGCGGGCGGCATCGACGTGTCGTTCCCCGCTTTTGCCGCGGCGGCGATGTACCTTTCGGTGCGGGCGGCGGCGGATTGGGGCTGGCCCGGCAATATCGGTTTCATGTTCCTGCTAGCCGCCGGCATCGGGCTGCTGCTTGGCCTGGCGAACGCGCTGTTCGTCCATGGCGTGCGGCTGGTGCCGTTGATCGTGACGCTTGGCACCGGGGCGGTGGTGCGCGGCTTCCTGCTCGGCGTGGTCGGCACCAGCGTCGTGAACGTCGGGCGCATGCCGCCGGAGACGGTGGCGTTCGGGCGCTTGTCGCTGCTTCAATGGGACGCGGGGGAGGGGCGGGTGCAGCTTTCGGTTGCCGTGCTGGTTTGGGCGGCCGCGGCGGCGTTGGTCCATCTTCTGCTGCGCTTCACGGTGCCGGGCCGCGGGCTTTATGCGCTTGGCGGCGACGCGGAGGCGGCGAAGCGGGTCGGCTTCGACGTGCGCGGGCTGACGGTCCTGGCCTACGGCCTGGCCGGCGCGCTGGCAGGCGTCGCAGGCCTGCTGCACGCTTGCCTCGCCTGGCAGGCCAGCCCGCGGGAGTTCATCGGGCTGGAGCTGGACGTGCTGGCGGCGGTGGTGCTGGGCGGCGCCAGCATCTTCGGCGGGCGCGGCAGCGTGCCGGGCACGGTGCTCGGCGTGCTGCTGCTGGTGCTGGTCAACAACAGCCTCATTCTGCTTGGCGTGCCAACGACGTGGCAGCGCGTGGTGGTCGGGGCCATCCTGGTCGGCGCTGCCGCCGCCACAGCATTGCGGGAGCGCGGGCTGCGTCCGGCCCCGTCCATCACGGCCCCGTCCATGACGACCGGGGCCTGAGCGATGGACACGGAGGCGGCCCCCGTTATCCGGCCCCGTGCGGCGACGCGGGCGCTCCGCCGCCATGGCGACCTACTGACGCTCGCAGCCTTGCTCGTGCTGGTGTTCGCGGCGATGAGCTGGTGGGTGCCGTCCGGGCGCTTCCTGCGGTTAGCGAACTTCGAGGGTCAGTCCTTTGTCGCGCCCGAACTCGGCCTGCTGGCCGTCGCCACCATGGCGGCGATGCTGACCGGCGGCATCGACCTGTCCTTGATCGGCGTCGCCAACCTGGCCGGCATCCTGGCGGGGCTGCTGTTCCATTGGGTGGCCGGGGTGTCGCGCGGGCCGGAGCTGGCCGGGCTGGCCTTGCCCTGGGTCGCCGCCGGGGTCGGCTGCGCGCTGCTGGTCGGCGCGCTGGCCGGAGTGCTGAACGGTTTGCTGATCGCGCGACTGCGGATCACGCCGATCCTGGCCACCATCGGCACCGGGCAGGCGTTCACCGGGCTGGCGCTGGTGCTGACCGGCGGACCAGCCATTGTCGGGTTCCCGTCAGGCTGGCAGGCGCTGGGCGGCGGCACGCCGGGGGGCGTCGCCGCGCCGCTTTGGGTGCTGCTGGGGTGCGCGTTGGGGGTGGGCGTGCTGCTGTCCCGCACGGTTTGGGGGCGGACGCTTACCCTGATCGGGTCGGGCGCGCGGGCAGCAGAGTTCGCGGGGCTGCGGACCGTGCGGGCAACCGTGCTGTCCTATGTGCTGACGGGGGTGCTGGCCGCGGTGGCCGGGGTGCTGCTGTCCGCGCGCACCAACGCGGCCAAGAGCGACTACGGCACCAGCTACCTTTTGCAGGCCATCCTGGTTGCGGTGCTGGCCGGCACTAACCCGGCGGGCGGGCGCGGTTCCGTGCCCGCCGTGCTGCTGGCGCTGTGCACGCTGATGCTGCTGTCCAGCGGCTTCCAGCTCATGCGGTTCAGCAACTTCCTTGTGGATTTCATCTGGGGTGCGACGCTGCTCGGCGCGATGGCGCTGGGCGCCGTGCTGCGCCGCGGGCGTTGACGGTTCAGCCGGACAGCCCGGCGCCGACGATATCGATCCAGCGCGGCCCGGGCCGGAAAACGGCATGGACCCGCGCAAACGTATTCACCTGCCGCCATTCCTTTGTGCCATCATGCCGGCTATAGGATTTTTAGCATTGCCATCAGTACCTGGCTCCCGCGCCGCCCGGCAAGGCGGGGGCCGCAATGACGGGCGCAGGCCGCAGCCGGTCGTGCGCGCCCGCGCCATGGGCAACATGGCATCGACCTGACAGAACGGAGAGAGCGCATGCAGCATACCAGACGCTTCCTGATCAAAGCCGCGGCGCTCGGCGCGGCGCTCGCCGCGGAGGCTGCGGCGCCGTTGCCGGCCGCCGCCCAAAGCAAGGGCCTGGTCGGCGTCGCCATGCCCACCAAGTCCTCCGCCCGCTGGATCGCCGACGGGGACAACATCGTGAAAGTGCTGAAGTCGCGCGGCTACGCGACCGACCTGCAATACGCCGAGGACGACGTGCCCAACCAGCTTTCGCAGATCGAGAACATGATCACCAAGGGCGCCCGCGTGCTGGTGATCGCCGCCATCGACGGCACCACCCTGTCCGACGTGCTCGGCCAGGCGGCGCGGGGCGGCATCAAGGTGATCGCCTATGACCGGCTGATCCGCAGCACGCCCAACGTCGATTATTACGCCACCTTCGACAACTTCCAGGTCGGCGTGCTGCAGGCGTCGTCGCTGGAAACCGGCCTGGGTCTTAAAGAGGGCAAGGGTCCCTTCAACATCGAGCTGTTCGGCGGCTCGCCCGACGACAACAACGCCTACTTCTTCTATGACGGCGCGTTGTCGGTGCTGCAGCCCTACATCGACAAGGGCAAGCTGGTGGTTCCCAGCCGCCAGCTCGGCATGGACAAGGTGTCCACCCTGCGCTGGGACGGCGCCACCGCCCAGGCGCGCATGGACAACCTGCTCAGCGCCTACTACTCGAACAAGCGGGTGGATGCCGTGCTGTCGCCGTATGACGGGCTGTCCATCGGCATCATCTCCTCGCTCAAAGGCGTCGGCTATGGCAGCGGCGACCTGCCCATGCCGTTGATCAGCGGGCAGGACTGCGAGATCGCTTCCGTCAAGGCGATCCTGGCCGGCGAGCAGTATTCCAGCATCTTCAAGGACACTCGCGACCTGGCGCGCGTGACCGTGGACATGGTGGACGCCCTGCTCACCAGCCAGACGGTGCAGGTCAACGACACCAAAAGCTACAACAACGGCGTCAAGGTGGTACCGGCGTACCTGCTGAAGCCGGTGATCGTGGACAAATCGAACTGGCAGGCGACGCTGATCGACAGCGGCTATTACACGAAGCAGCAGATCCAGTAAGGGCCGGCGGCAACGGGCGCGGACGCCGCGTCCACCCCCAACCCTCAGGGAGCAGAATGGCTGACATCCTGGACATGCGCGATATTACCAAGCGCTTCGGTCCCGTGACCGCGCTGCGCGACGTAACCCTCACCGTCCGCGCGGGGGAGATCCACGCGCTGGTCGGCGAGAACGGCGCGGGCAAATCGACACTGATGAAGGTGCTGAGCGGCGTTTACCCGGCCGGCAGCTACGAGGGCAGCATCACCTATGACGGGCAGGTGCGGCACTTCCGCAGCATCAACGACACGGAAGCGCTGGGCATCATCATCATCCACCAGGAACTCGCGCTGATCCCGCTGCTGTCCATTGCCGAGAACATCTTCCTGGCGAACCCGCCGGGTCGCTTCGGGGTGATCAACCGCGACGCGGTGCACGCCCGCACAGTGGCGCTGCTGGCCAAGGTCGGCCTGCGCGAGTCGCCGGGCACGCCCGTCACGGACATAGGTGTCGGCAAGCAGCAACTGGTGGAGATCGCCAAGGCGCTGTCCAAGCAAGTCCGCCTTCTGATCCTCGACGAGCCGACCGCGAGCCTCAACGAGCGGGACAGCGCGGCGCTGCTGGACCTTTTGGTGGAGTTCCGCGCCGGGGGCATCTCCTCCATCCTGATCTCCCACAAGCTGAACGAGGTGACCCGGGTGGCCGACCGCATCACCGTGCTGCGCGACGGGCGCACGGTGGAAACGGTGGACTGCCGCATCCAGGCGGTCGAGGAGGACCTCATCATCCGACGCATGGTGGACCGCGACCTCGATAGCCGCTTTCCCGACCACGCGCCGCAGATCGGGGAGGAAGTGTTCCGCGTCGAGGACTGGTCGGTGGACCACCCACACCATCCGGGGCGGCAGGTGGTGCGCGGGGTTGGTTTCCACGTGCGGCGCGGCGAGATCGTGGGCATCGCCGGGCTGATGGGCGCGGGGCGGACCGAGTTCGCCATGAGCGTGTTCGGCCGGTCCTACGGGCGGGACATCCGCGGCCGGGCGTTCATGGATGGCAAGCCGGTGGACCTGTCCACCGTGCCGCAGGCCATCGCCGCCGGGCTGGCCTATGTGACGGAAGACCGCAAGCACCTGGGCCTGATCCTGGGCGAGGACATCCGCAAGAACGTGACGCTCGCAAACCTCGGCGGCGTGTCCCGCAGCACAGTGATCGACGACATGCGGGAGCTGGCCGTCGCCGACGACTACCGCGGGCGCATGCGCATCCGCTGCTCCAGCGTGTATCAGGAAAGCGGCAACCTGTCGGGCGGCAACCAGCAGAAGGTCGTATTGTCCAAGTGGCTGTTTTCCGGCCCGGAGGTGCTGATCCTGGACGAGCCGACGCGGGGCATCGACGTGGGTGCCAAGTACGAGATCTACCAGATCATCAACACCCTTGCCGACAGGGGCAAGGGCGTGATCGTCATCTCCTCGGAGATGCCGGAGTTGCTGGGCCTCTGCGACCGCATCTGCGTCATGAACGAGGGCGCCTTCGTGGGGGAGTTCTCCCGCGCGGAGGCGTCCCAGGAAAAGATCATGCGCTCGATCATGCGCAAAGGGGAGCAACCATGAGCGAGATCAGCGTCACCCCCATCGCGCGGCCCGGCCAAAGCGGCTTCATCAAAGCGAACCTTCGCCAGTACGGCATGCTGCTGTCCTTGTTCGCGATCATGCTGTTCTTCGAGGTCGCCACCAACGGCACGCTGCTGCGCCCGCTCAACCTCACCAACCTGGTGCTGCAGAACAGCTACATCGCGGTGATGGCGCTGGGCATGCTGCTGGTCATCGTCACCGGGCACATCGACCTGTCGGTGGGGTCGGTCGCCGGCTTCATCGGCGCGCTGGCCGCGGTGATGATGGTGCAGTACCAAGTGCCGTTCGTCCTGGCGGCGGTCGCCTGCCTGCTCGCGGGCGGGCTGATCGGCGCGGCGCAGGGCTACTGGGTCGCCTACTTCAAGATCCCGTCCTTTATCGTGACGCTTGCGGGGATGCTGGTGTTCCGCGGGCTGATGCTGGCCGTGCTCAGCGGCCAGTCGGTCGGGCCGTTCCCCGTGTCGTTCCAGCGGCTGTCCTCGGGCTTCCTGCCGGACCTGTCGGAGGTCGGCGGCTTTCGCTGGTCCTCCATGCTGCTCGGCGTCTTGCTCGCGCTGGCGCTGGTCGCCGTGAACCACCGCAACCGTGCCCGGCGCGAGAAGCACGGGGTTGAGACCGAGCCGTTCGGCTTCTTCGCGGCCAAGAACGCGCTAATGCTCGCCGCGGTGTGCGGCCTCACCTACAAGCTCATCTCCTACCGCGGCCTGCCCAACGTGCTGGTGATCATGGCGGTGCTGATCGCGCTGTATGCCTTCGTGACCACCCGCACCACGGTGGGCCGCCAGATCTACGCGGTGGGCGGCAACGAGAAGGCGGCGAAGCTGTCGGGCATCGGCACGGAGCGGCTGACGTTCCTCACCTTTGTCAACATGGGGGTGCTGGCGGCGCTGGCCGGGCTGATCTTCGCCGCGCGGCTCAACACGGCGACGCCCAAGGCCGGCGTCGGCTTCGAGCTGGACACCATTGCCGCCTGCTTCATCGGCGGCGCGTCGGCCTATGGCGGCGTGGGCCAGGTGACGGGCGCCATTATCGGGGCGTTCATCATGGGGGTGATGAACAACGGCATGTCGATCCTCGGCATCGGCATCGATTACCAGCAGGTCATCAAGGGCCTCGTGCTGCTGGGCGCCGTTTGCGCCGACGTTTACAACCAGAAACGCTGACCGCCGCCTGCCACCCGGTCGGACCGCCTGTTCAACAACCCGGCATCGGTGGCAAACAATGGCATGCGCTTTGCGTAACCAACCGCACAGATTTGCAGCGTGGTCGGTGAATGGTAGTCTCATTGCATGCAGAAGCGCTCCACATGCCCCAGCCTCGGCGCCCCTTGCCGATCCTGACCGTCCGTCACCGGACCACCTATCGTTATCGCCGGCCCGTCGCTTTCGGGGAGCATCGCATGATGCTCCGCCCTCGGGACAGCCATGACCAGCGGCACCTGGAAGCGCGGCTCGACATCACGCCGGAGCCAGTGCAGCTCCGCTGGGTCCACGACGTGTTCGGCAACAACGTTGCCTATGCCCGTTTCGGCGGCCGGGCGCAGGAACTGACGTTCCTCAGCACTCTGCGGCTGGAACACGCCTGCCAGGAGCCGGCAGACATTGAAGCCTGCCTGGAGGACTACGCCCGGGTTTACCCGTTCAGCTACGATCCCGACGAGATGGCGGACCTGCTGCGCTCCGTCGAGCGGCACTACCCGGACCCGTCGCACCAGCTTGACCATTGGGCGCGGTCCTTCCTGCGCACCGACGGCCCCACCGACACGCTGGCGATGCTGACCGCGATGAACCGCCGCATCCGGCGGCAGTTCACCTACCAGGTCCGGCAGGAAGCCGGCATCCAGCCCCCCGCCGTGACGCTGCGCCTGGGCACCGGCACCTGCCGAGACTTCGCGGTGCTGATGATGGAGGCGGTGCGCTGCCTCGGCCTCGCCGCGCGCTTCGTCAGCGGCTACATCTACGTGCCCAGCCGCGACCGGCCCGGCACGCCCGACCGTCACCACGGCGGCGGCAACACCCATGCCTGGATGCAGGTCTACCTGCCCGGCGCCGGCTGGGTCGAGTTTGATCCGACCAACAACATCGTCGGCAACCGCGACCTGATCCGCGTCGCCGTGGTGCGCGACCCGAACCATGCGGTGCCGCTCTCGGGAAGTTGGACCGGGGCGGCCGCGGACTGCCTGGGCATGGAGGTCAGCATCCGGGTAACCTCCGACGACAGCCAGCCATGACCATTCAGACGACTTTTGCGAGGTTTCCATGATCCGTATCCAGGCCGGCTACACGATCTCCTACAATTGCCCGCAGCCGGTGCCGATGCTGCTGTTGCTGAGCGTGCACCCGTCGCGCGAGGCAGACCTGCTGACGCCGCAGGTGATCAAGTTCGAGCCGGAGATCGAGGCCCGGCGCTACACCGACGATTTCGGCAACATCTGCCACCGGATCGTGGCGCCGCCGGGTCCGCTGACGATCTCGACGCTGTTCGAGGTCCAGGACACCGGCAACCCCGACGTGACCGTGCCGGAAGCGAAGCAGCTTCCCATCGACGAGCTGCCGTCCGGCGCCCTTGTCTACCTGCTGGGCAGCCGCTACTGCGACACCGACCTGCTGCATGACACCGCCTGGTCGCTGTTCGGCGGGACCGAGCCGGGCTGGGCGCGGGTGCAGGCGATCTGCGATTTCACCAACGACCGCATCACCTTCGGCTACGAGCATGCCCGGCCCGACAAGACCGCGCGCAACGCCTATGACGAGCGCCGGGGCGTGTGCCGTGACTTCGCCCACCTGGCCGTGACCCTGTGCCGCTGCATGAACATCCCCGCCCGCTACTGCACGGGCTACCTGGGCGACATCCGCATTCCGCCGGTCGATGCGCCGATGGACTTCTCGGCGTGGTTCGAGGTGTTCCTTGAGGGTCCGGAGGGCGGGCGCTGGTACACCTTCGATGCGCGCTTCAACACGCCGCGGGTCGGGCGCCTGTTGATGGCGCGGGGCCGGGATGCGACCGATGTGGCGCTCGTCACCAACTTCGGCCCGGCCTGGCTGGCGAAGTTCGACGTGGTGACGCAGGAGATCACGGAAGAGCAGCCGGCTTAGGCGCCAAGCAGCCGTCCGGTCCGGCGGGCCTCCGTGCCCGCAATCTTGACGACGCTGCGCCCAGCCGCGACGAACCGCGCGGACTCCTGGGCGAATAGCACCCCGGCAAAACGGGCATACAGCGGCGACACGGTGCCGGAGGCGGGGTCGATGACCTCCGCCACCAAGTCGCCCGACGCGATGTCGTCCCCCACCGCACGGTGCAGCACCAGCACGCCCGGCATCGGCGCGACCAGAAACTCGGCATCGGAAAGGTTTGTCGGCGCGCAGCGCGCCGACGGCAGGGCAGGAGCCGGGCCGTCGATAGCGCCGGCAAGCACGGTAGCCGCCAGCAGCGCGTCGGCGTCCGCCGCCGCCAGCGCGTGACTCACGTCGGCCTCGCCCCGCAGTTCCACGGTGACGGCGCAGCAGGCCAACGGGATCGGGTGCCCGGGGAAGCGGGCCTGCAAGTCGAGCCAGGGGCCGCTGCACGCCTCATCGAACGGATGCCCGCCGGACTCTGACGCCAGCAGCAGCGCCCGCGCGCCGAGCAGCGCCGCCAGCGGCCCAACCTGATCCGCCAGCGGCGCCAGGGTGTAAAGGTGCACCGCGCCCTCGTTCTCGCAATGCAGGTCGAGCACCAGGTCGGCGTCGAGCGCCAGGCCGAGCAGCAGGCGCTTCAGGTGCTCCGCCGGTGTGGTCGCGTCAGATGCGGCGTTGGCATCGAGCAGGGCCGCGCGGATCAGCGCCGCGTTGCCCGCGGCGTCGCCGGTCAGCCGGTCGGCCACGGCCCCGGCCACGCCGTCGGCCAGGGCGGGATAGCCGCGGTTAAAATTGGTCCCGTCCGCTAGGTCGAACCGCCCGAGCAGGCCGCCCATCAGCCGCTGCGACAGGCCGATCGGGTTCGCCATCGGCACCACGACGATTTCGCCCACTATGCGGCCCGCGTCGGCCGCCGCCTGCAACAACCCTATCATGTGATGCGCCACGAGCATGCCCGGCGGCTCGTCCGCATGCAGCCCGGCCTGCACATACACCTTGGGCCGCGCGCCGGGCTGCCCGAACCGCCGCACCGCCAGCGTCTGCTCCGTGCCCGGCGCCGTGCCGCCGATCGGCAGGCTCTCCGCCGTCACGCGACGGCGCGCAGGTCGAGCGTGCGTGGATGCTCCGGGGACACGCTGACCAGCGGCTCCTCCATCGGACCCGGCGTATGCCCGATGGGTAGGAAGCGGGCGCGGCGCCGGGCTTCCGCCTCGTTGGCGTTGACCGGGAAGGTATCGTAGCTGCGGCCGCCGGGATGGGCGACGTGGTGCGACATGCCGCCGAGCGAGCGTCCCGTCCAGCGGTCGAACACGTCGAACACCAAGGGCACCTGCGCCGCGATGTTGGGATGCAGCGCCGCCGCCGGGTCCCAGGCTTTGAAGCGCACGCCGCCGACGAACTCGCCCTCCGTGCCGGTCGGGCTGAGCGGCACGGCGGCGCCGTTGCAGGCCAGCACGAACCGCTCGGCTTCCCAGCCCGTCACCCGCGCCTGCACCCGCTCCACGGAGCTATCGACGTAGCGCACCGTGCCGCCGACACCCGCGGTCTCCCCCAGCGCGTGCCAGGGTTCCAGGGCGTGGCGCAGCTCCACGGTCGCGCCGTGCACCGCCACCTCGCCGATCACGGGGAAGCGGAACCCGAAGTGCGGACGATACCAGGCAGAGTCGAGCTTGGTGCCGTAGGAGGACAATTCTTCAAGCGCGTCCAGCAAGTCCTGCCAAACGAAGTGCGGCAGCAGGAAGTCGTCGTGCACCCGGGTGCCCCAGCGCACCAGGCGGCGCTCATACGGGAAGCGCCAGAAGGCAGCGACCGCGGCCCGCATCAACAGCATCTGCGCCACCGACATGCGGGCATGCGGCGGCATCTCAAAGGCGCGGAACTCGACCAGTCCCAACCGGCCGGAGGAACTGTCGGGCGAGTACAGCTTGTCGATGCAGAACTCGGTCCGGTGCGTGTTGCCGGTCATGTCGGTCAGGATGTTGCGCAGCATCCGGTCCACCTGCCAGGGTGCCGGCTCGTGGCCCGGCCGGATGTGGCGGAAGGCGACCTCCAGCTCGCGCAGCGCGTCCTGCCGAGCCTCGTCGATGCGGGGGTGCTGGCTCATCGGCCCGATGAACAGGCCGCTGAACAGATAGGACAGGCTCGGGTGGTTGTGCCAGAAGCCCAGCAAGGATTTCAGCAGGTCCGGGCGGCGCAGGAACGGGCTGTCCTCGGGCGTCATGGCGCCCATGACGACGTGGTTGCCGCCGCCGGTGCCGACGTGGCGGCCATCGACCATGAACTTCTCGGCAGTGAGGCCGACATGCCGCGCCTGCTCGTAAAGCTGCTCGGTGCGGCTCACCAGCTCGTCCCAGTTCTGCGCCGGGTGGATGTTGACCTCCATGACGCCGGGGTCGGGCGTGACGGAGAAGGTCAGCAGCCGGCGGTCATAGGACGCCTTGTAGCCTTCCAGCACCACGGGGCGGCCGAGGTCGGCGGCGGTAGCCTCGATGGCGGCGACCAGGGCCAGCCAGTCCTCGGCCGCGGACAGCGGCGGCAGGTATAGGTAGAGCAGCCCGCCGCGCGCCTGCACCGTCATGGCGACGCGGATGCCGCGCCCGGGGCGGCCGTCGCCGGTGGCGGCCAGCATCGCGTCCCGGGTCGGCAGCGGCCCCTGCTCCTCGAACGGATCAGGCTCCGGCTCGTCCTCGATCTCCGAGGGATCGACCCAGGGCAGGCTGTTCAACGGCAGCCGCACGCCCACGGACGAGTCGCCCGGCACCAGGAACAGCTTGCCTTCCCGCAGCACCCAGCGTTCCGTCGTCCAATGCCGCGCCCCGCGCCGCCCGGCCCGGCGCAGCGGCAGCACGCTGCCGACCGGCTGGTCCAGCCCCTGGTTGAACACCCGGATGATACGGGCGCGCTCTAGCGGGTCGCGGGATTGCGCCGCTTCCGCCACGATGTTGGCGGGCATCCGGGCTTCGCGCATCAGGAAATACGGCTGGTCCTCGTAGGCGCGCAGCACGGCCTCGGGATCGACACGCAGGCGCCGTGCCGCGCTCAGCGCGAACTCGTGCGCCGTCTCGGCATCCGCGTCGCCCGTCGCGGTGTCGGGATCGGCGAGCAGCGCCCGGTCCGACCAAACGTCCTCGCCGTCCTGCCGCCACGTCACGTTCAGCGCCCAGCGGGGCACCTGCTCGCCGGGGTAGTGCTTGCCGATGCCGTACTGCACCGCGGCGCCCGGTGCCCACAGCGGCAGCAGGCGCTGCAGCAGGCGCCCAGCCTCCCGCCGCTTGGTGGGGCCGAGCGCATCGACGGTCCACTCCTTCCCTTCTGCGTCGTCGATAGACACGAAGGTCGGTTCCCCGCCCATGGTCAGCCGCAGGTCCTCGGCGGTGAGCGTGCGGTCCACCTCAATGCCTGCGGCCTGGATCGCCTGCCATTGCGCGTCGGTGTAGGGCCGGGTGACGCGCGGCACCTCGTTGACGCGGGTGACTTTCATCTCCACGTCGAACGTCGTTTCCGCCGGCTCCATCAGGCCGGAGATCGGCGCGGCTGAGGTCGGATCGGGGCTGGCCGCCAGCGGGATGTGCCCCTCGCCGGCCAGCAGCCCGGACGTGGCGTCAAGGCCGATCCAGCCGGCGCCGGGCAGGTAGGCCTCGGCCCAGGCATGCAGGTCGGTGAAGTCGGCGGTCGGCCCTTCCGGCCCGGTCAGCGGCTTGATGTCGGGCGCCAACTGGATCAGGTAGCCGGACACGAAGCGGGCGGCGTAGCCGAGCTGGCGCAGCGCGTGCACCAGCAGCCACGCGGAATCCCGGCAGGACCCTTGGCGCTCGCCCAACGTGCGCTCCGGGTCCCACACGCCCGGCTCCATGCGGACGATGTAGCCCACGCGCTCCTGCACCCGGCGGTTCAGGTCCACCAGCATGTCGATGGTCCGGCGCGGGTTGCGCGGCACCTCCGCCAGCAGCCCGGACAGCAGCGGGCCGACCGGGTCCAGGCGGCGGAACGGCGCCAGCTCCTGTTCCAGCACCGGGTCGTAGCTGAACGGCCATTCCTCCGCTTCCGGCTCCAGGAAGAACCCGAACGGGTTGATGGTGGCCATGTCGGCGATGACGTCCACCGTGACCTCGAAGTGCGTCACCGGGTCGGGGAACACCACGCGGGCCAGGAAATTGCCTTGGGGGTCCTGCTGCCAGTTGACGAAGTGCGGCTCCGGCTTGACCGTGAGCGAGTAGGACAGGATCGGCGTCCGGGTTTGCGGCGCCGGGCGCAGCCGGATCGTTTGCGGGCCGAGCCTCACCGGGCGGTCGTAGCGATAGCTGGTCCGGTGCACCAGGGCGGCGTGGATGCTCATGCGGGGCGGGCCATGACGGGGCGGCGAACGGGTGTGTGCATCGCAACAGCATCGCCGCGCCAATGCGGGGACGCAAGGCCCGCATCGGCTCCGGTGGCGACTGTTACGGCTGAGTCGCCATGGCGCTCGGCATTGTGCGCGGCAGGCCGAGCCGCCCCAGCCCGGGCAGCTTGACACCCGGGCGCTGGATGTCCAGCCCGGCAACCGCACCCAGGATGTTCAGCTCGATCCCCTCCACCCAGCCGACCGTCATCCCGGCATAGCCGCCCAGGCTCAGACGCAGCCCGGTGCCGGACGGGGTGACGCGCAGCCAGCGCCCGTCATAGGGGTAGTCCTTGCCGATGGCGGTGGGCGGCAGCACCGCCTGGATCCCCGGTACCGCGTCCAGCACGGCGGCGACAAAGGTGTTGGAATTGGGACCTGGCCAAGCGCGGTAGTCGCCCTGGTTACGGTAGGCGTAGGCCGCGATGGCCGCCTGCATGGGCGGGATCAGCGCCGCCGCGGCGTCCCCGTCCGCCGCGAACACCAGCAACGGGGCGCGGCCGAACCAGCGCCCGTCCGCCACGAACCCGTTGACCCGGATCGGATCGCCCCAAGCCGTGTAGTCATAGCGGGTATAAGCGGTGTCGCCTTCCGGCTTGAACACGATCCAGCAATGCGTGGCGAAGATGCCGCGCCACCGCACCGTCTGCGCGGCGAACACCCGCACCGCCGCGGCACGCCCGGGCACCGCGGGCAGCAGCCCGGCGCTGGATCGGTCCGCGGTCTGCCATTCCCCGCCGGAGCCGTCCCAGTAGTACCGGGCCGCGGCAATGCCCAACGGCAAAAGAAACAGCAGGGCGAACGCCAACAGAAAGGCCTTCAAGAGCGCAAGCACGCTTCTGAAATGAGGTTTCCGCGCGCGCTGTGCAACCCACGCCCGACGCCTCGGATCACCATTGCGCAATAATTTTGTTAATGACATTATACTGTGCGCTGCTGCCCCGCGAGAATCCGCGCCAACCCGATGGAGGGAACCGTTCGTGCGCGTCCTGTTCCTGCACCAGAACGCGCCGGGCCAGTTTCGCCACCTGGCCCCGCACCTCGCCGAAGACCCGGCCAACGAGGTGGCGTTCCTGGGCGAGCGCCGCGTTTCGGCCTCCGGCCGGGTCCGCTGGCTGCGCTATCCCGCGCCGGAGCCGCCGGGTGGGGCGACCCATCATTACCTGCACCGCATGGAGGGCAACGTGCGCCGGGGACAGGCCGTGGTGCGGGCGTGCCTCGACCTCCGTGCCGAGGGCTTCACCCCGGACGTGGTGGTGGCGCACGCCGGGTGGGGGGAAACCATGTTCCTGCGCGACGTGCTGCCGCGGGCCGCCATCCTGTCGTATTGCGAGATGTTCTACCGCAGCGAAGGGCAGGACACCGGCTATCTCCCGGAAACGGCGCTGGACCTGGACGGGCGCTGCCGGCTGCGGGTGTGGAACGCGGACCTGCTGACCGCGCTGGACCTAATGGACCGCGGCGTCGCGCCCACCGCCTGGCAACGGGCGCAGCACCCGGCGCCTTACCAGACGCGAATCGCCGTCGTGCATGACGGGGTCGATACCGCGGAGGTTGCGCCGGACCCGCGCGCCCGGTTCACCCTGCGGGACGGACGGGTGCTGGCGTCGGGGGATGAGGTCGTGACCTTTGTCGCCCGCCACCTGGAGCCGGTGCGCGGCTTCACCGTGCTGATGCGCGCCTTGCCCGCCCTGCTGCGCCTTCGGCCCGCCGCCCAGGTGGTCATCTGCGGCGAGGACGGTGTGAGCTACGGCCGCCCGCCGCCGGATGGCGGGACCTGGGGCGCGGCGATGCTGCGGGAGACGCCGGTCGATCCCGCCCGCGTCCACTTCACCGGCCGCCTCGCCCGGCGGGAGTACCTGGCGTTGCTGCAGGTGTCCGCGCTGCACCTTTACCTGTCGGTGCCCTTTGTCCTGTCATGGTCCTGTGTCGAGGCGCTGGCTGCCGGGTGCCTGCTGCTCGGCTCGGACGTGGCGCCGGTGCGGGAGGTGGTGCGGGACGGGGTGAACGGCTTCCTGGTCGATGGGCGCGACCCGGACGCGGTGGCAAGCCGGGCCGCGGACCTGCTGGCACACCGGGTATCGCTCCGTCCGGTGCGGGACCGCGCCCGCGCCTTGGCGGTCCGGCATTTCGACCTGCGCGGCTGCCTTCGCCAGCAGTCGCGCCTCATCCAAGACATCGCGCCATGAGGTTGCTTCCCGTGATTGCCATATTGCTGCTGGCCGGCGCCGCGCAGGCGCAGCCGGCCTTGCGGCTGGAGGTGACAGGGCCGCCGGTGTCCGCAGTTTCAAGCGCCCGGCCCAACTGCGACGCGCCCGACAGGCTCGATGCCCCGGCCCGCGCCGTGCGCTTGGCGACGGGGGAGGTGCAGCCTTACGCGACATCCCTGAACCGGGTCGCGAGCGGGCCGGACCTGCTGCACCTCGGCCACCGCTGCACCGCGGTGACGGAAGGCGCGCAGCTCGGCCGCGGCCGCCACGGTGGCGACTTCCACCCGAGCAGCATCGTTACCCTGTCGGGCGCGCAGCACATGTTTGCTTTCGCGGCGCAGGCCCGCGCGCAACGGCCGGGCAACTGCCTGCTGCGCACAACCGGGGTCGGCACGCCCGGGGATTGGCACGGCTGGGACGGGTCGGCATTCGGGGCCGCGTTCGTCGATCCCTATGCGCAACCGGTTTGGCCGGCCTCGCGCAACTGCGCGCCGGTGGAAGCGGACAAGCTGCGCTGGCCCGTCGCCGGGCTTGTGCGTCACGCAGCAAGCGGCCTGTTCATCGCGCTGATGCAGAACGGCGCGCGCAACGGCGGCGTGTTCTACGCCACCAGCCCGGACCTGCTGCACTGGTCCGCCACGGCCCTGCTGCTGCCCGCCGTCGGACTGGGGGCGTGGACCTGCGCCGACCCGGCGCCGATCGCCTACCCGTCGCTGCTCGACCCGGCGGCGGCTGACCGGAATTTCGAGACGGTTGGCGTGGCGCCCGTGTTGTTTGCCACGCGGTTCAACGTGAGAAATTGCCGGGCAATCAAACCGGAACTCGTCCGCTGGGACGTGCGCGTTGCCGCGCCGTGAGGTCCGCGGTTGTCCCGAATCGGCGGCGGGCGTGGGACCGCGCCGCTTGTTGCGTTGCACAAATCCAGCGTTGCCTTTGCGTCAACGCGGCCCGGACCTCACATATAGAGTGAAACGATCGCTATTTGACCGTGCGTTTCTGCTGACCGGGATCAATTATTAATCAATCGAAAAAACTAAGTCGAAGTAGTATTGACGAATTCGTGAGACAACAGGTAACTTGCGTGCGTTGGACGTTCCCAAGCAGTCCCAGCGCAGCCCGAAAAACAGGAGATCGGAATGGCGACGATACCCGGCGGCAGTTTCATTGTAGACACAGCAAATCACGCCATGCTGGCCGGCACTGCCGGCGATGACCAGTTCTTCCTGTCGCACAATTTCAACGCCGTGAGCGGCGGCAATGGCGACGACTTTTTCAATCTGCTTGGCAACCACAACTCGGTTGACGGCGGGGCAGGCCAAGACTCCATCGTCGATCACGGCCATGACAACACGCTGAGCGGCGGCACCGGGAACGACTTCATCACAAGCGACGGGTCAGGTCATGACACCCTGCTCGGCGGCGCAGGCAGCGACACGCTGATCGCGGGCGGCAGCCACAACTTCCTCGCCGGCGGCACCGGCAACGACTACCTGCAGGGCGGGACCGGCCACGACACGCTGATCGGCGGCGGCGGCCAGGACACCCTGCACGCCGGCAGCGGCGACGAGATGCTGATCGGCGGCTCCGGCCACACCACCATGATGTCGGGCGCGGGCAACGACATGATGATCGGCGGCGGCGGCCAGGACACCTTTGTGTTCAACAGCAACGGCGGCCAGAACGTCGTGATGGGCTTTCACCAGGGCGACATCCTGCAGATCCAGCAGAACATCAACGGCCTTTCGATCAACTCCGCGGCCGACGTCGCCGCGCACGTCCAGGACCACGGCGGCAATGCCGTCATCACCCTGGGCAACGAGACGATCACCCTGGTCGGCGTGAAGGCGGACGACATCCACCAGAACCCGTCGGGCTTCTTCACGATCCACTGACCTTCCGGCCCATGACGATCCGGGGCCGCGACGCCACGCGGCCCCGGCATCTTTTCGACCGCCAGTCCCGGGATCACGACCATGCTGCTTCGCGACCTGACGCATGACATCCTGCCGCCGCGGGTGGCCCTGCTTTCAGGCGACGTGATGCTGATGGCCATGCCCCACGGGGCGGGCGGCGCCGCCGCCCCGCCGCCCGGCGTTGTGCCGCCCTACGGCACGGTTGCCGTCCACGGCGCGGCCGGGCCGTTCCGCATCGCCGCCATGCGGCTGCCCGCCGATGCGCGGGGCGGCGAACTGCTCGGCATCGGCGCCGCGCCGGAATCCCCGGAGTTCGTCGCCGCGACGCCCGGCGCCGATGCGCTCGATTTGGCCGAGGAGCTGGACCCGGCGTCCTGCCGGCGGCTGCTCGGCTTCCTGCTGGGCTTCTGCCGCACCGCATTTGGCTTGGCGGCGGATGCCGGGTTCGCCGACACCTGCATCCGGCTCGCGCGCCTTTGCGCCCGGGATGCCGGCCTTGCCGAGCCGCTCGCCCACGCCACGCAAGCCTGGATGGTGCTCGGCGGGGTGCAGGCGCCGCGCGATGCCGCATTGTATCTGCTGGGCACGGACCGGGTGCGGCACAGCGCCGCGCCGGCGATGGGCGACAATCCCGGGGCCAACCCGTCCGGCTTCCAGCTTATCGAGCCGGTTTGCCATGGGGAGCTGCTGCTCGCGCTGTGCGACCAGCCGCTGATATGGACTGTGGCGGGCGCGGCCATGGGGCTGCCCGACTTGCTGCGCGGCGGCGCGCGCGGGCCGGCTGCCGCGCTGCGCGCTGGCTGCC
>CALMVT010000618.1 GCA_937873175.1 uncultured Acetobacteraceae bacterium | reverse complement strand
AGGAACATACCTATCCCACCAGAGGCAGGCTACCCGCGCATCCGTGCACCAACGCCCCAAGGCAGCGAAGCCTGCCGCGAGTTCGCCAGCCCGGGCAAGGTCGGAGGCTATTTCGGCCAGGTGGGCAAGGAACATGCTTTCCTGCGCATCCAGCTTGTCGGCTGTGGCAGTCAGCAGCTTGGCGCAGCACCGGCTCGAGGGGGCCGGCCACGCCGCCGTGCGCCGAACCTCGGCGGCTTGCAGCGGCGGGTCCTCGCGCCGTTGCCGTGCCGCCCAGCGCCCGACCGGATTACGACTACCCCTGAAGCCCTGCCGGCACAATTCCCGCCAGAGCCGGCTTGCGTCGCGGCATCCCTCGTGCCAGCGGCGCTCAAGGAACTCGACATGCCCATCGACCATGTGCGGCTGCCGCGGTTTGTCGTGCGCCAGTGGCCCTTCGGCCTTCAGCCAGCGGCGGGCCGCAGTGGCGCTCATGCCCAGCGCCGGCGCGATTGCCTCCGCAGACAAGCCGCCCCGCGTAGCCGGGACAGTTCCTCGTAGCAGCCCTGCCGCCGGGCACGCCGGTCCGCCAGCAGCCTCGTTGCTTTGGTGCTGTATGGAACTGGCGGCGCCTCACTCTGCCCAGCAGCCTGCTCCTGCGCGACCATCCGTGCGGCTTGGCGCACGGCGCCACGATGACGATCAACGGCGCCCTGCAAGGCATCGCCGAGGTTGCGCAGCAAATGCCACCGATCCGCGATTTGCATCGCTCCCGGAGCGCCTTGGCGCGCTCCCTCGGAGTAGGCGCCACTGCGGTCGCGGGCAACAACCTCGACGCCGGGATGCTGGCGCAGCCAGGCCGCGACGGTTTCGCTGCTGCGTTCGGGCAGGAGATCGATGACGCGCCCGCGCTCTAGGTCGCAGATGATGGTGCCGTAGCGCTGGCCGCGGCGCCAAGCCCATTCATCGATGCCGACCACCGGCGGCGAGGGATGGGTTTGCAGCTCAGCCGCCCGGACCAGCCGCAGCAGCGTGTCGCCGCTGACCGGCATGGACAGCCGTCCTGCCAGACACGATCCGGCCTCGCCGCCCAGGGCAAGGCCGATGTGGCGCTGGATGCCGCCCAGGCGCGCGGTTCGCCGCGCCCGTGGCGGTGCGACTCCAGGCAGGCGCTCGGTGAAGACTCGGCGCGGGCAGCCCACACTTGCGCAGCGGAAACGTCGTGCCCGCACTTGGATGACGACAGCACGACCTTGCCAAGGCAGGTCGGCCAGCGTGCGGGTGTAATGGCTGTGGATTTGCCCGGAAAGGCGGCCACAAAGTGGGCAGGCACTCTGCGCCAGCTTGGGCGCGGTGATGATGGTGACGCGGTCGGGCGTGGGCAGGACTTGCACGACCGAAAGATCCGCTGGGATCAGCGGCAGGATACGACGGGGCAAGGCGGGAAGTCAGACCTCCGAAGATGACCGCCGCATATGGCGTTCGGCCGCCAGATGTTCCATCCAACAGCACCAAAACAGCGGATGAACCCTGGTCCAGCCGATGATGATCACCCATTCCGGTGATCGTGATCACCTGCAGCACGTCGCCCTATGAGGAGCGGCGGACAGGATGGCGGCAGCGGGTCGATGCTGGCGGTTGCAGGTGTGTCACTCGCTGGCGTCGGCGGTCAAGTCGTTTGGTGTGCTGCGCCGCTTGCGCAGGCTAGCCCCTTTCAGTTCGAGGCGGTGGGCGCGGTGGACGACGCGGTCCAGGATGGCATCTCCCAAAGTCATGTCGCCGATGATCTCATGCCAGCGGGATACGGGAACTTGGCTGGTGATCAGCAGCGAGCCCTTGTCGTAGCGGTCGTCCACGATCTCCAGCAGGTCGCGCCGCTGCTCGGCGGTGAGCGGTTCCGGCCCCCAATCGTCGATGATCAGCAAGCGCGTGCGCTCGATGGCGGCGAGCATCCGCGGCAGCCGTCCCTCGCCCCGAGCAGTCGCGAGGTCGGCAAACAGCCGCGGCGCCCGCTTGTAGAAGACGGAGTAGCCGTCTCGGCAGGCCTTGTGGCCCAGCGCACAGGCGAGCCAGCTCTTGCCGACCCCGGTCGGGCCGCCGATGACCACGTGAGCGTGTTCGCGGACCCAGCCGCAGCCGGCAAGCTTTAGGAACAGCGCGCGGTCCAGGCCGCGGGGCGTGCGAAAGTCCGTGTCCTCAACCACCGCCGCCTGGCGCAGCTTGGCGTCGCGCAGGCGGCGGGCCAGGCGCTTGTTATCCCAGCTCCTCGCTTCGCGGTCGACCAGCAGGCCGAGCCAGTCCTCGCGCGGCAGGTCGGCCGCCTCCGGGGTGTTCTGCAGTTCGGGGTCACGACATAAAGCGGGTGCTGGATTCACGCTAAGACGCAAGTTCCTGAAAACGCCTAGAGAATTTTCTACTCCAAGCCGCGTAGATCACCATGTCTCAAATTAACTGTAGTCTGACTGCCACAGCTTGGCCCCTAACCGGATCAAAGCTTTACTC
>CALMVT010000617.1 GCA_937873175.1 uncultured Acetobacteraceae bacterium | reverse complement strand
CTCCATTCAGGCCTGGGCTACCGAACCCCGGCCGAAGCGCGGGCAGCAATGAGCGAGGTCAGGATCCGCATGGCAGCGTGACGCTCTGATCCCACCCCTCCACCCCGCGGGGGGAAGCCCATCACCCGGCTCGGGCTCGCACAGGCGCCAGGCATGGGCCAAGCTGCCGACGTCGCCCATCTCGAACGGGCAAGCGTCGGCATGGTCGGGGTGGTGCGGGCTGCGACGGGTGTGCTGCCCCAAGTACGGTCCCGACCGCGATTATCCGATGTCCACGCATGCACCACGCTACCTTCAGATGCTCGCGCCAACGCATGAACATTCTTTTCAAAATATGAACCCGGGACTGCACTGAAACCTTGTAGCACTTCGGTCGTGAGTGGTGACCGAACTACCTTGACGATGGTCTCCACGTGGCTCAACGGACGGACATCAGATGGCAGTACGCACGTTCCAGGGAGCTTCAGCAACCCAAACTCGGCTGCACCTACTCAGCCACACGGTCGAAACGGTCAAACACCTGGATCCCGCATCAGCCGAACTGGTCCAGACGCAAAAAATGAATGCCGTCGGGCAGCTGGCGAGCGGCATCACGCACGACTTCAGGAACGTGCTTCAAACCATCATGTCAGGCATCGACCTTATCGAGGCCCGCGCCCATGACCCCGACCAAGTGCGTCGCCTCGCGGCATCTTTGATGCGGGTTACGGAGCATGGGGTCGCATTGACGCAGCGGCTTCTGGCATTTGCACGGCGCCAGGAACTGAGGCTTGAGGCGATCAGTCTTTCGGTTTTTCTGGAAAGCGTCGCCGAGCTGCTGCGCACCCTGGGATCAAAGGTCCATATCGAAGTTACCGCTTCGCCAGCCGATTTGTGGCAGCCCCTCAGCGATCCAGCACAGCTCGAGCTGGCCCTCCTCAACCTCGGCATAAATGCGCGTGACGCGATGTCCGGCCAAGGAACTCTGCGCCTTTGCGCCCGCAACGTGGCGCTTCCAGAGTTTGAACGACGGCACACGGCAAGCACCTCCGCCAACAAACCTTGGGGAGAGGAACGTCGGGGTCCGCCACTTGCTTTGAACTGGGGCGATTATGTCCTGCTCACCGTATCCGACACCGGCAGCGGCATGGACCCCGAAACGCTGGAACGTGCGACAGAGCCATTCTTCACGACAAAACCAGCCGGCAAGGGCAGTGGCCTGGGGCTGTCCATGGTGTATGGGTTCGTTACGCAACACGGGGGCGCGCTGAGGCTGAGAAGCCAGCCGGGCAAAGGAACCTCGGTTGAGTTGTGGCTGCCGCGCGCTACGGTCCGGCAACAGGCCTCCTCCGATGACCATGGCGCAGAACCCTCCCGCCAGGTCCGGGAAGCCACCGGCTGAACCGTCCGGGATTTGGGTAGTGCCGTGATCAGGTGGCGTTCCGTGCGGGCGCGTCGGCGAGACCGGGACGCCGTCGCATAATGTGATGCCCCGGACGGCCTCGGGGCAGCTGATCTCCACCCGCTTTTCTCACTCAGCCATCACCCATTCTTCGGCCTGGCTCCCGATAAACGAGTGCTCGAGCCGGCAGGCAGGCTGGACAACAAGAAGCAAAGCGTCAAAAGGCGATGGAGCTACGAACCTCTCGGAACACGGTCAGCATCAGGATCTTCAGGTCGAGCGCCAGAGACCAGTTCTGGATGTAGTCCAGATCGAACTGCACGCGGCTGCGCACCTGATCCTCGGTTTTCGTTTCTCCCCGCCAGCCGTTGACCTGGGCCCATCCGGTGATGCCGGGCTTCACCCGATGGCGCACGGCATACTGGCTGACCACGTCGGCAAACAGCCTGTCAGCCGCTTTGGTATTCGGCGCATGCGGGCGCGGCCCGACCAGCGACATGCTGCCCTGCGCCACGTTGAGCAGTTGCGGCAGTTCGTCGATGCTGTAGCGGCGCAGCCACCGACCCACGCGGGTGACCCGCGGGTCGTCCCGCGTGGTCTGCCGGTCGGCGAGCAGGTCGGCCATGCTGGCATGCATCGTGCGGAACTTGAAGATGCTGAACATGCGGTTGTCGAAGCCGATGCGCGGCTGGCGGAACAGCACCGGCCCGGGGCTGTCCAGCTTGATCAGCGCAGCCACCACGAGCAGCGGCATCAGCGCGCACAGCAGCAGCACGCTCCCGACCACGCGGTCGAACACTGCTTTCTTGACAGCCTGCCAGTCCTTGAGCGGCCGTTCCCCCACGGACACGACGGGGTTCGACCCGATGGCCGTGAACTGCGCCCCCTCATACCTCAACCCTGCGATGTCTGTGGTCAGGAACACGTCCACCACGAGGCTGCTCAGCTGGCTCAGGATGTCGTTGATCCGGTCCACGGCGCTGAGCGGCAACGCGACCACGATCGTGTCGACCCGCTCCTCCCTGCTGGCAAGCACCAGGGCATCGACGCCGCCTCTTACATCAATGTGTTGCAGATGGGCTGGGATGCGGGACTGCCGGTCGTCGTAGACAGCGGTGACCAAGTAGGCGTCCGGCTGCGCCGCGAGACGCTCGAGGAATGTCGCGCTGAATTCATTCACGCCCACGACCGCAATGCGCTGCACCAAGCGTCCGCTGCGCCGCCAGCGCTTGATCGCGAGTTGCAGCAGCACCCGGTGCGCTGCCAGGACTGTTCCGCTCGCCAGGGCGAACGCGAACGGCCAGGCACGCGGCGGCATCGCCCCGCCGTGCAGCATGAACAAGCTGACGACAACCGCGGTCCAGCCGATCAACATGGGGAGCGGCATGTCCAGCAAGCTTTTGCCGAGCCGGCCGAGGCGGGGCAGCGTGTAGCCGCCACGCTTCCGGATCGCGACGACGGTGGCGCTGGTTCCGATCCAGGTCGCGACAGCCAACTCTCCGGCAGGCATGGCTTTCAGAAGGCTTTCGCAGCCCCAGGTCGCAACCAGGCCAGCCAAAAGCAACAGCGCAAAGTCGATGGTTTGTACGGCCACGGCCAGAACGGGCCGGGAGATCGGCCGGTCGGGCCGCGTTCCCTCGGAGAGCGGCAGGCAGCTGCTCAGGCTGGGTCGCGGCTGGACCAGTGACACAGTATCCGGCACGCAGCTTCCTTCCCTGCGGGCGCCACATCGCGCCCAGGGAAGGATTAGTCGGGCCTGCAATGCCGCAAAAGTCAGAAACGGTTGAAATTTGCCAAGCGCAAGCGAAACAAACAAAACATTACGTCAATCGAAATCATTCGTTCTGTATGCACTTTAGCTCGAAGCATGGGTTCGCCACAAGAATGCATTCAGGCGAGTTGGATGCATGATCATTCTCGTCGATCAGGTGTTCCGGCCGGTGGCGCATGCCAGCCTGCTGCCTTCAAGACCATTGTCACACGCGGAGCGGAGCATGATGATCCTGGTTGTTAGCCATGTGCGTCTCGTGCGGGAAGCGCTGACCGCGGCGTTGGCCGACAATGAGGACCTCCAGGCTTTCGGCGCGTCCTCGCGTGAGTCCATCGAAGCATTCATCGCGAAGGCCAAACCCAGCTTGGCTGTTGTGGACGCTTTGCATCCTGAGGCAGCCACGCTGATTGCCGCGGTCCGCGTTCGGATACCCAAACTGAGCGTTGTTGTTCTGGCAATGCAGGACCGGGATGAAGACTTCCTCGCCTGGACGGATGTCGGGATTTCTGCCTACCTCGGACCCGACACCTCGGCCGGTGATCTCGTTTCCGCGGTTCGCCGCGTTGCCGCAGGCGACATCGTCTACCCGCCGCGATTGACCGCGCTTGTGCTGAGCCGGCGTTCCATGCGTTCCAGCGAGCGCACGGCCAAGGCCGGCATGTATGCGCTGACCTCCCGCGAACGGGAGGTTGCTGCTCTCCTGACGGATGGACTGTCAAACAAGCTCATCGGCCGGCGTTTGTGCATCGCCCAACCGACTATGAAGAACCACATCCACAACATCCTTGCCAAGTGGGACGTCCAAAGCCGGGGGGAGATTGCGGCTCGCTATCGCCGAACCATTCAGGCGGATGCCGAGCTTCGCGGCGGGAAGCTTGCTGAATTGCGGGAAAGCCATGCGCCTCGCGCCGGCCGCTTTGCGCATTGATCAACCTGGCTTTGCCATCGCGAGAGGGTTCGGCAAAGGATGGAACTGCTGCAAGGTTGGAGGGCGAAAGTAAGCTGAACGTTCTTGCTTCTGTTTTCTGATCGAGGGTGGAGGGGGCCGACGCCGTCCCGCGGCAGGTCCGGCCCTTGCTCGACCCATTCGGCCACAACCATCTTTTGCTCGGGTGACTGGCGCGGCTTCGGGCCATTCTTCCGAGGCAGATCGACGAGGCCTGCAAGCCCGTCCGTGTTGAAACGGTGCACCCTGTCGCGCAACGTTTGCCGGTCCATGCCGCAACTCTCGGCCACAGCCTCGCGCGGCTACCTTTTCAGCACAAACGCGGTCGCCAGCACCTGGCGCGCCACCTTATCCCCGCGTCCACCTGGCCTCTTTCCGCAGGTCGCTCACCGACACGTCCTGCCGCGCAATCGCCCCCGTCCCAAACCAAGCGGCAAAGCGGACCACAAAGACCATGCGAGCAAGATCACGTCCGAGCCAACGGTCTGCGCAGCCCGTCACCGCAAAGTTCAAGACGACCTCGTGACCTGCCCCCGTAGAAGTGGTGGTCTTGCCCCCGTCTCTGGTCCGGGTGCTATGCGACCTTTCGGGCTGGTTGAGCTTGGTTGGCAAAGGCCCTCGGGGTCAAGTTGCCCAGGGTTGAATGGGGTCGCTCCTCGTTGTAGTGGCACCTCCAGTCCTCGATGCGCTCCCGGGCATCAGCCAAGGACAGGAACCACGAAGCGTTCAGGCACTCGGCCCGCAGCCGGGCGTTGAACGCTTCGATGAACGCGTTGTCCGTGGGTGTTCCAGGCCGGGAAAAGTCGATCTCCACCCCGTTCAGGTAAGCCCAGTGGTCGAGCAGGCGCCCGTCGAACTCCGGGCCGTTGTCCACCCGCAGGCTTTTCGGCCTGCCCCGGACCCGCACGAGCTGGTCGAGAACCTCGACCACCTGAGCTGCTCTGAAGTTGGCTTTCGGAGCTGTCGAGAGCCCCT
>CALMVT010000616.1 GCA_937873175.1 uncultured Acetobacteraceae bacterium | reverse complement strand
GGGACTCGCGGAACGCGTAGATCGGGCTGGTGCCGATGTCCCCGAACACGACGCCGAGGGCTCCCAGCATCAGGATGCTGCGGGTGGGCGCGTGGGCGACGGCATGGGTGGAAACGGCGGCGGCCGTGGTCATGGGGCAGACCCTTTGCTGGCGGGGCGTCAGCCTGCCGCAAACACTTCGGGTTTTCCAGGCACGGCTTGCAAGATCGTTCGGCAATGCCTCCCAAAAGGCACCAACCTGAACGTGGAGGGATCGCCCGCTGCGGGCGGTCCGGCGGCTGGTGAAAACGGCGCTGGAGCAGCTTCTGTTTCGCCGGTTCTTCGGCCGGTCAACGGACGTGCCGGTTTGGGACGCGGCGGTGTTCACCAAGAACCGCGAACCGTTGCTGGCGGGCGATGTCACGGTTTCGTTCCTGCCGGCGGTCACGGCCGACCCGGCGGTCAACGCCCATGGAACCGTTCTGGGATCGCAGCCGCCGCGATGTCGCAAGCGTTTGAACGAGGATCAACCGCCATTGAGCGATGGCGGCAAACGGGACATGCTACCGTGGCAACATTTAAGCGCCCATCCAACGCGGCGCTCTGGGAGGGAACGGTCACATGGACGATATCGAGAAGAGAACCATCAGCAAGGTTCTTTGGAGGCTGATACCATTCCTTATCACCTGCTACTTCGTGGCTTACCTGGACCGCGTCAACGTCGGCTTCGCCAAGCTGCAGATGGCGTCGGCGCTTGGGTTGTCCGAGGCAGCCTACGGCCTTGGCGCCGGATTGTTCTTTATCGCCTACTTCCTGCTTGAGGTGCCCTCCAACCTTGCGCTGGACAGGTTCGGCGCGCGGCTCTGGATCGCCCGCATCATGATCAGTTGGGGGATCATCTCCGGCCTTTTCGCCTTTATCGGCCCGATCTCGTCGGTGACTGGGCTTTCGACGCATTGGGTGTTCTATACCCTGCGTTTCCTGCTGGGCATCGCTGAGGCGGGGTTCTTCCCCGGGATCATCTTCTATCTCACGCTTTGGTTCCCGTCCGTTTACCGCGCCCGCGTGGTCTCGTTGTTCATGCTGGCGATCCCGTTCTCATCCATCATCGGCGCGCCGATCTCCGGCGCCTTGCTGAACATCACCGGCTTGGGCCTCGATGGCTGGCAATGGCTGTTCATCCTGGAAGCCCTGCCGTCGGTGCTGATGGGCTTCGGGGTTGTCGCCTACCTGACCGACCGGCCGGCGCACGCGTCCTGGCTCAAGGATGACGAGAAGACCTGGCTTGAAGCGCGGCTGGAGGCAGAAAAGACGAAGAAGGAGGCCGCCGAGCACTTGAGCATCGGCAAAGCGTTGAGCGACCGGCGCGTCCTGGCCTGCGCGTTCGTGTATTTCTGCTTGAACGCCGCGAGCTACGGCGTGGCGTTCTTCCTGCCAACCATCGTCAAGGGATTCGGCGTCAGCAACTTCCAGACCGGGCTGCTGTCTGCGCTGCCGTTCGTGTTCGGCGCGGTCGGGATGGTTCTGCTGGGCCGCAACTCCGACCGCACGTTGAAGCGCAGGGAACACGTTTGCTTCGCGCTGCTGCTGGCCATGGCAGGCGTCGGGGGCGCGGGTCTGGTGTCTTCCCCGGTCATGGTGCTGGGCCTGCTCTGCCTGGGGCAGATCGGCGTGTCCGCCATGCCGCCGCTGTTCTGGCCGATACCGAGCACGTTCCTGACCGGCACTTCGGCGGCGGCGGGGATCGCTGCGATCAACTCGCTCGGCAACCTGTCGGGTTTCGCCGGCCCTTACATGATGGGATACCTGAAAGACGTGACCGGGAACTTCACGGCCGGGCTGCTGGTGCTGGGCGGCTGTGCCCTGATCGGCGCCATCGTCGCCATGATGCTGAAGGTCGACACGCAACTGGAGGTGGCCGGGCCAGGACGGCCGGCGCTTGCGCACTGACGCGGGCGTTTGATCGGGACCAGAGTCCGTGCCATGCCGACCGATGCGGCGGAGGCCGGCGCTGGCGCATGGACCCGAAGCGGCTGCTGGACCCGCGTGATCGCCGGCGGCCTCAGGCGAGGCGCATGGAAACGGGCTTGGCGGCGCGGATCATGCAGTTAAGCGCCGCGACAGCGGGGGCGGCCTCACCGCCCTGACCCGGCAGGCCGCGCGCCCCTTGATCTGTTTCATCCTAGCCCCGTCGGCACCGATCGCCGACGGGGCACTTCCAACAATCGGTCTGCCCTGCCTCGGCGTGATCGGGTGAATGGATGGCAACACCATCCAACCCGTGAACAACACCAGCAGCTTGCACGATGCCTTCCAGGCAGATCCCAGCCATGCCCTGAACAGCATGGGCCAGATCCCAATAGATCGTTCTGTTCTTAAAACATTGTTGAAATTGAGCTACCTCGGCGACATGATCGGTGAACTCAAGAGGCTGCTGTTTTATGCCGTCGCCGCGACGCTGCTGACCGGGTGTGCGGTCGAGCCGCCGCCGGGGGTCAGCCCAGATCTTTTGTCGGCAAAGGCCGGCGCCGATCCGGCGCGCAGCCTCGAACTGATGCGCGAACAAGGGGAGCGGTTTGCCCACAGGCCGTTCCTGGCCGGGAACCAAGCCACCTTGCTGATCAACGGTCCCGCGTCGTTCGCGGCATTGGCGGAGGCGATCCGGTCGGCTCGCACGCGCATTGACATGGAAAGCTATGAGTTCGACGACACCGCGGGTGGCGAGTTCGCCGACATCCTGTTGGCGGCGCGCCGGCGCGGGGTGGAGGTAAACCTGATCTACGACGCCTGGGGCGCCAACGGCACGTCGGCCGCGCTGTTCGAGCGGCTGCGCCAGGGCGGGGTGCGCGTGCTGGAGTACAACCCGCTGCATCCGAATGGCCGGGTGCCGGTCGCCGTGAACGCCCGCGACCACCGCAAGCTGCTTTGCGTGGACGGCAAGGTGGCGATCACCGGTGGGGTCAACATCAGCCGTGTGTATGAGAATGCGCCGGGCCTGCAGCCGGCCGACCCGCAGGAGAAAGCGTGGCGGGATACCGACGTCCGGATCGAAGGGCCGGTCGTGGCGCAGTTCGAGCATTTCTTCATGGAAACGTGGCGGGGGCAGAAGGGTCCCGCCCTCGCCGATCCGCCGCCGCCGCCGCCGCCTGTTCCCGGGGGCCTGACGGTCCAGGCGATCGACGGGGCGCCGGACAATGGGCAGCCGTTGATCTACCGCACGCTGCTCGCGTCGATCGCGCTTGCGCAGAACTCCGTGCACCTCACGACCGGGTTCTTCGTGCCGACGCCGGACCTGGTGCACGCGCTTCAGGCCGCGGCGCGGCGGGGCGTCGACGTGCAGGTGATCGTGCCCGGCCACAGCACCAGCGATGCCGCAGTGGCGGCCGGACGCTCGAAATATGGCGATCTGCTGGAAGCCGGGGTCAAGCTGCATGAGTTCCAGGGCCGGGTGCTGCACGCCAAGACGGCGGTAATCGACGGCGCCTGGTCAGCGGTCGGGTCGTCGAACCTCGACTGGCGCAGCACGGTCTGGAACAACGAGATCGACGCGATCATCCTTGGTCCCGGTTTCGGCGGGCAGATGGAGGCGGTGTTCCAGGCCGACATCGCGGCGTCGAAGATGATCGACCTGGTGGCCTGGCGCCGCCGCGGCCTGGGTGAGCGGATGCAGGAAGTGAAGGCAAAGCTGGTCGAAAGGCTGCTTTAAACGAGCAAGGCTGCTTTGTTTGACAGACCCCGATGCGTGCGAAGGGGCCGAGTAGCCAGCGGACACCCTTGGCGAAATTGCCGGCTCGGCATTGGCCGCCTGATGCAGGGGTCGGCCGAGGGGGTAAGTTCGGGAGAGTTGCAAAACGCGGTCACAAGGGATCGGCTGGCTGGGAAGCCGAACCGGACCCATGGTCTGGCGAAGCGCCGAGAGCTGTCCGAGCCTTTTGCGCCCTGAAGCGCGTGCAGGCGGCCATTCAAGGCGTCCGGAAAAGGGTCGGCGGCCACTGTCCAGCGAACCGCACGGTCTCGATGGGACGGCCGGGGTCGCCCGGCGTCCATCAAAGCGAGCCTTACCGGACATGAACCTGGAAACCAGCCCAGATGGGCTTTGACCAAGTTTTGCACGTGTCCTCGTTCTGCCCCCATTTACGGGATCAGGTTGGAGTGCCGATGGCCTGGCGGCGGGGCGGGCTGCACCGCGGTCAGACCTCCGGCCCGTGCACGAAGCAGATGATGCCAAGCGCGGGCGTCCAGCACACAACCGCGTGCCCGGTTGGGTTGTCCGAGCGGGGCAGCACCTTCTCGGGCGGCACCGCAAGCCATTGCCCCTCGATCAGCACCTCGTAGCGGCCGCCCCTCGTCCGGGCCTCGGTGGGGCGGCAATCGGTCATGGAGCAGCAGGAGCGCCCGGTGCCGGGCTCGCGCAAGTCTCGGAACCATGGGGCGAGCGCCGGGTCGGCATCGGGCGGCGGGGCGGCATGGGCCGAGCCGGCGAGCAAGATGGCGGCTAAGGCAAGTCGCGGCATGGCGGGCCTCCGGGGGATGTCCACCCGGCATTAGACCAGCCGCATAGGGAGGAGTGCGTTCACTAAGGCGTTGAGGCGACCACGGCGCCGCCGGCCATGCCCCGGGCCGCCGGTCAGAGAATGCGCATCGAAGGCTCAACTCGGGGCCGGACCGCCGCGGCCTTCCCCGGATGGACATGGTGGGCTTGCCACCCGACGAGGTCGTCCGGCAAACGCCGGCGGCATGAGCCAGAGCAGCGGCGGCACGAGCAGCAGCCAGGCGATCCTGGCCTGGTAGCGGTCGTGCGGCCCGCTCAGCGCCCCGGTGGCAAAGGCGTTGGCGAGCAGCCCGCCCAGCGTGAGCAGGGCGAGCGCGGCCAGTCCCGGCTCGCGGCGCCACCGGACGAGCGCCCCGAGCGTGGCGGCCAAGCCCGCGAGCAGCGCCGCCCGCTGCGGCCAAAGCAGCGGCGCCGAAACGTCCCGGAGGCGCGACCGGGTTTGCAGGGCGGCCCGGTAGCGCGCGACTTCGGACGCCGGGAAGTAGCGTTCGAGCTGGGGCAGCACGGCGAGGTCCAGGTAGTCCGCACCGAGCGCGTCGCCGAGATCCACGCGCGCGAGCTGGCGCGCCGTGTTCAGCGCCATGGCGGCGGCGACTTCGGCCGGGTGGGCGAGCACGGTTGCGCGCACGACCTGCCCCGCCTCGGGCGCGAGGTGGACGGGGGTGTATTGGATGCCGCCCAGGATGGGGATGCCGGGTTCCCAGAGCCAAGAAGGGCCGTCAGGGGACCATAAAAAGGCGTCGCTATCCGTTGTGAGCCGCCCTTTCCAGGCGCAGAGATGCCATCCGGCCGCCGGGCAGCGCGCGTCCACGACCGCGCGCGCCGGCCCGTCGGAAACGAGCCGGGCGAGCAGGAACACCGAGCCAAAGGGCGAAATGCCGAGCACCCCATGACCCACGGCGTTGCTCACCAGGAGCATCGCCAGCGCCGCCCCGAGCGGCAGCGCCGCCCGCGGCGGCGCACGGCGCCGGACGACGAAGGCGAGCATGAGGCACGCCGCCGCCACGACCAGGTGGGCGAGGTGAACCGCGACGGCCAAGGTGCCCAGGGCCGCGAGCCAGCCTCGCTCTGCGCCGGTCAGCCGCTCCGGCCAAGCCAGGGCAAAGACGCACAGCACGACCACCGGCGCGAAGATGTCCGGCATGATCTGGCTTGCGAACCAGGGTGCGGCCGTGGACAGGGCGAGCGCTGCGCAGAACACGCAGTGCTGCAGGGGCGTCCAAGGCCGCACCGCCTTTGCGGCGAGCCAAAGCACGTGGGACAGCAGCAGAGCCTGCCCCACCGCCGCGAGCCACAGCGTCGTTCGGCCGTGCAGCAACAGGAGAAAGGGGCCGTAAACCCACGGCTTGTCCAACCCCATGGTGGGTTCGAGGGCCGTGGCGAGCAGCCCGCCCGTGTCGTTGAACAGGAGCGGGTAGCCGTTCACGAGGGCCGGCCAAAGAAAAAACAGGGCAGCCGCCAAGATGGCGAGGAAAGTGGGCACGGGCCGCTTCCTCCGGACGCTGCTTCAAAGGATACCAGAGAAGTCCCATGCCGGCGCGATCCGGTTCAGCATGAGCCGTATCGCGGCGACGTCGATCATGGTTTCCGAGGTTTGAACCTTGAACCCGCAGCCCTTGCCGAAGCGACGGTTGCGCCCGAGCCAAGCGAAGCTGCGCTCCACGATCCAGGGAGCGCAGGGACGCTCGGAATTGACGGCCCGCCATCCCGCCCCTTGTTCATCGTGGCCCCGCGCCTTGCACCGGGGCACGCCGGGCAAGAACCTCGACGCCGCTGCGCGACCCGCCCCCGATGAAGCGCTCGATGTGGTCCGCGGCCTCGCGCGCCCCACCGTAGCGGGCCATCGAGGCGGCAGTGCGCCGCTTGGCGGTAAGCCGGCTCGGTCAGCACGCGGCGCACCTTCGCGCCGAACTCCGCGGCGTCGACGTGCATCTCGCCGGACACGTCCACCGTCGGCAGCACGAACTCGCCGGCACCCGCAGGACGAGGAGGCGAATGCAGCGGGGGACTTGCCTGCAGGATTTCCTGCGCGGCATGGGGGACGATGCCCTGCGGCCGTGGAGCCGGCCACGGCCGCGTCAGTCAGGGCTGCGGCGGCGCGAGACCCAGGGTCCGGCCCACGAACCCCGCCGCGTCGAAGTAGCGGGTGTCGCCCACAAGCTGCTCGTTCAGCACCGTCGTCAGGCCATCGCGGCCAGGCTCGGAGGGGACGACCCGCCGGGTGACGGCCGGCACGGTCCCGCCATGCAGCGCCTCGCCCAGCACCCGGCCGACGAGCTTGCCCTTGTCGCGCGGCTGCAAGCCCATGAGGTGGGCGATGGTGCGCCCCACGTCGGCGTTGCTGGCCGGCGCCGGGTCCACGAAACCGGCGCGGAAGTCCGGTCCGATGGCCGCCATGAAGTTCCAGGTGTCGGAGCGGCTGAACGACCCATGCATCCCTTGGCCCTGCTGCAGGGCGGTGTCGGCGACCTCCACCCCGCAGCGCATGGGGTCGCCGCAAACCGTGTCGAAGGAACGGAAGCTGACCACGATCGCGGGCTGGGGCAGGACAGACGACCCTTCCATCGCAATGGCGGACAACGGCAGGGTGCCCGGGATCGGGCCGAGCTTGCTGTCCACGAACACGCCGCTCGTGTAGTCCTGCGCCATCAGGGCATCCACGACCTGTTGGGCCACCGCCTTGTCGCCGTCCGGGACGTAGATCAGGTCCGAGCCGCCGTTGGTGGCGACCACCACCTTGGGATGCGCGGGATCGTCGCCAATCAGCGCGTTGGCGAACTTGCCGTGGGTGCCGGGCTTGATCTCGGCCCCGCCGTTGTCGGGGTCGCGCAGCGGCATGCCCAGGGCATGGGCAATGTCGATCCCCACGAAGCCCGGCGGCAGGAAGCCGGCAGGCACGTCGGCGTAGCTGGCCCGGGCCGCCGGGCTGGTTGCGCTTGCTTTCGAGATGGTCGAGAAGCCGTGGTCCGCGGTGACGACGATGTTCGTGGTCGCGGTTAAGCCGAGCTGGTCCAGGGCCGCCCGCAGCCGCCCGAGGTTGTCGTCGGCGTTGCGCATCCCGGCCAGCGAGGTCGGCCCGGCGATCCCGGGCACGAGCTGGTTCAGGCTGTCGCCCGTGTTGTGCTGCGCGCCGTCGGGGTCGCGGGACCAATACACCATCACGAACGGCTTGCCGCGCTCGGCGAGCATCGGCAGCACCACCCGGGTGGTGGCGGCCGCGAAGTAGTCCTGCTGGGTGACGTTGGCGGACAGGGTGCCCGGCGTGGTCGCGCTGCCTGCCTTGCCGTTCTCCCCCCGCCCCGGCGTGGCCGACGGCAGGCCCGCCGCGGCGAGCCGGCTTGCGACCTCCGGGGCGAGCGGGATGCCGCGCTCCGTGCCGGTCGCGTCGTCGAAGATGACCGTGGGCGTGCCCGTGCGGCCGGTGTGGTCGAAGATCAGGGTCGGGCCGAGCTTGCCCAGCGCCGCCGTGCCATAGCCGGCCTCGCGGGCGAGTTGCAGGACCGTCGGCTCGTTCAGGTAGTCGCCGAAGTGCTGGTCGATGTCGCCGAGCACGAGGTCGTTCTCGATGAAGGGAGTCACGCTGCCCGCGGCGCTCGGCACGGGAAAGGCGGTGTAGATCGTGTTGCTGTAGTCGCCGGTGTCGCCGAAATAGTGGCCGGTCGCCATGGCCGAGGCGTTGGCGGTGGTGAAGGTCGGGAACAGCGAATGGCCGTTGCGGAGGTGGACGCCTTGCCGCGCCAGTTGGGCCATGTTGGGGGCGGTGGCGTCATCCACCATGGCGCCGCGCAGGCCGTCGGCGACGAACAAGATGACGTTGTGCGGCGGGTCGGCCGCCGTGGCAGGACGGGCGAGTGCCGAAATGCCGAGAAGCGCTGCGGCGAACAGCGGTGCGTGATTCAAGCGTTTGCTCCCTGATCTTGGAGGCGGCTGCCTCGGTTCCCGAGCGGGTCTGCGCCGGGTGTGGAACAGTAAGCCTGCCCCGGGCCTTTCCGCCAATGCGAGCGTTTTCTCAAAGAGCGTATATGCCTGGCCGAGGCCGGCGCATGGTTGGCAGGCATCACGGCATAAGCACCGCGCCCAATCCCTCGCACAGCGCCGCCGCCAGCCCGGCGGATGCGCGCCGGGCCGCACCGACCCCCTCGACGGACCCGGTGATCGTGTGCGTCGTGGGTGTGGGAGCAACGGAGGAACAGCGATCCAACGGCTCGGGCCAACGGCTTGGGCGGACTTGGTTGCCCGCGGTTCTGGTTCGTTCTGGCAGCGCCGGCGATGTGAGCGCGTGCACGGCCGCCGATGAAAGCAAACAGCGACCCCCCTGCATGTCACTGCCCTGCGCTGTTGCCCGGCGTGACGGCATCCAGTTCAGGCCACCTGGGGCAGGAACGCATCCAAGATGAAGCCACAAACCTCGTGGAGGTCCGCTGCGACGTGGGCGCAGAGCCGCCTGACCTCGTCTGTTGGCTGCAGCAAGTCCGGCACCATGATCGTCGTCATGCCCGCGGACGAAGCGGACCGGACGCCGGCATACGAATCCTCCTGGGCCAGGCAGAGCCGGGAATCCACGCCCAGCCGCCCGGCCGCGTTCAGGTATGGGTCCGGCGCGGGCTTGCTGGCGGCATAGTCCCCTTGCGCCACCACGGCATGGAACCGGCCGTGGAGGGCGTGGGCTGCAAGGTGGTGCTGCACGGTGTCGTGCCTGGACGACGTGGCTATGGCGCGAGGCAAGCGCAGTTCATCCAGAAGCTGGAGAAGTTCGAGGACACCCGGTTTTAAGCGGAGGCGAGTGTCTGCCACCAAGGTGAAGTGCCGCCGCACAGCCGCCCCGAACTCGTCCACCGGGAAGGCGGCGCCGTAGCGGTCCAGCAACTGGACCCGGTTCACCGGCCAGGGATGGCCCACCATGCCGTGAAACACGGCGAGGGGCATGTCGTAGCCCTTCTCGGACGCCACCTGCGTGAACGCTTCCTGGTAGAGCGCCTCGGTATCGAACAGCAGGCCGTCCATGTCGAACACAATGGCAGCAGGTTTATGGGACAGCTTCATCACCGGCCTGTAAGCGATGCGAACCCCGGGCACAATGGAGGCCGCGTGGGTCTCCCATCGCCGAGGCCGCCGGTCGGCTCTGCAGCAGCGCCCGGCAAAATGGCCAATCTGCACGACTTCGCGGTCACCTCCTTCGCCGGGAAGGCTGAACGTTCAAGGCCCTTATTCGCTTTCTCCACAGCATGAGCATGGACGTTCTGGGTCGCTGCAGTCCGATGACTTGGCTATGGAACCCGAGAACAAGACTGTTCGCGCCGGCTTGCTTCGTGTGGCAGGCTTCGAGGCATGTTCCCGCCCGGCTTCCAGACCGTCTGCCTGATCCTCAGGCCCATCGCCCCGGCCGACGCCGGGCCGATCTTCGATGGCTGCGCCCAGGACCCGGACGTGACCCGGTTCCTGACCTGGCGGCCGCACACGGCCATCGAGCACACGAGGCGCTACATCGCGTTGTGCCAGGAAGCGACCTCGGCCCGCACATACGTTCTCGTGGACCGGGAAGGCGGACGGGTGCTCGGCGCCTTTGCTTTGACCTGCAGCAGCCGGGGCCGCACCGTTGCGGCTACGGCTACGTGCTGGCCCGGTCGGCCTGGGGTCGGGGGTGATGACGGAGGCATTGGCCGAGGTGGCTGAATGGGCGCTGCGCCAGCCCGGCATCTGGCGCATCGGCGACCTGTGCGACGTGGAGAACGTCGCTTCGGCCCGCGTCATGGAAAAAGCCGGGCTGTCGCGCGAGGGTGCTGCGGCGGTAGGCGGTGCATCCCAACGTCGGCGACGAGCCGCGCGACTGCTTCAGCTTCGCTGAGGTCAGGTAGCCACCTTGCGGGACGCTGGGCCTCCCCGGCACCGGTCCCACGATCACGAGCTATGGAAAACCGCCATCCCTGGACTCTCCATGCCCCTGTTCTCTGTTTCCCTGCTGTTCTCGTGCCAGTTGGAGGCTCCTGACCCGCCTGAAATGCTTCGGGAACTCGCCATCCACGTGCTCGCCGCTGCCGGCCCCGACGAGGCCCGGGCCAAGGGTCATGATATCGGCAATGCCAAGCAGCACGCTTACCAGAACGGAAGCGGAGAAACCATCTGCTGGACCTTCGAGGGCGTGGTGGAAGTGCAGGACCTGTATGACGGTCACCTGTTCGACGGGATGGAGGTGGCGTCCTGGCTATACAGGGGCAAGCGTCTGGTGCTCAACGAGGGCTGGACCCGCGACGCGGCCCAACCCGGCACCGGCCGTGCGCAAGAGGCCAAAGGGGATCACGCCCCAGATTGACCGTGCCC
>CALMVT010000615.1 GCA_937873175.1 uncultured Acetobacteraceae bacterium | reverse complement strand
AACCATACGGTGAGGCTGCCGCGCTGGCGCAGAGCCGCATCGTAGGCAGCCGAGTGGCTGGAAGGCGCCAAGCCAGCCACGTGTAGATGTCCAAGGCCGTCGGGCTGTCACGCAAGTCCACGATCGCCGCCGGATCCAGGACCACGGGGTTGCGGAGAAGCTGTTCATAGTAGCCCTGGGACAACAGGACGCTCTCGATGAACCTCTTGTTGCCGCGTCCGTAGCTGTACTCTGCTGCTTCGACCACTGGCTGGTTCAGGAACAGACCCCTCCCACCGTTCTCAAGATTGAAAGCGATTGTGCAGACTGCCAGCCGCTCCGTTTGCTCCTGGAGCAGGCGCATAGCCTCACTCCCGTGTGGAAGGCTCATGCGCTTCAAAGCATGCGACAAGGATTTGCCGATGTGAACGTGACGGCTTTTGTTACGGACAGCCTCGGACTGCCAGTCCAGCAGGACCAGGCGTGCATAGGATCCGAACGGGACTCCAAGGAGCACGGGCTCCCCGCCTTCAGTCAACCTCCTGGTGCCTGGCGAAACGGTCAAGGTTGCGTAGTCGGTCGACACCGTCCATCGCTTGGTGGGGTCCTTCAGGTCACGCCGTGGCAAGCCCGCGTGCGCCCAAGCAGCATAGGCATAGGATCGAAGATCATCGGCCTGAATGTTGTCGCCTAGCAGCGCCTCGGCTGATTGTTCGGCACGCGATGCGGCTGATTTGATGGTCCGGGCACCACGGCGACCTGCCAAGATGTCCAGGGAATTGTTTCGGCCAAATTCCTTTACATGGTTGGACGCGACTTTCAGCAGTTCTCGACTTGTACGCGTCTCAACAAGCTCGTGAACTGACCTTTCGCCAAAGAGATCTTCCTGCTCGGCTGTCTGCTTTGACATCACCACCATCCTGCGGCGACCATCGGTGTTCCTTTGATGCCTGTCCATGTGCATTTTGCCAGCCAGAGCCACATGCAGTTTGTCAGCCGAGAACTAGTTAAGATTTTTCTTTATCTTAGTGTAGTATTGGCTGGCAATCTGCACGGGATAACATTGGCAAACTCCTGATTTGGCTTGATATGGATTTGGCCGTTAGCTGGCAATCTGCTGGGGATAATCAGCATCTGGGCTGACAAGCTGCACAGCGCTTCCAGCGTCGCACTGTGTCACCCGGTCCCGGTTGAGGAGCGCCCGACCGACGACTCGGTCACTGGGCGCATTGCATCGTTACGTCCCGAACCACCGGCCGGGCAGTCACACGACGTCTTCAGGCATCAGCAAACCGCAGTGATCCCTGCACCAAGCATAGCTGGCAATCTGCACAATCGCTCGCAGATGCAGATGGCTGACAAACTGCACAGCTTGGATGATCGGCGGCAGTTCCGGACTGGCAGGCTGACCCTTCAATAATCCCCAGCGGCGGCTGCCTCCGGTTCAGCGATCCTCGCGCGGGCTGCCGCAAGTTCGCGTTCATGCCGCCGGAGCCGGCGTTCCAGTTCCTGCATCTGCTCGCGGCTTGTCAGCATCGAGTCAGCGTTCATCGCGGCCGAGCTTGCCCCGACGCCGGCCAGCGCCGCCACAATGGCGGGCAGGTCCACCGGGGACCTCGGGCCGGACGCCCGGACCCGCTCGCCGCGCCGCGGCGCGATCGAACTGTCGAAGCTGCGGATGCGCGGGAACGCACCTGCGCGAGCACCCCAACCCCGGGCGCCCACACCCAGCCCCCGCCGTGGCCGAGCCGGGGCAGGGCGGCCAGGATGCGCCGGTCTTGGGCCCGCTCCGCTTACCCGTCCAGCCAGCGGCCCAAAGCCGCACGGTCCTGGCTGGGGGTGAGCTTCATCGCAGAAGGATGTCAGCCTGCGAGAGCACATCCTTGTTCAGCACCGCCGGACGCTAAGTGATCAGCCACGGCACGAAGCCCCGCACGCGCCCGCGGCGCACGATCTCCTCGACCCGGCTCAGCAGGTCGTAGCCGGCGGGCGGCACCCGTTGCGGCGCCCATAGATCGGCCTTGTCCAGCACGAGGTGCAATGGCTCCATGTTGCTGTCGTAAAGCGCCTCGGTGAAAGCCCCCATGAACGCCCGCCGGACGGCGGCGCTGCCGAGGTCGGACACTTCCACCACGCAGGCCAGCGAGTGCGTGCCGACCAGATGTTCCAGAGCGGCGCCCATGCCCGGCGTGAGCGGGACGTCGGCGTGGGCGCCGCCGAACACGACGACGGAGTGCGGCCCGGGGCCGCTGCCGTCCGGCCCGGCGCGCAGGCCCCACCACACCCCGAGTGGATCAACGACGCAGACCCGGGCACCTTCGTCGAGCAACTGTTCGACCAGTCCTTTGGCCGCATAGGTTTTCCGCTTCCGGACGTGCCCACGATGGCCAGGCGCTCGTCCAGTGCCGTTGCGGGCAGGACGTCCGCGATGCGCTCGGGACCTGGCTGGTCCGTGCTCGCCGTTCCTACGATCCCGGACGTCCCAACGTCGGCGCGATGGGATGCCAGGATGCTGCTGACGGTGGGCTCATTCACCTTGTGGTGCCGGGCCGCCTGCGCGGCCGTGCGCCGGCCCGACAGCACGTCGTCCACGACCGCTGCACGCCGTTCCGCGGACAGCTTCGGCCGGCGCCCGGCCTTGCGCCCGGAGGCGCGCGGCGTAGGGCGGCCAGTCATCGGCCAGCCGCCGTGTCGGTTTCAGAAGACGGCTGCAGTGGTGACCAGAAGAGCTCTGCAGCAACTCTGCCGTTCGCATGTTTGGAGCTGACCGAGCTGCCTCCTGCGGCGAGCCAAGCCGCCTTTTAGGTCCAGGAGCCGCGCCTGCTTGAAATCCTGCTGCCTCCGGCCGCGCAATGTTACGTCGTATCACCCCTTTCTACACGCGATAAGCGCGGATCCTTGCCATGGTCCAAGAAGCCAATGCCGGCTGCGGCATGGATGCCCAGGAACAAGGGCCAACCGGTGCCGGGCGGCAGGGCACCAACCCGACGCCGCACGGACGCGCAAGCCCATGTGACTCCACCAGAGCACGCCCCATCGCAGAAGCTGCCAAGGAAGTCTCACAGCCGAATAGCTAGGCGCTCGGCATCCGCTTCGGTCCTGCGCTCTCCGGGAGATCCAACGTCATCCCGACAGCGCTCGGAACCCTTACAAACAGCGCAACTGCCAACGCGCCGGCTACCGCGATCCCGCCGGTGACGATGAACGCGCTGGTGAAGCTGCCGGTCCACTGCACCAGGTAGCCGGTGACCGACGGCGCGACGATCCCGGCGCAGTTGGCAATCATGTGCACAAAGCCGCTGACGCCACCGATCCGGCGCGGCTCCACGGTGTCGAGGATGATGGCCCAGTAGGTGCTGGCGGTCAGGTACATGAAGAACACCGCGACCGCCATCAGCGTCACCGCTGCCGCGACGCCCGTCACCACCCCGGCCAGCGCCACGCACACGGCGGCGATCAATAGGCTAGTCACCAATACCAGCTTGCGCGAGAACAGCGCGCGGCCGGTCAGGCGATAGACGTGGTCGCAAACGAAGCCGCTGGAGGCGAGGCCGACGAAGCCCACCAGCCAAGGGATCACGTTCACCACGCCCATCCGCTGGATGCTGAGATGCTGCGCGGTGGTCAGATAGCTGGGGAACCAGGAAAGAAAGAAATAAAGGATGTAGGCGTAGCCGAAGAACGCGAAGGCGGTCGACAGGATCGCCGGCCGGACCAGCAGCTCCCGCAGCCTGCCGACCGGCACCGGCGGCGGCTCCTGCGAGGGCTCGGCAATCTCGGCCCGCTCGGCGGCGCCCAGGCGCGGATGCTGCTCCGGACGGTCGGTCGCAAGTAGCACCCAGCCTAGGGTCCACAGCAACCCGAACGCGGCCACCACCACAAAGGCCACGCGCCAGCCATAGGCAACGGCGATGAAGCCCACCAGCGGCCCGGCCAGCGCTGCGCCCAACGGCTGCCCGGCATTGGCCAGTCCGACCGCGCTGGCCTGCTCGCGGCGCGGGAACCAATTGCTGACGAACTTGTTCGCCGTTGCGCTGAACGGGCCTTCGCCCACGCCGAAGATCACCCGCACCACCAGCAGGGCCGCAAGACTGGTCACCGTCGCGGTGAGGCCGCAGAACACCGACCAAACGGTCATGGCGATGGTGAAAACGTGCTTGGCGCCGATCCGGTCCGACGCCCAGCCGCCGACAAAGCAGAACAGCGCGTAGCCAAAGAAGAAACTGCTGAAGACGATGCCGAGCTGCGCCGGGTCGAGGCCGAGATCCTTTGACATCAGGGGTGCCGCAATCGACAGGGCGGCACGGTCGAGATAGCTGATCCCGCCGCCGACGAACAGCATCGAGATCATGAGCCAGCGCAGTCGGTTGAACATGGGACGTCCTCCGGCGCCGGCCTTGTTGAGCGGCCGGTCGCTTGTGTTCAGTCGTGCGTTGCTTGGGTGCAGCCCTCGCTCAGGCGGCCGCAGGATGGTCGGTGTCGCGCATCAAGATCTGCTGGTGGGCGCCGGTGATCTCGGCGTGGAAAGCGCGCGCAGCTGGGGAGAAGTCGGCATCGGGCCGTTGCTCCGGGGCGAAGTTCTGGAACTCGTCAACGCCGCGCACCAGGGTCGCGCTGTCATGCGAGCCGACCACCTGGCGCACGTAGGTTGGCAGATAGCGAATGGCAAAGCCGATGCGTCGCTTGCCGGACGGGTTGGGGTCCGAGCCATGGATTAGCCGCACGTGATGCAGCGACATCTCCCCCGGCTGCAGCTCGAGCATCACCGCCTTGCTCTCGTCGACCTCGACCGCGATCTCCTGGCCCCGGCTCAACAGGTTGCCTTCGGCAAAGGTGTCTCGGTGCGGCACCTGATCCATCTTGTGCGTTTCGGGCATCACCCGCATGGCGCCGTTCTCGGCCGTGCTCTCTGACAGTGCCACCCAGGCAGTGACGATGTCGGCGGGATCCAGGCCCCAGTAGGTAGAGTCCTGATGCCACGACACGAACCCCGGATCGTGAGCGTCCTTGATAAAGAAGCTGCTGCCCCACACCAGCAGGTTCGGCCCGAGCACGTCCTCGACCGCATCGAGGATCGCAGGGTGGCGGATCACCTCATCGAGCCAGGTGAACAGCAGGTGGCTCTTGTGCCGCAATGGACCGGCGAGCTTGCCATGAGCTTGTTCGTGGGCTTCGAGAGCCTGCCGGGCCTTGGCGGTCTCTGCCGGGGAAAGCACCGGGATCGGTGCGTAGAAGCCGTGTTCCTTGTATGATCCAGCGGCTTCTGGGGTAAGCTTCTTCATCGCGCGTGCCTCCAAGACCCGACTTTTCTACGTTTGGCCGGTTTCATATCTGTCTCTACGATTTCAATCATGGAAGCATGCTCGAGTGGATGTCAAGATCGAACCAATGGCCATCAGCACACCGCGCCCGGGTGCGCCGGCGCTGGAAAAAGGCTTGGATGTGCTGGAGCTGCTGGCGACCGAGGCCCATGGGCTCACCCAGAAGCAGATCGCCGAGCGCGTCGGCCGCTCGGTGGGTGAGATCTTTCGGATGCTGGGCGTGCTGGAGCAGCGCGGCTACGTTGCCCGCGACCGCCGCACCGGCGACTACACCTTGACGCTGCAGCTGTTCCGGCTGGCTACGCACTATCCACCGACCCGGCGCCTGCAGCAGGCCGCCTTGCCGGTGATGGAAGCGCTTGCGGCGTCCAACAGTCTGTCCTGCCACTTGAGCGTGCTGAATGGCTCGAACTTCCTGGTCGCTGCGACGGCGGAGCCGGACTGGCCGATGGGCTGGACGGTCAAGCTGGGCGCGGTGTTCCCGCTTTCGATGGAGTACGCCTCGGCCCGCGTGCTGGCGGCTTTTCAGCATGAGACACGCCGGGCCGAGCTGGCCAACATCATCGCCCAGCACGACAAGACCAAGCTGGCGGCGGTGCTCGCTGCCATCACCACCATCATGTCAGCCGGCGGCGACTTCAGCTCGACGGAGCTGGACCATGGGGTCACTTCGTTAAGCTGCCCCGTCCTTGACCCCTCCGGCCGAGCTGCGGCGGCGTTGACGGTCCCGCTGCTGCGCGAGGTCGGAAAGCGCGTCGACGAGGCTGCGATCGCCGCCCGGCTGCGCGACGCGGCGAGGCGCATCTCCAGTGTCATCGGTGCACCTGCCCACAGAGCTATGCCGGAATTTGGGTGACGCCGTAATCAGGCG
>CALMVT010000614.1:2671-2946 GCA_937873175.1 uncultured Acetobacteraceae bacterium | reverse complement strand
GTGTCTGCGTAACGGCGGGGTTGCGCGACATCAAGGAAAGTCAGGAACGCCGCTGCCTCGTCAGGCTGAGTCAGTCGTGATGCGTCTGGCGAGGAACGGTGGAAATAGGGAGCCGTTAGTGTGACTTAACCTGACGGAACATGGCGTGTGGCATTAAGCCGTGCCGTGCTTTCTAGCGGGACCGCGAAAAGAGGCCCGCCATGTCCGCCACCACGTCCGATGTTGACCCTGCCGAGATCACTCCTGCTGAGATCGCATACCTGATTCAGTGGGCC
>CALMVT010000614.1:0-2661 GCA_937873175.1 uncultured Acetobacteraceae bacterium | reverse complement strand
CACCGTGGCATCAGCCGGGGCCGCACTCGCTGATGAGGTTGCCCTCGTTGACGCCGTGTCCGCCCATGCGACCTGGACCATGCACCGGGCGGTAGGACACCTTTGGCTGTCGCTCAGGGAAGACCAGGTCGTGCCGGACTGCCGCGGCTGGACGGTGGCGGTCGCCTCGGTCGAGGAAGCGACAAGCCGGATCGCAGACGCTTCCGCGCCAATCTTGCACTAGCAGCCCTCTTCCCCCACCGACGCGCTCCTACCTGGACAACCCATACCAGCCGCCATCGGCTCCGGCCGTTTTCCAGAAAACTTCGTTATAAACCTCGCAGGGCGTATAGGCGCAGTGCCATATGCCGACCCACAGCACTAAGCAGGCTTACGCGGCCTGCCACACAGGCAGCCTGCGGCCGTGACAGGCCGCGCAAGCCCACTCAGTTGTTTATCTGTGCGCAAGCCTCCAGAGGTTTGCTCAGGTCATGGCTGAAGACGCCACGGATGGTTCAGCGCCACGGTCCCCACTCCCTGATACCGCGATCCCACACCTTCAAGGCACGACGCCAGGGCGGCCGGATCGAACCCGTCCACCAGCACGGTCCCGATATACGCACGTTGCAGCGCCAGCCACTCTGCGCCCAGCCGGACCTGCCCGGACACCAGCTCGACGAAGCTGGCAGCGCCGGCCGGCAGGACGAAGCAGAACAGGAACGCCTAAGCAAGCCTCTGGAGGTCCGGCGCACATATGAAAAGCTAAGCGGGCTTGTGCAGCCTGGCACGGCCGCAGGCCATCTGTGTGACAGGCCGCGCAAGTCTGCTGAGTTGCGGGATAGCCCGGCGGCAATCGGGCCAGGGCGGTAATTCAGCTCGGCGACCGCCGCCCCGACTTGGCCGAGCGTCCGGCTGTGCCCCTTGAAGGTAGCATGACAGGCATGATCCATGGCCTTTCGGTGCGGCGGCCCATGCCGCCGCATTTGGATTGGAAGGCGCTAAAGGTTTGGAAAGAAGTAATCGCGCTGATTGTTTTGCTAAACCAATGCAGGCGCTGAAACGGCATCAGGACTGCAGATCGGCTTCCTTATGACGAGCCCTAAACCCCGGTATTCGTGACGACTGCCCCTTGGCTTTGCCGCGGCCGCGCGCAATCGCCACCATCCCATTTCCACGGCACCCCCGATGGGCCCACAGCTGACGATCAAGCTTTCATCCCGGCTCAAAACCCATTTGGCTTTTGAAGGCTGTGGATCGCGAGTTGTTTTGCGGTTCAGCGAAGGGCGCTCAACCTTTATCGGACACCCTAAAACCTGGCTCGAAAACACGCGGCATCGGGAGAAGAGAAAACCGGGGCCGCCTGCTCAAGCAGTCTTGCGGCCGGCGCGGCGGCGGATCAGGCCGATGCCGGCAAGGCCCGTCCCGAGCAGGGTGAGCGACACGGGCTCGGGAACGTTGCTGACCGACGCGTCCAGGCTCAGCCGCGTGTTGCCCTGGGTTGTGATGGTGATCACCTCGGTCAGGGCGAACGGCCCCTCGGTGACGGCGGACGCCGTGGCGCTGCTGCCCAGGTTGACGCTGCTCAGCAGCGTGCATCCGGCGGCGCATCCTGGGTTGTTCAGGGTGTTGGTGGTGTCGAGATACGACTGTGCGGTCACGGTGGCGGTGCCGTTGGCGACGTTGCCGGTGAACTGGGTGAGCCAGTTCGTTGCCCCGATCGGCGAGGTGAATCCTGCTCCGGTCAAGGTGATGACGAGGGTTCCTCCGGTCTGGCTCGACAGGTCGAAGGTGGTGAGGTCGATGTAGTCTGGGGAGAACAGTTGGGTGCCGATGTTGTTGGCGGTGAAGTTGCCGACGCTGACGGGTGCGAAGTTGTAGGACCCGCCATTGGCGCTGAGGGTTGCCGACTGGAAGGAGGAGGCTCCGTTTGATTGCACGGTGAGGCCGAGGGTTGGCGCGGCCTGTGCTGTGTTTGCGAAGGGGAGTGCGAGGGCGAAGGCTGCGGCGAGGATGATTTGGCGCATGATGGTTCCTGATTTTGCGGGTTATGTTCGGCCCACAAATCATTACGCAAAGCTAATGCCACACAAGAATATCAAACACTTATGACATTTCATGACAATGCGTGTAAAATACGCTGACAATCTCACAATTGTCACACGCCCGGCCGGGGTCCACCGGCGCCGAACCGCGCCGAATGCCGCCACGGACCGGCGCCGCCGGCCGGCGTCACCTGGGCGCTTACGGCGCCTCCTGCCGGGGCCGCATCTGCCCTGGTGCGGGCGCCTGCTCCCGCCCTTGCCGGACCCGCCAAGCGCGCAGCCGGGCAGCAGCACGCCCTCGGCTCCGTCACGGCGCGGAAGGTCAGCCACCACCTCTTCAAATCGCTGCCAACGTCCCGTCCGCCCGGCCATGGCCGCAGCCCACCGTGTGACAGGCCGTGCAATCCTGCTTAGGAATCCCTGCCAGCCAACGCACCGCAGCCGCCCATCCACCGGAGACGCCATGAACCAGCCCTACCAGTTCGGCATCGAGGAGGAGTACTTCCTCGCGGACGCCAAGACCCGCGGCACCCCCCGGCGCACCGTCAAGGCGTTCCACGAGGCCGCCCACGCGCGTCTGCCGCAAACGGAGCGCGAGCTGCTGCAGTCGCAGATCGAGGTTTCCACGCCGCCCTCCACC
>CALMVT010000613.1 GCA_937873175.1 uncultured Acetobacteraceae bacterium | reverse complement strand
TTTCCACACCTAGCCCAGCTCATGCGACCCACAGGCTGGGTCACACCAACCGATTGGCCAATGCTTCGCCCGCGAACACGACACGCATGCTTTTCGCCAGCAGCCGTGCCATGGCAACACGCGTCCGCGTGGTCGCGCTGCCGAGCGGCCGGAATGGCCACGCGGAACGAACAAGCGATCATGGGCGTCCTCCGGCGGGCCTTATGGGTCCGCCTGCCCGCGGCGACACTGAACCAGCAGGGATTCGGCTGCAAGCAGGATACGCGCCTGATGTGGGGACAGGGCCAACTGCCGCCTGCACGGAGATCATGACTGCGCAGCCGTAACCGCAGGCTGCGTGTCAGCCACGTGAATCCTCGCCAGCCGATTATGCCCCGATCATGGACCTGGGCTAAGCTGGCGTTCTTCAGCGGCGGTCGTATCCGCGCATCCGGCGACGGTGATCGGGCACCCACACGCGGTGATGGCCACGCCGTTCCCAGTGAACGGGCTGCACAAACGCTTCATGCGACGAGATCTGGGTGCGGCTCACATCCTCCACTCGGGCCAACGGGGCTGCGGTGGCCGTGCCGACCAAGCCGACAAAAGCTGCCATCATGGCTGCGGTGGCAAGAGTAGTCCTGAGCATGAGGCATCCTGAGTGCTGGAGGTTTCAGTCCGGGCTCTACACCTGTCCGCCGTGGTCGGACAAGAACGGCGGCGAATGAACCTCGAGCTTGGACGACAGCGCATCACGGTCGCACGAACGAGACGCCAGTTCGCCCGGCCTGTCTCACCCGGTCAGGCCGCAACTGCGAGAATCCGTGTTGGTAATGAAAAATCCATTGGGACCAACCGGCAGGCTTACGGCTCAGGCGCTTTCCTGGAGAGTGGCACATCCGAGTTGATGATGTCGCCCGGTGAGGCTTGGGCCGCATCACGACGGCCAACATGCTGAGTGAACAGGCGGACGCCTTCGCCGAGCCGACCGCGACCCAGTTCTTCCAAAAGGTCACGATATACGAGGTGGCTGGGATAGAGCTGGGCGGGCGGCACTGTGAACCAACGCAGATCACCGGCTTCGGGCGTCTCGTCACCGCCTATGACGCGCCTGCCCGGCGGTCCGCGCAATGCCGATGTATAGCAGAGCGAGATGGAATGGCCCCGGTCGTCGAAGATCTGGATGAGAGCGACCGGCCGGTCGGCCACGTCCATCTCGCAGCCGAACTCCTCGTCGGCGCAGGTCAGGATGCGGTGGGCGATCTCTTCCCTGTGTCGAACGATGCTGCCCGGGACGTGCCACCCTGTGCCGAACGGGTCGTCCCGCCAGGCAAGCAGCACTCCTTTCTCATGGTCCCGGACCAGCAGGTCCACGTTGGTCGTGGCGGTGATCTCGGTCATGAAGCGGAACAGCGGGAATGGCAGATCAGCACCTTGTCCGCTCAGCTTTGCGAGAATGCCCTCAAGCGCGCCCATTTCCTCGCTTGTCAGGCTTTGGTCGCGGCAGGTTGTCATGGTCGGGTCCTTTGGCTGAACATGCAACATCAGCGATCTGGGAACATCCGGCAACGAAGGCAGGCTCCCGGTTGGGCGCTGAAGGTTGGGCTTTGCCTGTTCGGCCGGGGCGACCCGGCCTCGTGCTGGCCCGTTGCGTCGAGTGCGGCGCGGACAACGCCTGACGCCTTCGCCTCCATGAAGCTGCGCAGGAACGGGATGCCTGCGGCCCGGCTTCTTGGCACTGCCATCGCCTACCGGATCGCCATGAAGCGGCCAGGTAGCAGCCGCCAGCGTGTTGCATGGACCCGGAGAAAGGGTGCAGCCGCCCCAACCCCGTTTGGGGTCAGGCGGTGCGGACGTAGTTCGGGCGCCCGAGTTCCACCATGTGGTTGAGCGCATAAACGGCGACGTTCATCTCGGTCGCCCGACCGTCATCCGTGCGCGAGCGCAATGCGTCCCCAATCACCTGTTTGAACCGGCGGATCGCTGTTTCGGCTCGCGCCCGCGTCGTGTAGCCGGACGCTTTCTGCCAGGCCAGGCGCCCGTGCTCGGCGATGTGTTAGAGATGTCGGTCGCACTGTGTGGGCGCAGTCTCGGCCGTGCCGCTCGGCGCCGCCGTGGCGCGCGGCGGGACAACAACGGCCGCTTCTGGATGGGAATCAGTAACGCCGGCGTAGATGCGGTCCTAGTCGTAAGAGCCTTCGGGTTGCGCCTCGAAACATGGCTGGCGCTGTCGGCAAAGACCCTCTCAGCTCTCAGCATGGCCAGCCTTGATCCAGACCCGACAGCCTTGCGCTCCGACCGCAGCTTGCAACGTGGTCCCACGCGGCAGCCGGAGCCAGGGGTGCAGCTCAAACCTTTCGCCGCTCTCCGTGAACTCGCCCCCAAGCACCAGGACTTCAAGGCCGCCCGGCGCATGAAGGTTCACCACGGCGCCTGGAGACCAATGCTCCAACCTCACCTGCTCCTGCAGGTCGGCGAACAACGACATGGCTGCCACGCCAGGGCGTGCCTCCACGGGCGCCAGAAACTGCGAAGTCGTGTCGAGATGCACCTGGGTCCGGTCGTCCGGGGCAAACTGCCCGAGCTTGACGAAAACAGTGCAGCCCAACTCGGAGCCGGGCGTGTGGCTGATGGACGGCGGGTTGCGGACATAGCTGCCCGCCGGGTGGTCGCCGTGCTCATCCTGGAGCACACCCTCAAGCACGAGGACCTCCTCTCCGCCGCTATGCCCATGCAGACTGGCATGGCTTCCGGGTGCACAGCGCATGATAAGGGTAGCACGTGCCATCCCCTCCCCGGCTTGGTCCAGAATGCGCCAGTCCACTCCTGGGGTGGGCGAGGGCGTCCAGTCCAGCCGTCCTGCATGGACTGCCGCGTAACCGGTGGAGCTTGGGTCGGGTGTCGTGCAGACCTCCTGTTTGCTGGTCTGTCCCTGTGGAAGTCGACCGCCGGAAGTGAGAAGCCGGCGGCACTGTCTTGGCCTCGTGTCAGGTCTGGTCGCCATGCGACGCAGTCCAGGCTGGTTGAGCTTGGTTGGCAGCAGTCCTTGGCGTCAAGCTGCGCATTTCCGGTGTCCCGTCCGGTCACCTGGATGTTATGCAGCCGCCGCAGGCCCAGACCGAGGGCGCGACCACATTGGCCGGAGAATACGGGTTAGCGCCAATACCGTTCATTTAGGTGGTTAGCCGCCCTATATTGTTGATCGAGCTTTCTA
>CALMVT010000612.1 GCA_937873175.1 uncultured Acetobacteraceae bacterium | reverse complement strand
GGTGTTGATGCCGACGGCACCGGCCATCGCCCGGTTGGCCATAACCGCCCGCACCTGCTTGCCCCAGCCCATGCGGTAAATCAGCAAATAGACGCCCAGGGCGATGAACGCGGTCAGCACCATGACGATCATCCCGTTGATCGGGATCTGGATGCTGTCGGTCAGGTTGGCGGCGCCCATCATCCAGTCCGGCTGGTCCACGCCCACTTCGCGGGCGCCGAACACCGAGCGATAGACCTGCTGCAGGATCAGGCTCAGCCCCCAGGTCGCCAGCAGGGTGTCGAGGGGGCGGCGATACAGCCGGCGTATCAGCACCCACTCCACCAGCATCCCCAGCGCCCCCGCGGCGCAGAACGCCAGCACGATGGCGACGAAGAAGTAGGCGCTGAACAGCGACGGCATATACGTCGTGAACAGTCGCGACGTCAGGTATGTGACGTAGGCGCCCAGGATCATGAACTCGCCATGCGCCATGTTGATGACGCCCATCTGGCCGAAGATCACCGCCAGCCCCAGCGCCATCAGCACGAACACGGAGAACAGGATCAGCCCGGCAAAGCCCTGCATGGCCATGATCGAGCCAAGCTCACCAAAGGAATAGCCGAACATCTCCCGTCCTCCTCCCTATCCGCCTGCCGCTACTGGTAGCCCTTGGGGAACGGGTCCGGCTGCACCAGCTCGGCCGTCTCGAACACCACCTCGTACTGCCCGTCCGCCTTGGCCCGGCCAACACGGGTCTTGCTCCACAGGTGATGGTTCTCGTGGATGCGTACGTAGCCCTCCGGCGCCCCCTTGAACTCGACCCCGCCCGAAGCCGCCGCGATCTTGTCCACGTCGAAGCTGCCGGCCTTCTCCACCGTCAGCTTCCACAGCCAGGGGCCGAGGTAGGCCGCCTGCGTCACGTCGCCGATGACGCTCTTCGGGCCGTAGCTCTTCTGGAACGCCGTGACGAACGCCTTGTTGTTGGCGTTGTCCAGGCTCTCGAAGTACTTCATGCAGGCGTATGCGCCGGCGATGTTCTCGCCGCCGATGCCCTCGATCTCGTCCTCGGTGACCGAGATCGTCAGCAGCGTCTGCTTGCTGAGGTCAACGCCCGCCGCCTTCATCTGCTTGTAGAACGCGACGTTGGACCCGCCGACGACAGAGGCGAAGATCACGTCCGGCTTCACCAGCTTGATCTTGTTGATGACCGAGTTGAACTGCGTGTGGCCCAGCGGGAAATAATCCTCGCCCACCACCTTGCTGCTCGTAAGATGCCCCTCAATGTGCTTGCGCGCGATCTTGTTGGACGTCCGCGGCCAGATGTAGTCCGAGCCGATCAGGTAGAAGCTCTTGGCCCCCTTGGTCTTGTTGACCCAGTCCAGCCCGGCGAGGATCTGCTGCGTCGCCTCCTGCCCGGTGTAGATGACGTTCTTGGACTGCTCCAGCCCCTCATAGAACGTCGGGTAATACAGCATCCCGTTATACTGCTCGAACACCGGCAGCACCGCCTTGCGCGACGCCGAGGTCCAGCAGCCGAACACGGCGGCGCATTTGTCGTTGACCAGCAGCTTCTTTGCCTTCTCCGCGAAGTTCGGCCAGTCGCTGGCGCCGTCCTCCTGGATGAATTTGATCTGCCGCCCGAGCACGCCGCCTTGGGCGTTGATTTCGGAGATCGCCAGCTTCTCCGCCTCTACCGAGCCGGTTTCGCTGATCGCCATGGTGCCTGTGATCGAGTGCAGGATGCCCACCGTCACCGTGCTGTCGGTGACAGCCAGGCCCGTGGTGTTGACCGCGGCGGTGGCGGGCGCCTGCGCCCACGCGCCCCGGGGAAGCAACGCTGCCGCCGAGGCGCCCGCCACGCCCTGCATCAGGCGCCGGCGACGCAACGGGTTGCGGGTGTCATCGGTCATGGTCATCCCCCGGAAAGCGTGCGGATCGCGATTGAGCTGGGGGAAGGTCTTTGAGATTTGTGCGCTGCGAAATACGTTAAATGACGTATGTCGGCGCCGGCGGTCTTCGGCCAGGATGGCCGGGCGTCCATGCCCGGCGCAGGAGATGGCCCACTGGCATGCGGCACCCCCCTTTCCCGGACTGGCGCCTGCCCGGCGCAGTTCACGGCCCGCGAGCCGTGACGACCCGGCAACGCATCGTCCGCGTGCGGCGCGACTACAATCAATGGGTCGCCAACGAGACCCTCGAGGACTACGCCCTGCGCTTCACCGCCAAGAGCGCCCGCCGCTGGTCCGCTGCACGGGTCGCCAACACGGCGCTCGGCGCCATCTCCTTCCTGGCGCTTGAGGCTATTGGCGGCACGGTCACGCTTGAGTACGGCTTCGCCAACGCGGTCGCCGCCATCCTGGCGGTGGGCGCGCTGATCTTCGCGACCAGTGTGCCGATCTGCTGGTACGCCGCCCGGTTTGGGGTGGACATCGACCTGCTGACCCGTGGCGCCGGATTCGGCTATATCGGGTCCACCATCACCTCGTTGATCTACGCCTCCTTCACCTTCCTGTTCTTCGCCATCGAGGCGGTGATCCTCGCCTCAATGCTGGACGCCTGCTTCGGCCTTCCCTTGCCGGTCGGCTACGTGCTGTGCACCGCCGCCGTGGTACCGCTGGTGACGCACGGCATCACCTTTATCAGCCGCTTCCAGCTTTGGACCCAGCCGGCCTGGATCGCGCTGCATCTGCTGCCATTCGCCTTCATCGCGGCGGGAGGCGCCGCGCCCTTCGCGCAATGGGCGCAGTTCCGCGGTGCAGGCGCTGGGTCCTTGCAGATCGGCCTGTTCGGGGCGGCCGCCTCCGTCGTGTTCTCCTTGATTGCGCAGGTCGGCGAGCAGGTGGACTACCTGCGCTTCCTTCCGCCCCTGGACCCGGCGGCGTCCCGGAGGGCACGCTGGGCTTGGTGGGGCGCGTTGCTGGCCGGCGGGCCGGGCTGGATCGTGCCCGGGGTGCTCAAGCTGCTGGCCGGGTCGTTCCTGGCGACGCTCGCGGTCGGGCACGGGCTGCCGGCGGCGGAGGCCGCGTTGCCGATGCGGATGTACCAGGTGGCGTTCGGCTACGTCGCCGACGCCCCCGCCGCGGCGCTGGCGCTGGCAGCGTGCTTCGTCGCGGTGTCGCAGATGAAGATCAACGTGACCAACGCCTATGCCGGGTCCATCGCGTGGTCGAACTTTTTTTCGCGCTTGACGCACAGCCACCCCGGCCGGGTGGTTTGGCTGGTGTTCAACCTGGCGATCGCCTTGCTATTGATGGAGATCGGCGTGTACGCCGCCATCGAGCACATCCTGGTCGGCTATTCCAACGTCGCCGCCGCGTGGGTGGGGGCGCTGGTGGCCGACCTGGTGCTGAACAAGCCGCTCGGCCTCAGCCCGCCGTCCATTGAGTTCAAGCGCGCCCACCTGTTCGACTTCAACCCCGTGGGCATCGGCGCCATGGCGGGCGGCGTCGCGGCGTCGCTTTGTGCCTACGCCGGGGCGTTCGGCCCGGCGGCGCAGGCCTTGTCGCCGTTCCTGGCCTTCGGCGCCGCCTTTGCCGCGGCGCCCCTGATCGCCTGGGCGACCGGCGGAAAGTTCTATCTGGCCCGCAAGCCGCGCGCCCACTGGTCGCGCCGGTCCGCCCTGCGCTGCACCGTCTGCGAGAACCGTTTCGAGCCGGAGGACATGGCGTTCTGCCCGGCTTACTCCGGGGCTATCTGCTCCTTGTGCTGCTCGCTCGACGCGCGCTGCCACGACCGCTGCAAGCCGGCCTCCGCCCGGGCATCGGCACAGCTTTACCAGGTGCTGGCTGCCGTGCTGCCTATGCGGGTGCAGGCGGCGCTGGGCAGTGCGCTCGGGCAGTATGCCTTGGTGTTCGGGCTGTTCGTGGGCGCCATCGGGCTGATCCTCCTGGGCATCCATTCGCAGATCGCCGGCACCGCGCCGGCCGGCGCCCCCATCGTCGCGGCGGCGTTCTGGAAGGCGTTCTTCGTGCTGGCGGTGATGGCGGGCGTCGCGGCCTGGCTGCTGGTGCTGGCGCGGGACAGCCAGCGCGTGGCGCAGCAGGAAACCGACCGGCAAACCAGCCTGCTGACCGGCGAGATCAACGCCCACCGCCGCACCGATGTGCAGCTGCAAAAGGCCAAGGAGGTCGCCGAGGCCGCCAACTTGGCGAAGAGCCGCTTCGTCGTCGGCGTCAGCCATGAATTGCGTTCGCCGCTGAACGCGATCCTCGGCTACGCGCAGCTGCTGGAGCACGACGCCGCCATCCCCGAAGCGCGGCGCGAAAGCATCGGGGTGATCCGGCGCAGCGGCGAACATTTGGCCGGCCTGATCGAGGGACTGCTCGACATCTCGAAAATCGAGGCGGGGCGGATCGAGCTGTACCGGGACGAGGTGCGCCTGCCGGAGTTCCTCGGCCAGATCGCCAACATGTTCCGGCTGCAGGCGGAGGCGAAGGGCCTGCGCTTTGCGTTCAACCTGCCGCCCGGCGCGCCCGCCGTGGTCTATACGGACGAGCGGCGGCTGCGGCAGATCCTGATCAACCTGCTGTCCAATGCCGTGAAGTTCACGGGGGCCGGCAGCGTCAGCTTGGGCCTCCGCTGGCGCGGCGCCATCGCCGAGATCACCGTGTCCGATACCGGGATCGGCATCGGCCGCGCGGACCAGGAGCGCGTGTTCGAGCCGTTCCAGCGCATCGACCAGGGCCGGGCGGCAGTGACGCCGGGCGTGGGACTGGGCCTCACCATCACCAAGCTGCTGACGCAGATCATGGG
>CALMVT010000611.1 GCA_937873175.1 uncultured Acetobacteraceae bacterium | reverse complement strand
CGCCGGCACCGCCCGGGGCGCGTGGCCCAGCAGCATGAGCGCGCCGGGCTGCACGCGCCACATCGCCTGGACCTGCAGGCCGGGTTCAGGCTCGGCGCGGGTCCGGGCGGCGTGGCCCGGCAGGGCGGAGGCAACGTGGCCCGGCAGGGCCGGGATAGCGGCCACCGTCACGCCGCCCGCCGCGTCACTGCCGTGGCGAGTTCGTCATACAGGGCGCGGTGCCGGGCAGCGGACTCGCCGATCTCGACCGGCGGCGCGATGCCGTCCACCAGGCGTTCCCATAGGCCCGGCTCCTCGGCGGCGCGGCGCATCGCCGCCGCCAGCCCGGCCGCGTCTCCGACCGGGAAGTGCAGGCCGTTCACGCCGTCCCCCACCAGCTCCATGGCGCCGCCAAGGGCGCTGCAGATCACCGGGCGGCGGTGCTGCAGCGCCTCGTTGATCACCAGCGGCGCGTTTTCCCACCATTCCGACGGGAACACGATCCAATCCGCGTCGCCGATCAGCCGCGGCATGTCGGCCCGGCGATACGCGCCGGAATAGCGCGCGTCCGGCGCCCCTTCCCGGGCGCGCTCGAAACGGGCCAGCGTGTCCGGGGCCTGGTGCTCCGTGCCGCCGTGCAGCGTCAGCCGGTGCGCGACGCCCTCCCGCGACAGCCGGGCGGACGCATCAAGCGCCACCGTGGCGCCCTTGAACCGGTTGATGTGGCCGAAAAAGGCGAAGCGGTCCCGACGCGCCGCGGCCCGGGCGGGCGCCGCGGGAGTGGCGGGCAGGCCGTTGGGCACGACGGAGATGCGCGACGGGTCCAGCCCCCAGGCCACGTAGCGGTCGCGCAGGAAGCGGCTCGGCGCGATGAAGTGGTCCACCTGGGCCAGCGCCCCGCCGATGTGCAGCTCCCGCAGCCGGAAGTCGGTCAGGCTGCGCTCAGGGAAGCAGCGGCGGCAGGCGTCGGGCGTGGACGAGTGGCACAGCGCGCCCGCGGTCGTGACCATCTGCCCGTCATTTGTGCAGAGAGCGTAATAATCGTGCAGCGTCATCACCACCGGCACACCCGGCAGCACGCGGCGCACCACGCCCACCATCTCCACGCCGACCGTCATCAAGTGGTGGATGTGCACCACGTCCGGCTGCACCTCGCGCAGCAGGGCGGCGAGCGGCAGGGACACGCCATGCAGGTCGAGCTGCGACATATGGAACGGGTCGAACCGGCCGCTCCACATCAGCAGCTCGTCGGGCTGGTCGCCCACCGCCTGGAACGGGGTGCCGGGGCTTTGCGGGCGCTGGTGCGGCGCGGTGCCGGCCAGGAACAGCCCATCGAACCCGGCGTCGCGGCGCAGGGTGCGGAACAGGTCGCGGGCGAAGATCTCGGTGCCGCCCGCCTGCAGGTCGGGGTGGGCGTGCAGCAGGAACAGGATGCGCAACGCCGTCACTCCTTCTCAAAGATGCAGATGTCCTGGAAGCTCGACCCGTCGCGCCCGCTCCAGCAGCCGTAATGGGCGGGCTTGCGGCGGCGCAGGCCGTGGCGCAGGAATTTTTCGAGAAACGCATCCTCGTCAAAGGCAACGGCCGCGAGCGGGGCGTCGGGTTCGGCGTAGTAGACCGGGCCGTCCGCGGCCGGATCGAAGGCGAGCCGGCCCTGCCCGGCCGCGAGCGCTTCCCGGGCGGGCGCGTTCATCTGGAACGCGGTCGCGAGGCAACAGCCACCCGGCGCCAGAAGCCGCGCCACCTCGCCGGCGTAGTGCAGCACCTCCGCCAAGCCGAGGTGGGTGAACACGGAGATCAGGCACACCCGGTCGAACGACCCTTCGGCGAACGGCAGCGGCGTGCCCGCGGTCGGCAACGCGCCGTGCGGGTTGTAAAGCGGGTGGCGCAGGTCGAGGTGGCGAAAGCGCACGCGGGGATACAGTGTGGTGATGTTGGCGGCGCACCACGCGATGCCGGGCGCCACCGGGTCCACGCCGTCGTAGCTGCCGGTCTCGTCCAAGTACTGGGTCAAGGGCAGCGCCAGGCGTCCGATGCCGCAGCCGATGTCCAGCACCCGGTGGCCTGGCTCCAGCCCGGCATCGCGCACCATGCGCTCCAGGAACTCCGCCCCGATGGCGCGGAAGTCGCCGTCGCCGCAGAACATCAGCTCCGGCGGCGGCACCGGCATGAAGCGGTTCGCCGCCAGGTGGCGGCGCAGCGTCGCGATGTCGGTCACGCCGCGGCCCGGTGCGCGCGGCGGGCCATCAGGGCGGTGATGGCGCCGTCCCAGCGGCGGTGGTGCAGCCGGCGGTTGTAAAGCGACGCCAGCGTTTCGGAATAGCCCTTGTGCAGTTGGATGGAGCGGCGCTCGAAGTGATACAGCTCCGCTTCCGGCACATAGGCAATGCCCGCCCCGGCCGCCTGCAGCCGCAGGCACAGGTCGGAGTCCTCGAAGTCGCCGATGATGTAATCCTCGCACAGCCCGCCCGCCGCCTCGAACAGCGGGCGGCGGACCAGCAGGGCGGCGCCGGTGACGCCCGGCACCCGGCGGCGGCGCTGCGCCGCAGGCCAATGGCGCGGCATGCCCTTGTGGTAATGCGCGTTGAACCACATGCCGTCCGCGTCGCGCTCGAAGAATAGGCCGGCGTGCTGGATGGAGCCGTCGTCGAACAGCAGCTTCGGCCCGGCCGCCCCGATCCCGGACACCGCCACCGCGGCGCGCATCGCCGCGAGCCAGCCGAGCCGCGCCGGCACCACGTCCGAGTTCAGCAGCAGCAGCAGCGGCGCGCGGGCCAGCGCCGCCGCGGCGTTGCTGGCGGCGGCGAACCCCCGGTTGCCCGGCATCACCGCCATCGTGAACGACAGCGCATGCAGGCTGTGCAGGCCGCGCAGCAGGAACTCAAGCTCCGCCCGCTGCTCCGGGCTGTCCAGCACGTAGATCAGCTCCGCCCGGCGGCATTCCGGGTCCGCGGCCAGCGCCGCCACCTGGAAGCGCAGGAAGTCGAGGTTGCGATACAGCGGCACCAGGATCGACACCGTCGGCTGCCGCACCGGCACGCCGATCGGCACGGCCTCCACGGCGCTGCGCACGGCCATGGCCTGGCGGTGCAAGGCGGCTGCGGCCGGAGCCAGGCAGGCGTCCAGCATCCCCGGCGTCACCGCGTCGGGCGGCACGCAGGACAGCACGGCATCCCGGGCGGCAGCCGGCGGCATCTGCCGCAGCGCCGCCGTCACTTCCACGGTGTTGCCTGACCGCAGTCGCAGGGCCAGGGTGGGCTGCGGGCAGGCCCCGCTTGTAGGGTCGGCGACATGGGCCACGAAGCCCGTGAGCTGCTCCGGGACCGGAAAGGCCGCCTTCGCGTAATGGGCGGCAACGTCGGGGCGGCGGAAGCGGTGGAGCAGGTTCATCCCAACCGGGGCGGCGCCGGCCGGGGTGCGGAGTTCTGCGCTGGACACCAACTGCATGGGATCGCGCAGCCAGCCGCGCAGGAACAGGCCGCCCGCCCCGTCCGGCAGCGCGAGTTCGAGGGCGGCGCCCAAAGGCCGGGCCGGGTCATCATGACGGCGCGGCGCGGCCGGCGCCAGCATCTGCGCTTCCCGCAGCAGCGCGGTCGCGACCCCGCCCGCGGAAGCAAAGG
>CALMVT010000610.1 GCA_937873175.1 uncultured Acetobacteraceae bacterium | reverse complement strand
AGCGGGCGGCGGCGCTGACCCACCGGCTGCTGGCCTTCTCGCGCCGGCAAACGCTTGACCCCAAGCCCACCGACGTGAACCGCCTGGTGGCCGGCATGGAGGAGCTGATCCGGCGCACCGTGGGGCCGGCCATCGCGGTCGAGGCGGTGGCCGCGGGCGGGCTGTGGGCCACCTCGGTCGACCCGCCCCAGCTCGAGAACGCGTTGCTGAACCTGTGCATCAATGCCCGCGACGCCATGCCCGACGGCGGGCGGCTGACGATCGAGACCGGCAACAAATGGCTGGACCAGCGGGCCGCGCGCGAGCGTGACCTCGCTCCCGGGCAATACGTGTCGCTGTGCGTCAGCGACACCGGGACCGGCATGACGCCGGAGGTGGCCGCGCGCGCCTTTGACCCGTTCTTCACCACCAAGCCCATTGGCGTGGGCACGGGCCTCGGCCTGTCCATGGTGTATGGCTTTGTGCGGCAGTCCGGCGGCCAGGCGCGCATCTACTCCGAACCCGGCCAGGGTGCGATGGTGTGCCTTTACCTGCCCCGCCACCATGGCGCGGCGGACGGCGGCAGCGACGCGGACACGGCGGCCGGACCCGCGGAGGCGCCGCAGGCCGCGCAGGGCAAGACGGTGCTGGTGGTGGACGACGAGCCGGCCGTGCGCATGCTGGTGACCGAGGTGCTGGAAGAGCTCGGCTATACGGCGATTGAGGCGGCGGATGGCAACGCTGGGCTCAAGGTGCTGCGGTCCGACGTGCCCTTGGACCTGCTGATCACCGACGTGGGCCTGCCCGGCGGCATGAACGGCCGGCAGGTGGCCGACGCTGGGCGCGAGGTGCGGCCCACGCTGCCCGTGCTGTTCATCACGGGCTACGCGGAGAACGCCGCCTTGGGCAACGGCCACCTGGAGCCCGGGATGCAGGTGCTGACCAAGCCGTTCGCCATGGACGCGCTCGCCGCACGCGTCCGCGCCATCGTGGAAGCGAGGTGACGAGAAAGGGCCAGGCTGCGCGGGCGTCTTGGCCGCCGATGCCCCTGCTATTGGACGCCCGTGGGTCTGCCTCGCGTTCATGCCTCGCTTTGTCCATCTGAGGACCGGCCCTTTGTCCTCCGCAAACCTCGTTCTCAGAGTTGCAGCAAACCTAAGAACAGTGGTCTCGGAACCTCAAGATTAAGGGCAGCGATCGATGCCGACCGTGTGAGTCTCACGATGAACTACAGCGCGACAGCCGGGATCCTGCGCGGTGCACAACCACCCCTCTGAGTGTTTCTCCTGCCATGCTCACCTGTTCCGGAGATCCTGCTGCGACGTAGCAACCTCAAATTCACATAACAAGAACCGTCAAAGATTGACAAAATGCGTCGTTTTTCGACTTTGATCCATGCCTGTGAACATCAAGACCCGCAACGTGTCGCTCACCCCGGAGATTGAGGCGTTCATCGCCGACCGGATTGCTTGCGGACGCTTCCGCAGCGCGAGCGAGGTGGTGCGCGCTGCCCTACGCCTGCTGGAAGAGGACGAACACCGGCGCGAGGCAGCGATACAGCGCGGCCAGTCCGGCAGCCGCGAGCATGGATGACGAAGCTGCGCCCGTCGCTGCCCGTCCGACGGAGCGCCTGGAGCCGCAAGGCATGCGGGTCGTCGCTGTCGGCGCGTCGGCAAGGGGCATCGAGGCCTTTCGGCTGTTCTTCGAAAGCATGCCGGCCGACAGCGGCATGGGTTTCGTCGTCGTGCTTCACTCGTCTGCCGACCGCAAAAGCCTGCTGGCCGAGATCATCGCGCGCTGGACGGCGATGCCGGTGGTGGAGGCGGCGGATGGGGACCGGGTTGGCCCGAACCGCGTTTATGTTGTCCCGCCCGGCCACGTCGCCACCTTGCGGCAGGGCCGGCTGCGCTTGCGGCGCCTGGCCGCCGATGTTCCGCGCGAGGCGGCGCCGACCGATGAGTTCTTTGACAGTCTTGCCGCCGAACTCGGCGAGAACGCCGTCGGCATCGTGCTGTCCGGCACCGGCCATGACGGGGTGCTGGGACTGAAGGCCATCAAGGCGCGGGGCGGCCTGACCCTGGCCCAAGGCAGCGACGGCACCGCGCCGCAGCACAGCGGCATGCCGGACAGCGCCATCGCCACCGGGGTGGTGGACCTGATCGTGCCCGTGCAGGACATGCCCCGCCTGTTGATGCGGGTGGACGGCAGCCTGGCACCGTCCGCGCAGGCCGCCTCAGCCTTGCAGACCGACGGGGCGCGGCTGGACATCTGCGAAATCCTGCGGGCGCAGGTCAGCCACGACTTCAGCCAGTACAAGGACAAGACGTTGCTGCGCCGGGTCGGGCACCGGATGCAGGTGCTGGGCTTGGCTGCGCTGGCCGACTACGCCGCGCGGCTGGAAAAGGATCATGGGGAAGCGGTGCTGCTGTTCCGCGACCTGCTGATCGGCGTCACCACGTTCTTCCGGGACGTCGGCGCCTTCGAAGCGGTGAAGCAGGTCGTCGTGCCCCGCCTGTTCGAGGGCAAGGGCGCCAGCAACACCGTCCGCGTCTGGGTGCCGGGATGCGCCACCGGCGAGGAGGCCTACTCGCTCGCGATCCTGCTGCGCGAGCACATGGACGGGCTCAACGCCGTGCCCAAGGTGCAGGTGTTCGCCATCGACATCGACGAGCCTGCCATCGCCACCGCCTGGGCCGGGCGGTATCTCGCCACCCTGCTGGGCGGTATCCCGCCACCCTGCTGGGCGGCTTGTCGCCCGAGCGACGGGCGCGGTTCTTCACCCGCTTCGAGAACAGCTACGTCATCGCCAAGGAGGTCCGCGACCTTTGCACCTTCTCGGCGCACAGCTTGGTGCGGGACCCGCCGTTCTCCCGCATGGACCTGGTGTCCTGCCGCAACCTGCTGATCTACATGGACGCCGACCTGCAGGCGGTCGTGATCCCCTCCTTCCACTACGCGCTGGCGCCCGGCGGCATGCTGCTACTCGGCAGCAGCGAAACCGTCACGCAGCACGACGGGCTGTTCGCCACGCTGGACAAGGAGAACCGCATCTTCCAGCGGCGGGACGGGCCAAGCGCGCCGATCAGGGTGCCGCCGCGGTTCGTGCCGAACGGTTCTGCACGAGCGTCTGCGCTGCAGCTGAGCGAAACCATGCAGCCGGAGGCCCGCACCAGCTGGACAAAAGCCTTGGCTGTGGCCAACGGCCGGGTGCTGGAGCGGTTCGCGGCGCCGTTCGTGGTGGTGACCGAGGATGGCACGGTGGTGCACTACTCCAGCCATGTCGGAAGCTTCCTGCAGGCGGCGTTGGGTCCGCCCAGCCGCAGCCTCTTCGACATGGTCCGGCACAGCCTGCGCCACAGCCTGCGAGCCGCCTTGCACGGTGTGGTCGAGACCGGGCGCGGTGGAGCGCAGCGTCCCGGTTGAGGGCGAGGACGGAGGGAGTGGGTCGGTCACCCTGGTCGTGGAGCCGCTGCCCGGACAGGAGCCGGACCTGCCTTACCTGATCGTGTTCCGGGACGCCGGTCCCGGGAGGACTGGAGAGGTCCCGCCCGACGGCGCCCCCGGAACAGCCAGCCTGGCTGTGGAGCTGGACCGCGAAATCCGCGACACCGGGGAGCAGCTACAATCGTTTACCGAAGAGCACGAGACCGCGCTGGAGGAGCTGCGCAGCTCCAACGAGGGGTTCTGTCAGGTCTCGTGCCAGCAAGTATCGCCTGTGGGCTGCGGGCGAG
>CALMVT010000609.1 GCA_937873175.1 uncultured Acetobacteraceae bacterium | reverse complement strand
GCCGCAAACCGCCTTGCGGTTTCGGCGAGCTCGCCTGCTTCCTGCTCGGCATCACGCTGATCATCGTCAGCCGCATCCCAGGCACCAAGGGCTTTGTCGTGCTGCCACGGCGGTGGGTGGTCGAACGCACATTCGGCTGGCTTGGCCGCTGGCGGCGTCTGTCCAAGGATTACGAGCACCTGCCCGAGGTATCCGAAGCCATGGTCACCCTCGCCATGATCCGCCTCATGGTCCATCGCACCGTTCACCCAAACCGTAAACGACTGCCCGCTCCGTGACTTTCAAAACGGGGTCTGAGTGCGACGGGACAGGACGTATTGGAGAAAGAAACCGATCTGGAGATGGTTCGCCGCCATGCCCGCCAAGCTGCCGCCCGCGTGGCGCGGCAGCTCCAGCTCGTGGCAGAGCTGCGCGCCGACGAGCGGCCTACGGAGGCTGCGGAACAGCTCCTTGCGAACTTCGAAAACATCCAGCAGTAGCACGAGGCACACCTCGCGCGCCTAGAAGGCCGACCAACCGGCTTCTCATAGCTGAATCATCGGACTGCTGAACAAGCACAGCACCATTCTGGCATCCTGCGCCCTTGCTTCCCGCTCCCTCCACGCCCATCATCTGTCTATTAATGCATAAATGTACTAGTTAATGCGAAATCGTTACGATAATTTGCTGAAAAATGTTGCTTTTACTCGCATCAACGAGGCAGTTTCCCGAGCCTAGGTGCCAAGCCAGCACACGTCGTAGGCCATGGCATTGGCCTGTCACCGGCGTTGTCGCTACATGGGAGGCCAGAATGCATGATCCCGCAACATGGGACGGCTACCCCGAAAACCCCGAGCGGAGCGCTTGGCATTGGATCGAGGACGCGGACGGCCTACGGCCCCTGCTTTGGCGCGGCCAGGACTGGCCTGACGAGGTGGACCGAGGCGAATGGCAGGACGGGTATGCCGTGCTGAGCGCGTGCGACCTAAACCGAGGACGCTACCACGGCCCGGTGGCCCTGTCGCCTCGCATGGCTGCCCTGTGCCGCCTCAAGATGTTCGCCTCGTATAGCTCGGGTTGAGCGCTTTCGCGACCCATGGTGGCCGGAAGCCGCACCGGCCTGGGCGAAGGCGGGTGCGCCGGCAGGACGCTGCACCTGAAGGCCGGAAAGCACGCCGCGGTCACCCAAGCAACAAGGGCCGAAGAGCCGTGAGCACGGAGATGCAAGCCCTCCAGCGGTCCAAAGACGTGCTGCGGCCGTTGATCCTGCCGATGTCTGGGATGCGATCGACCTCGACAAAGGCCAGAGGCCACAACGGCAGCAAGCGGACGTGTGTGGTGACATACTGCAGTAGTTCAACGCCGTGATGCCGCTTGTCGTCGACGATCCTGGAATACATGCCCTCGATCGAGGCAATTGGCCCTTCAATCACCTGCGCAAATGATGCCCTGTCGGTCAGCAACGCTCCCGTGACTCCCAATTTGGCATTCTTGGTTTGCGCATACCGCACTATGTCGTCGATGTCCTGCTCCAGTCTGTGCGTATCCTGAAGATCGACGATACGGCTACAAAGAACTACCTGAACGATTCCAGGTTCGATGGCCAATGTTCTTGCGATCGCCATCTGATCAACTCATCTATAACTATTTGCATCCAATGCTACATAGTCTTAGATCGGTTCCCCGCAATCGATACATTTTAGTTCAAGCTTGTCTTGCATGCTTCCCAGGTCCTTCGAGATGGGTTAAGCAGTACGAAGTACCTTCTTGGCTACGAAAGCGTACTTTTCTACCCCAAAATCGCACAACTAACTGTGCAAAGCACGTGTCCCGAGATCACGACATGGGGCAGGGCTGAACCACGCTTGGTCAAACAATGCTGGAATGGCGACCAGCGGCGGGCTGTCCCAGTCAATCCCCCTCGCGCTGATGCCGGGTAACACTTTGACTCAGCAGAAGGCGGCGCCGTCGCAGGCAGACCATACTTTAACCGGGACGGGCTGATGCCAAACGGCCGCGCTCACCGCGGCGCAGCGCTCGGCCGCCGCCGTGGTTTCAGGCGGACAACCCTATCCGCGCCCTTCGCTGGAGGGGGCACCGGCTGCCATGCCGCGATGATCCGCACGCACTCCCGCCCTCGAACGTTGTCGGTGATGAGTAGAAAATGCCGGCGCAGCTCGACGACAGCGGACAGCTCCCCTTTCTCGTTGAACACGCGGCGGATCGCTGCGGCTGTCTCTTCGTCCACACAGAACATTGCTCCGCCATGCGGAGACGAACGGGCACGAGCAAGCGAGTTACTTTAGGCATCGGCCAACGCCCCCAAGAGGTGGTGGCACCGCAAGATGCCGCCGGGCTTGGGAAAGCCATGCAGCCCTGAACTGCATGTTGTTAACCAAGGTTGCACCGACAACGTTTGCGAGTTGCAGTCTCGTGTCAGGGCAATTTTTCCGCGCTCAACGCACTCGCAAAGATTGCAGAAGGGTCGGAGACTGATTGAGATGGGCCGCTCACGGTGGAGAGTCCGGGCTGCTTTTATCAGGGATCAGCTCACTTGGGGCGCAAGAACCTGTATGGCCCAGCACCTATCATCCTAAGAAGAACAATGCCCGCTGCCGACCCTTCACCCGGCTTCACTT
>CALMVT010000608.1 GCA_937873175.1 uncultured Acetobacteraceae bacterium | reverse complement strand
TCGTGCAGCGGTTCGGCGACAAGGCGACGGACCCGAAGCTGAAGCAGCTGTTCGAGCGGTCCGTCACCGGCATCGCCCAGCACACGCAGTTGTTGCGCGCCATGATGGACGCGGACAGCGACAGCCCCTGCCCGGGCATGGAGGGGCTGGTTCAGGAGGCCACGAAGCACGCCCTGGAGTCCGACCTGCCGCCGCAGTTGCGCGACCTGGAGATGGTCGCGCAATACCAGCGCATGTCGCACTATGGCTTGGCCGGTTTCGGCACGGTTGCAGCCTACGCCGAGGCGCTGGGGATGAGCGAAGAAGCGGGCAAGCTGAAGTCGATCGTCTCGGACATCTACAAGGCCGACGAGTATTCCAGCAGCCTGGCGGAAAGCGCGCAGAAGGCAGCCGTCCAAGGCTGAGCCGGAGCGGGGCCGGCGCTCGCCGGCCAAGCCTGTCAGGCTTCATGCCGATATAGGGTCACCCTATAGACAGGGCCGCAAAGCACGCCTTGTGGCACGAATCAGGAACAAAGCCCTCGGCTGAGCTGTCCCAGTTGACCTCAGTCTGCTTGATGGGCTGTAAACCACTGATTCTGTTAGAAGCCATTTTGGCCCAAACAGGCTCTACCTCAATTGGGACAAGACCACGCGAGATACATGTCTCGGAACGAGTGTCAAAGTTCCGATTTGGGATCAGTAGTTTATGCCTAAAGCGTGCTTTCCTGCCCGTTCTTTAGCGTTGGGGTAGACGGCCCTCTGCGGCATCGGATGTGCCAAGGTCTGGTTGTCGGAGATCAAACCATGGAGCCGCCCGAAATGGAGCTTAAGCTGGTTGGGATAGACACGTCCAAGAACGTGTTCACGCTGCACGGGGTGGATGCGAGCGGCGCTGCAAGTCTGCGGCGGGATCTGAGGCGGAGTGCGTTCGAGGCCTACATGGCGAAGCTCGCGCCGACGGAGGTCGCGCTTGAGGCATGCGGTGGCGCCCACCACTGGGCGCGGCGGTTGACAGCAATGGGGCACCGCGTGCGGCTGATCCCGCCGCAATACGTCAAGCCCTACGTCAAGCGCAGCAAAACCGACCGGGCCGACGCGGAAGCGATCTGTGAGGCAGCGGGCCGCCCGTCCATGCGCTTCGTGCCGGTCAAGAGCGCTGAGCGGCAGGGTGAGCTCATGGTGCTGCGCACGCGCGAGTTGCTGGTGCGGCAGCGCACGCAGGCGGTGAACGCCCTGCGCGGGCACGCAACGGAGTTCGGGTTGGTGGTGCCGCTCGGTGTGTCGCGGGTGGAGGAACTGTTGGCCAAGCTGGCGGCCGACCCGGAGGTACCCGAGATCGCGCGCGAGATGCTGGCGCTGCTCGGCTGGCAGATCAAGCAGATTGACGCGCAGGTGTCCACGATCGACGTCCGGCTGCTTGCCATGCACAAGGCCAGCGACGTGAGCCGGCGCTTGGCCCAGGTGCCCGGCATCGGGCCGGTCACCGCGGTCAGCCTCGCATTGAACGTGGAAGCGGCGCAGTTCGAGAGCGGCCGCCATCTCGCCGCCTGGCTTGGGCTGACGCCGCGCGAACACTCCAGTGGCGGCAAGCAGCGCCTAGGTGGCATCAGCCGGGCCGGCCATGAGCGGCTGCGGCAGCTGCTGATCGTCGGCGCGACGGCGGTGATCCGTCATGCCAGCAAGCCGGGCAGCCGCCTGGCCTCTTCTTGGCTGACACAGCTTCTGGCCCGCAAGCCGCGCAAGCTCGCAGCGGTGGCGCTGGCCAACAAGACCGCCCGGATCGTCTGGGCGATGATGGCGCGCGGCGAGGCCTACCGGGCCAGACCGCTCGCAGGCGCGGCGGCCTAACCGGCCGGCACGCGCTGATGCCAGGTGCAGGAGGGCAATAAAGGGAGATGGCGATCGGTCGATCCGACGTCCGGCACATCCAGCGGGGTCACACGGCCAACACGGGCCGCTATAGCGTTTGGGCACCGGGCGCGAAACCCATCTGGGCCAGCGGCGATGTGCCGCGCCAACAGGCCGGAAACACGACCGCAGTCGCACCAATCACCAAATCCCCTCAAAAACTTCTTGCATCATGAGGGCCGTCCAAACACGTGACCCCGAAAAGCGGGCAAGGGCAGGGAACGGGGCAGGCGAAAGCGGGGCAGGGGCCTGACCGGCTTCTGGCTCGGCCTGGCGGTCCTCGCTGTGGTGGTGGTGGCCGTTCTGCTGCCATGCCAGTGATGCCGAGCTGGGCTGACTGGCTGTTGCTCGGCTTCTCGTGACTTGCGTGACTAAATGGGACCACGACACAGGAGGTGCGTGGATGTTTGATGCTGGACCGAAGGAGCATGGTGAGGCTCTTGCTGCCGAAGGCGTTGCTGTCTCGCCTCCTCCCGCGCTGCCCGCCCCGGACCCAAGAGCGCACACGACGGCCAATACGCCCCCGCTCTCCAGGTTGCGGAGCATCGGCTGGCGCGTCCCGCTCGCCCTGGCCGCCACCTATGTCTTCTTCGGCTCCGGTCCGGCTGGTGCAAAGGCAGCCCTGGCCAGCCTGCCCCCGCTCACCCTCGTTGCGGTGCGAGGCTTGGTGGCCGGTGCGCTGCTGCTCGCCTGGGCTCTCAAGTCTGGAGCACAGCCGCCTACCCGTCGGCAATGGGTGCCCTCGATCGCGATTGGCATCCTGATCCTGGCCTTGGGAGCCGGAGGCGGCACCGTCGGCCAGCGCAGCGTCTCGTCCGGGATCGCTGGCGTGCTGTCTGCCCTGCTGCCGCTCATCGCCGCCTGCCTGGGCTACGCGATGTTTCGCGAGAGCCTGCCGCGCCGCGCCGTACTCGGCCTGGCGGTGGGCTTCGCAGGCGTCAGCCTTCTTCTCAGGCCCGGATCGGGCCTGGACCCGTTTGGCGTAGCACTCATCGTCGCGGGCCAGGTGTCCTGGGCGTTCGGGGCGGTGCTCGCGCCGCGCTTCAACCTGCCCGACGACCCCCGGATCACCGCGGGAGTGGAGCTTCTGGGTGGCGGCGCGGTGCTGCTCATCGCGGCCGTGCTGCTCGGAGACGTCAAGGGGCTGGAACTGGGCGCTGTGACCTTGCAGTCCTGGTTGGGCCTGGGATGGCTCACCCTCAGCGCCGTGGTCGGGTTCACGGCCTTCGGCTTCTTGGCCAAGACAGTGTCTCCCTCGGTCGCGACGACATTCTCCTACGTGAACCCGGTTGTTGCGATCGCTCTCGGGTCGCTGTTGTTCGCAGAGCCGCTGAGCGCGCGCATGCTGCTCGCCACTGCGGTGATCGTCGTCGGCGTGTGCCTGATCGTCTCGACACGGACGGAGACCCCTTCCCGGGTGCATCACCCTTTCACCTCAGGACGCGGCCACGTCTATGTCGTGAGCGGCCCGAGCCGCCGATCACCAGAACGGTCCTGAGATCACGTCAGATTGCAGGCCAGGCGCGCCCAGCGTTCGCCGAGTGCGACCCGGACCTGCTCTCCTCCTCCAGGTCGAGTTCGGCGACCAAGGGGCTCACCCATATGTGGACATCGGGTAATCGCGGTCG
>CALMVT010000607.1 GCA_937873175.1 uncultured Acetobacteraceae bacterium | reverse complement strand
GGCGCCCCAAGCTGTCGGACCGCGCCGTGGTGCTGTTCCATGACACCAACGAGCGCCGCAGCGACTTCGGCGTGTGGCGCCTGTGGCGGGAGCTGCAGGCGGCGCACCCGGGGTTCGAGTTCCTGCACAGCCACGGACTCGGCGTGCTCGCCGTCGGCCCCCATACGCCGGAGGATGTGCTTGCGCTGTGCCGCCTGGGCGATGCGGCATCGGCCGTGCGGGAACGCTTTGCCCTGTTGGGCGAGCGTTGGATGGACCATTTCGAGCAAACCCAGGCGGTTGCCGCGCAGCGGGAGGCAGAGGCGCGCAACGCCGGCTATGCTGCCGAGGTCGAGGCGCTGCAAAGCGCCCGGGATGCCGCCGCGCAGGCTGAGGCCGAGGTGGCGCGGCTGACCGAACAGGTCGCGGCCCTGGACGCGGCGCGCAACGAGGCCGCCGAGACCCGGGCCGAACTGGAAGATGCCTGGTGCTATCAAGGGACCCTGAAGAATCAGCTTGCCCAGCGCGACGCCCACGCCGCGGAACTGCTGGCCATGCTCGCCGCCCGCGCCGCGGATTGGGAGCGGGTGCATCTGGTGCTGGCCGGGCGGGATGCCGAGCTGGCCGGCGTGCGCGCGAGGCTGGCGCGGGCGGAGGCATTGCAGGAAGCGACCTACCGGTCCGCCTCCTGGCGCTTCGCTGCCCCGGTGCGCGCCGTGGGCCGCCATGCGCCGTGGCTCGGGCGCGGCATCCGGCGCGCGCTGCGTTTGGCCGGGATGGCGTTGTCCGGAAACCTCGCGGCCCACCGCCGCCTGCGCGCCCGGCGGGCCGCGGAGGCTGCCGCCCTGCGTGCGTCCCCGCTGTTCGATGCCGAGTTCTACCTTGCGAGCCACCCGGACCTGGCAGCGGCGGGCCACGACCCGGCCGCGCATTTCGCCTGGGTCGGCGCGCAGGCCGGCGCCATGCCGAACCGCCACTTCGATACGGCCTGGTTTCTCGCCCGCAACCCCGCCGTCGCGGCGAGCGAGGAGAACCCCCTGCTGTATTGGCAGCGGGAGGGCGCGGCCCGGGGCCTCGACCCGAACCCGTTCCTGGATGTGGATTGGTACTTGGCGCAGAACCCGGGTGCCGCCGGGCAGGACGCGCTGACCCATTGGATCGGCACCGGCCGGACAGCCGGGCGCGACCCGAACCCGATGCTGGACGCCCGGGCGCTCACGCTGGACCACGGCGGCATGCCGGAATTCGACCCGTTGCTGCATTGGTGGCAGCACGGCGTCCGCGACGGGCTGAACCCGCACCCGCTGTTCGACGCGGCCTGGTACCGTGCGGAGCACGGCCTGCCGCCCGGCGCCGACCCGCTGGCGCATTGGCTGGAGATTGGCCGGGCCGCGGGACTCCCAGTGGCGCCGCATCAGGTCCCTGCCGCCGACGCGCCGCCAGCGGTGGCATTTGCCATCGAGCCTGCGCCAGATGTTTCGATCATCGTGCCGGTTTACGGCCACTACGGCGACACCCTGCGTTGCCTGCAATCCGTCATGCTGCACAGCGGCGGCGAGGTTCGCTACGAGGTCATCGTCGCCGACGACAAGCCGACTGGCCGCATCGCGCCGCTGCTGCGGGAGCGTGTGCCGGGGCTGCGTATCATCGAGAACAAGGCCAACCTCGGTTTCCTGCGTAGCTGCAACAACGCGGCGGAGTCGGCGCTTGGGCGATACATCGTGTTCCTCAACAACGACACGGCTGTGCAACCGGGCTGGCTCCTGCCGCTGGTGCGCCTCGCCGACGCCGATCCGCTGGTGGGCCTGGTCGGCGCCAAGCTGCTGAACACGGATGGCACGGTGCAGGAAGCCGGCGGCGCGGTGCTGCGCAACGGCTGGGGCCTGCCCTATGGCGCCGGGCGCGACCCGGCGGCGCCGGAACTCAATTTTGTCCGCGACGTGGATGTGGCGGTCGGCGCCTGCATTCTGGTTCGCCGCGAAGCGTTCAAGCAGGCGGGCGGATTCGACGAACGTTTTGCCCCGGCGTTCTACGAGGAATTCGATCTTGCCTTCACCCTGCGCGACCTAGGCTGGCGCGTGGTGTATCAGCCGGCCAGCGCCGTGGTGCACCACGGCAGCAACTCCTACGGGACGGAGGCGCGGGACCGGCACAGCCAGGCGAACCACGCGAAGTTCTGCGCCAAATGGGCCCGCGCCCTGCTGGGCCAGCCGTTGCCGAACGCGCCGGAGCTTCACGTCCGCAGCCGCCCGGCCCCCGCTGGCATCGCGCTGGTGATCGACGACCGCGTGCCGGAATGGGACCGCAACGCCGGGGGCGTCACGCTCAGCCAGTACCTGCATCTGCTGCAAGACATGGGCTACCACGTCACTCTCTGCCCGGCCTTCGACCCCGCGCCCACCCAGCCCTATACCGCCGCTTTGCAGCAGGACGGCATCGAGGTGCTGCACGCCCCGGAAACGCTGGACCGCTGGCTGCGGGCCAACGGCCGGCAGGTTGACCTCGTTTGGACCGCACGGCCCGACGTGACCGGCCCCATCCTCGACCTGATCCGGGCGCAAACCCGGGCACCAATCCTGTATTACACGCACGACCTGCATCACCTGCGGGAACGCCGCCGTTGGGAGCTGGAAGGCGACCCGCATGCGCTCATCGAGAGCAAGCGCCTGAGGCGGATCGAGACCCGCATCTTCGCCGAAGTGGACCGCGTGATGACGCCGAGCGAAGAGGAAGCCGCGGCCATCCGCGCCGACGTGCGGGGGGCGCAGGTGCATGCGATCCCGCCCTACCTCCTGCCCACTACGCCCCTGGCCCGGCCCGGTCCGGACTCTACGCGGGACGCGCTGATCTTTGTCGGCGGCTACAACCACCTGCCCAACGTCGATGCCGCGGTCTGGCTGGCGCAGGAGATCATGCCGCTGGTCTGGGCCGCGCTGCCGGACGTGCGCCTGCAGCTGGTCGGCAACGCCCCGCCGCACGCGGTGGAAGCCCTGGCCAGCCGCCGCGTTTCCGTTTCCGGCTTCGTTTCGGACGTGGCGCCGCTCTATGCGCAGTCCCGGCTGTCGGTGAGCCCGTTGCGCTACGGGGCCGGGGTGAAGGGCAAGATCGTCGCCAGCCTGCAAGAAGGCGTGCCGGTCGTCACGACGGCGGTGGGCAACGAAGGGTTGGGCCTCGTCCACGGCGCGGAAGCCTGGATCGCCGAGACGGCCGCCGACCTCGCCGCCGGAATTGTCGCCCTGTACCGGGACCCGGTGCGCTGCGCCGCGATGGCGTCGGCGGGCCAGACCGTGCTGCGCCGCCGGTTCAGCGAGGACGTGGCTCGCGCGGCGCTGATGGGCGCGCTGGGCCAATGGACGTGCCGGGTCTGTGGACGGACCGCACCGGACCGCCCGGCCCCCTGCCCGCATTGCGCCGCCGACGCCGGGGCGCAGAGCCTGGCCAGCGCCATCCTGCACGGGATGCCGCCCGGCCACGGGCGGCGCAGCGTCGCCGACGCAGCATCCCGCCTCACCCGGCAATCCATCCAGGTGTGCGACGACGTGCCGCCGCCCTTGGCCTCGCTGCTGCGCGATGGGAAATCCATCGGCGAGCCGGGCGATCTGCTGCTCGGCGGCGCGGCCCTTTCCCCTGCGGCGGCCCGCGCGGCCCTTTCGCCCGGTGCGCGCTGGGTCCGGCCGGGCGGGGCGGAAGATGCGGGGCCGCTGATCGCGGCTGGATTCGCGGTGCTCGCCCGCGGTGGCGACAGCCCGGTTCTCGATGCCCAGGCGCCCGCTTGACCGCACCGCGTCCGTCTCTCCTGGTGGACCTGCGCCCGTGCTACGAGGGCTTCGCCGGCATCCCGCAGGAAACCCGGCTGCTGTTCCAACTGTTCTCGGACATGAAGCTGGGGCGGTTGGGCGGCCTTGCGTCCGGCATCCATTTCGCCGGGCCGCCGCGGCGCCCTGCTGCCGGGCAAACGCCGTTCGACCGCACCTTGCAGCAGGCGCGCGTGCTGATCAGCCAGGACACCAAACGCCACCATGCGCCGCCCGGCCTGTCGTTCCTGCTGCCCGGCCCGATCCGCCGCCGGATGCACCACGTCACCACCATTCTCAGCCTCGCGCAGCGGGAAGAGCAGCTCGACCTGCCGATCGACCCCGTGCTGTTCGAAGACTACCTGTGGATGAAGCTGTTCGACAACACGCTGCCGCCGTCCGACCGCGGCCTGCTGGGGCGTGCCGAATTCTTCGCCACCGCGCTGGGCCATGAGAACGCGCGCAGCCTGTCGCTGCTGCCGTTGCCGTTCCAGCGGCGGCTGAACACGACGGGCTGGGACGTGTTCTTCGCCGCCACCGTGTCGCCATACCGGGTGACGCCGGGCACGCAGTTCATGGTCCGATACTACGACGCGCTGCCGCTGCTCAGCCCCCATACCATCGGCGAGCCTTGGCCGCACACCAATAGCCACGCCCGCATGCTGAAGCGGAACATGGACCAGGGCGCGCACTTCTTCTGCGACAGCGAGCCGGTGCGGGAGGACGTGCTGACGCTGTTCCCCGAAAGCGAGCCGCGCGTGCACACCATCCCGGCGCTGGTCGCCCCCGAGTACCGGCCCGACGTGCGCTCGGAGAACGAGCTGCGCACCATCCTGCGACGCCGGGCCAGCACGGCAACGGCCCCGGCGGGCGGGCGGCGGGACGCGCCGGACGCGCCCTTGCCGAAGCTCATCATCGCCGTTTCGACGCTGGAGCCGCGCAAGAACTACCTTCGCCTGTTCCGCGGCTTTGAACTCGCGCGCCGCATGACCCGGGCGCCGATGCAGCTCTTGATCGTCGCCAACCCCGGCTGGCGCTCGGATGCGGAGCTGGCCGAACTCAAGCTGCTGGTGCAGGAAGGCGCGTATCACGTGTCCGGCGTGCCGTTGGCCGAGCTGCGGGTGCTGTATTCCATGGCGCACCTGGTCGTCGCCCCCAGCCGGGCGGAGGGGTTCGACTACAGCGGCGTCGAGGGCATGGCCTGCGGCGCGCCGCTGGTCGCGAGCGGCATCCCGGTGCACCGCTGGGTGTATGGCGACGCCGCCGCCTACTTCGACCCTTACGACGAGGAGGAGCTGGCCGCGATCCTGGCCCGCCTGGTCGAACTGCCGCGGGAGACCGGCGTACTGTCAGAAATGCGCGACCGCGGGCTGCGCCAGGCGGCGCTTTACCAATCGGCGGCATTGTCGCCGCGTTGGGAACGGGCGGTGCAGACGGTCGCCGCCCATTCGCGGGCAGCCGCGGTGCAGCCGGCATGACGACCGAGGCCCACCGGGACAACAACTTCGACGCCCTGCGGCTGTTCGCGGCGGGGATGGTGATCTACGGGCATGGCTGGATCCTGGCGACGCCGGCCGGGCCGGGCTTCTGGGGCGTGCCGTTCGCGCGCATCGGCCTCGACATCTTCTTCGCCATCAGCGGCTACATGGTCACCGGAAGCTGGCAGCGCACGCCGAGGCTGCTGCCGTTCCTAGCCAAGCGGGCGCTGCGCATCTTCCCCGGCCTGATCGCCTGCGTGCTCGCCACCGCCTACATCCTCGGCCCACGGCTGAGCAACCTGCCGCTCCGCGTCTACCTGCATAACGGCGAGGTGCTTAAGTACCTGCAGAACCTGTGGCTGTTCCAGCGGCTCTACCTGCCCGGCGTGTTCGAGGGCTTGCGGCTGAACGGCGCCGTCAACGGCTCGCTGTGGAGCCTGTTCCCGGAGGTGCTGTGCTACTTGACGGTGCCGCTGTTCGCCCTGTTGCCGCGGCAATGGCGGCTTTGGTCGCTTGGGATCGGCGGGGTGGCCGCGGGCGTCGCCGGCATGTGGCTGTTCTACGGCTACGAGGGCCTTCCGATCATCTTCTACAACACCGACGTCAAGTACATGCTGGTCCAAGTGCCGTTCTTCTTCATCGGCGGTCTGTATCGGCTGCTGGGCGACCGGGTGCCGAATTTCTACCGAGCCGATTTCGCCCTGATTGGCTACACGCTGAACTGGATGGTCGCGAGCTGGTACAGCTGGTGGAACCTACCAATCGAGTGGGTGACCTTGCCCTACATGGTCATCTGCTTCGGCCGTTTGTCGATGCCGGTGGTGCGCCGGGCCGGGCGGTTCGGGGATTTCTCCTATGGCATGTACCTGTATGCGTTCCCGGTGCAGCAGATCGTGCTCGCGGCCATGCCACGCAACGAGTATCCCATCGCGACCTGCATGGTGCTGACCCTGCCGCTCGCCGTGCTGTCCTGGCACCTGGTCGAAGCGCCGGCGCTCCGCTGGAAGCCCGGCCGCGGCGTGCCCGCTACTACGACCGGCCGAGCAGGCGTGCCAGCAGCCCAGACGTCACCGGTTTCGGGGCCGGCTTCGGCGCCGCTTTCGCAATGAGGCCGGGCCAGTCGGCGTAGTTGATCCGACGCTCCTCCTCCGCGGTCAGCGGCGGTAGGGGCTGTTCGCGGCGGCGGCCAACGACCGCGGTGTGGTAGTTCGGCAACACGCCCTGCCGGGTCAGCATCTGCTCGATCAAGATGATGAGCCGGGCCACTGTCTGGTCCCGGGGGTCAGACCAATTGAAGTTGGGCAGGATGCCGGTGAAGAACGGCCGCATGATCGCGCCGCCGTAGTCCTGGCGATGGATCACGTCGAACCATTGGTAGGTCAGCGGCAGGATGCGGGACGCATGCACGCCCTCTGACGGGTCGTGTCCCATCATGAACTCAAGCGACGGGCGCGGCACCATGCTGCGGGTGTGCTTGGCCAGCACGTCCCAGCGGTAATGCGGGGCAAGGCAGTCATTCACCTCGTCCATGACCGCCAGCACGTCCGGCTCGTAGATGTGGTGGTCGGGGCCGATATACTCGTCGAACCAAAGGAGGCCGCCGGGCTTCAACACCCGGTGCATCAGGACATACATCTCCTCGATCTCGGCGAAGTGATGGATCGCCGCCTGCACGAACACCGCGTCATAGCCGGCGGTCGGCAGGTTCTCGGTCAGCACGTCGCCGCAGCGCAGATCGAGACGGGCCGCATACTCCTTGCCCGCCACACGCGCCCGCGCGCCCTCGATAGCAGTGCGCGACATCTCGTAGGCCGTGACGTGCTGGGCGTAGTTCTGGGCGACCAGATACTCTTCCAGGAACGCCATGCCCGACCCGATGGCCAGCACGCGGGCGGGCGGGGGCGCAAAGAACTGCCGGGCGATGCTGTCCACCGACCAGCCGTCGAGTGACCCGGTCAGCGGCTTGGCGATGGCGTGCTGATACAGGAACTTGTGCTGGGTGAAGTCGATCGGATCGCCCTCGATCACCGCTTGGGACCCGACGTGCTCCCCCTTCTCATAACGCTCGTCCCAGATCGCGGTGGCGTCGGCGGCGGGCTTCTCGGTGTCCATGCTCATGTCCTGTGCCAAGCATCATCCCATTGATAAGTCGTCAAAGCCTCTTCAGCGGTTGTGCACCATCAAGCCCGGCGGCAGCGTGGACAGCAAGGCCTCGAAATACGGGATCGTGCGCCGCAGCCCCTCCGTCAGCGACACCGCCGGCTCCCAGCCCAGCTTCGCTTTGGCCTGCGTGATGTCCGGACGGCGCTGCTTCGGGTCGTCCTCCGGCAACGGTCGGTGGATGATGCGGGACTGCGATCCCGTGAGGTCGATCACCTTCTGCGCCAGTTCCAGGATGGTGAACTCCCCGGGGTTCCCCAGGTTGACCGGCCCGGCGATCTCCGCCGGGCTGTCCATCAGCTTGATGAAGCCGTCGATCAGGTCGTCCACGTAGCAGAAGGAGCGGGTTTGCTGCCCCTCCCCGAACACCGTGATGTCCTGATTGGTCAGCGCCTGCACGATGAAGCTCGACACCACCCGGCCGTCCCGCGGGTGGGTGCGCGGACCATAGGTGTTGAAGATGCGCGCCACCTTGATGCGCAGCCGGTGCTGGCGGCGGTAGTCGAAGAACAGCGTTTCGGCGCAGCGCTTGCCCTCGTCGTAGCAGGAGCGCGAGCCGATGGGGTTCACGTTGCCCCAATAGCCCTCCGGCTGCGGGTGCACAGAGGGGTCGCCATACACCTCGCTGGTGGACGCCTGGAAGATCTTGGCGCCGGTTCGCTTGGCGAGGCCGAGCATGTTGATGGCGCCGATCACGCTGGTCTTGGTGGTCTGCACGGGGTCGCGCTGGTAATGGATCGGCGACGCCGGGCAGGCGAGGTTGTAGATTTCGTCCACCTCGACGAACAGCGGAAACGTCACGTCATGCCGCATCAGCTCGAAGTTGCGGTTGTCGTGCAGGTGCGCGATGTTACGTGGCGTTCCCGTGAAGAAGTTATCGACGCACAGCACGTGGCACCCGGCGTCCAGCAGGCGTTCGCAAAGATGGGAGCCCAGAAAGCCAGCACCGCCCGTCACAAGAACACGACGCTCAAGATGCAATGAACAGCTCCTGATCTCAATGCGGGGTTGTTACCGCAACACAGGTCAACGGTAAACTGCCTGACGGGCTTCAAGCGTCCGTTTGGTCCTGGACCTGACGACGTGCCATGCTCACGTAACAGCAAAGAAACAGTTTGCGAAACGCGGTTTGAACTAGGAGACAAGGTTTGCGCATTGCGATGATCGGCGGCGGCTACGTGGGATTGGTCTCCGGCGCCTGCTTCGCCGACCTGGGCGTCGAGGTTGGCATCGTGGAGTCTGACTCCGCGCGGCTCGCCGCCTTGGCGGCGGGCCGCATGCCCATCTACGAGCCGGGCCTAGACCGGCTGGTGGCGGACAACGTGGCCGCCGGGCGCCTCGGCTTCAGCGGCGACTTGGCCGCAACCGTGGCCGGGGCGGAGGCCGTGTTCATCGCCGTCGGCACGCCCACCCGGCGCGGCGACGGCCATGCCGACGTGTCGTACGTCAACGCCGCCGCCGAGCAGGTCGCCCGCGCGCTCACCGGCTATGCCGTGGTGGTCACCAAGTCCACCGTCCCCGTCGGCACCGGCCGCCGCATCGCCGAGATCATGCGCCGCACCCGCCCGGACCTCCATGTCGATGTCGCGAGCAACCCCGAGTTCCTGCGCGAAGGGAGCGCGATCGGTGATTTCATGCGTCCCGACCGCGTGGTGATCGGCACGGACAGCGAGCGGGCGCAGGACGTGCTGCGCCGCCTGTACCGCCCGCTTTACCTTATCGAAGCGCCGATCCTGTTCACCAGCCTGGAAGCGGCGGAGCTGACCAAATATGCCGCTAACTCGTTCCTCGCGATGAAGGTGACCTTCATCAACGAGATGGCCGACCTGTGCGAGAAGGTCGGCGCCGACGTGCACGACGTGGCCCGCGGCATCGGGCTGGACGGCCGGATCGGGCGCAAGTTCCTGCATCCCGGGCCAGGCTTCGGCGGCAGTTGCTTTCCGAAGGACACTCTGGCGCTGATGCGGATCGCCCAGGACTGGGGCGCACCGTCCCGCCTGGTCGAGACAACGGTTGCGGTGAACGACGCGCGCAAGTCCGGCATGGCGGCCCGCATCATCCAAGCTTGCGGTGGGTCGGTGAACGGCCGCGCGGTCGCGGTGCTCGGCCTGACCTTCAAGCCGGAAACGGACGACATGCGCGACGCTCCCAGCATCCCCATCCTCAGTCGCCTGGTGGAGGAGGGCGCATCGATCCGCGCGTTCGACCCGGTCGGCATGGACGGTGCCCGCGCCCTGCTGCCGGAGGATGTGACATATTGCGCCGATGCCTACGACGCCGCCGAGGGCGCGGACGTGCTGGTGGTGGTGACGGAGTGGAACGAGTTCCGGGCCTTGTCGCCGGAGCGGCTGCGCGGCGCGATGCGCGGGCGCCTGGTGATGGACTTGCGCAACGTGTTCGACCCGGCGGCGGTCGTCGCCGCCGGGCTGGATTATCACGGGATCGGACGGACGGCCAAACTTGAGCGGTGATGCGCTCGTGGCGGCGCGGAACAAACGGAAGGGCTCACCCGTCTCGCGTCATCAGGCCGTTCGGTGGCCTGTTTCTGTCGCCTGGGAAGCCGGCTGCGGAACCAAGGCTCTGGGCTCGCACGCGAGCGAGGCTTCCGTGTCACCGGCACACAGCCGCATGAACAACGCAGCCTTCTCTTTCCAGTCGGCAGCGGTCGCCATGGCGCGCCCGCCCTCGCACAGCTTGGCGCGCAACAAGGCATCAGACCGCAAGGTTGCCATTGCAGTTGCAATGTCCTCAACCGAGTTCCCGTTGACGACAAGGCCATTCTGCCCGTGGCACACGGCATCCGTGCTGCCTCCGTCCCGCCCGGCGATCACCGGCAAACCGCAGCTATTGGCTTCCAGGAACACCAGGCCGAACCCCTCGGTATCGCCGTTGGCAAGTTCTCGGTTCGGCATGATGAACACGTCGCCAAGGCGATAATGACTCACGAGCTCGTCGTCGGTTATCTCGCCGGTGAATATGATCCGGTCTTTGGCGCCGGTCGCCGCGGCGATCTTTTGCAGCTCCTGCTGAAACGGACCCATCCCGACGATCAAGAGCAGGCAGCTTTGATCGAGAACGTCCAACTCGGCAAAGGCGCGAATGGCATTGTCGATGCCTTTTTTTTCGAGCAGCCGGCAGACCGACACGAAAACGAAGCGGCCCCGCAAGCCATACTGCTCGATCAGGTCCGGCTGTTTCTCTCCGCAGTGGAAGCGCGTGGTATCGACCCCGTTGCCGATCAGGCTGAGCCTGGCGTCGGCGCTTGGGCCGAGCGCCGAGCGGATCGCCGTCCGGGTGAACCGGCTGACGGCGATGATCCGGTCCGCCAGCAAGGCACGGCGTCGCCGGCGAGCGCCCTTGTCATAGCCGTCCTCGGTCGTGATTTCCTCGCCGTGCACGTAAACGAGAAGACAGATCTTCGGCAGCCAACGCAGGATGCTGAGCAGCCACCCGCTTGCCAGAAGTTCCCCGATGCAGACTGCCGATATGCGCTCCCGCCGGATCACGGCCAGGACCATCACGATGAGGCGCAGCCTGATCCAGAGGTCGTTTGCAATGAGCAAACGCTTCCAAACCAGTCCGACGTGTGCGTCCTGCAGCTTGGTGCGCAGCAGCGGGAGACGGATGATGCGGTAGGGCGCATGCCGGTCATGCTCGCGCCAACCGACAATGGGCAAGCCGTCCCTGTAGTTGATCTTGGGCGCCAGCACGACGATCCGCCCATCAGCATTCCGGGCAAGATTATCATAAACAACGGCTGAACCGCCGCGCACGGGCGGAAAGTTGTTTGCAATCAGCAGAACCTTTCCCGGCGGCCTCAATTGCGTGCTCCCGCTGCGTCAGCAGTGACCGCTTGGTTGCGAGGCGGAGGCATAGGAGGAGCGTCCAAGAGGTGATCCGGAACTTGCAAAATCCCGGCAAAACTGAAATTAAGATCGTTTGCAAAATAGTCGAGCACAGCGGACAAGCGGTCATAAAACATATGCAGATCAGCGCGCGTCGTGACGTAGGGGTTACCGCCGACTTCCAGAGATGAGCTGTGAAAGCTCAACGCGAGGATGGTTTGGCCTCTGGCGCATAAACCATTTATCAAGCGCCGCATGGCAGGAAAATCGTTGCCTTCCGGCGAGAGGGTGATGCGCTCGGCACATCGAGATCGGCTCAGCATGGCGGATACGGGGCTGTGCGCTGCCCATGATTTGTTAAGGTAACAATACAAGCGTCCTGCCGCCAACCCGGCCCAACCCACGACGCTGCGACACAGCGGCACCTCCAGCAGGTTGCGCTGCTTGCCGAACCAGAACAGCCCGTAGTCGAGGGCCGTGGTGTTCGGCCCTCCCTCGGCATCAAATGTCGTCCGGGGTGCGAGGCTGGTATCGATCGCGAAGCCGTGCTTTTCCAGCAACCCCGCCGTGTCCAGGCTTACGCCATAACGGCCGCCTCGGTACACCAGCGGCTCGTAACCGAAGCACTCCATAAACCTGGATTTCAAGCAAACCAGCTTGCGTTCTTCGAAGTCGGAGCGAAGATTGCCCGAAAACGAATAGCGCGTGCCGATGTCGTTGCTGAACGGCGGGGTGACCCAGGGATGGAGTTGCACGCCCAGCGCGCACCTGCCCTTTCCGACCTGGTGACGCAGGGTGCGGACCACATCGACATCCTCAAGCATAGGATAGGTCAGCAAGTAGGTCGGCACGAGCCCATAAGCGCCGACGATCCTATGCAGTTCGCCGGGGTTTCGCATGCACGAGGTCGTGTAAGCCGTCCCGCGGACCGGCGTTTCCCAGTTAAAGCTTTCTTCCGCATCGATGACCAAGGTGCAAACTCGCGCCCCCGCAGCGATCAGCGCCGGGCGGGAAGCGTTGAAGAAGGGAGGGCTCATGAGATCACTTCTAGATGACCTGAGTTACAGGCTGCAACGTCCTGTGCCGTTTTGGCATCCGGCATGGGGTGGCGCGCAATCCCGGAACCGGACATAGTAGGTTCATTATTTTTCAGAAATCACAAACAGGATGACTGTTCCGGTTCGCTCTCGCCTTTAAATCCGCCCACCGCTATGCAGGGAGGCGCCGCGTTATGCCGGTGCTGCCGTGGAGAAGCGCGCTTATGACGAATAATCTGAAGCGTTTTCCATGTCTTATAAAAAAAGTGTCAAGAAATGTCAGCTTGCTGCGAAGCGATCCGGAACGGCTAGCAAAGAACGTTATGCAATTCACAAACCCGGCGCTGTTTGAGCAACGGCTTACTGATGTTCTGCACGCGACGCCGATGCATGTGCAGTACAGCCCCGCCCCCGCTGGAACGCCCAGACTCAACGTTTTGGACACGGCCTGGTCCGTCATGGGGATGACGGGCGGCCCCAACACCGTCATCAACCTTGCGTTCCGCATCGCGAGGCGCGGTGTGCCGGTCCGCTTGGTGTCTACGGTGGAGGCTGCGACGATTGAGCCAAAGTGGCTTCATCGTCATGCAGAAAGCCTGCTGGGACGCGGCGAGGCCCCGAACATTCAAGTCGCCAGCGCGGCGCAGGCAGGCCCGCCCTTGCAGCTCGGCCCCCGAGACATCTTTCTGGCAACACACTGGACAACCGCGCAGCAACTGAAAGCTGTGCTGCCGAAGATGCCGCTCCGCCAATTCTTCTACATGCTTCAGGAATTCGAGCCAGGCTTCTATCCGTGGTCCAGCAATTTCGCCTTGGCAATCGAAACTTATGGGATGGACTACTGGCCGATCATCAATCAAGCGACATTGGCTGATTACCTGCTGACCCAACCTCTCGGGCGGCTGAACGACCCGGTCATGCGGGACCGCGCCACAATTTTCGAGCCGGCCGTGGACGCCGCCCTGTTCCACCCCGGCGCAGGGACCGCACCACCCCGGCCCCAACGCCTGCTCTTTTACGCGCGGCCGACCAACACCCGCAACCTTTTCGGCATGGGCCTTATGGCATTGCGCCGGGCCGCCGCAGACCCGGCGTTTGCCGGGTGGGAGTTCCTGTCGATCGGCAGCCGGGGAAGCGTTCCGGATTTGCCGCTCGGCCACGGACACGTGCTTCGCCGGGCACCGTGGATGGACTATGCCGGATATGGCGACGTGTTGCGTGGGGCGGATGTCTTGCTCTGCCCTATGCTGTCGCCGCACACAAGCTATCCCGTGCTGGAGATGGCCGCGTGCGGCGGCCTGTCGGTCACCACCACCTTCGCCACGAAAACGCGCGAGGCTTTGGCAGCGAGGTCGGAGAACATTGTCGCGGTCGAGCCAACCACCGAGGCCATGGCGCATGGACTGATCGAGAGCGCTTCCCGCATCAACAGCGGCCACCGCGGTTCAGCAGCAAGCATCCTACCGCGCGACTGGGACACCGCTCTGGACCCAGTGGCTGACCGTGTGGCCTTGATCTGCAGGCAGCTGGTCAAGACCTGACCACAGCAGGAAATAGTTCGAGAAGCCTCAGCCCGATGCACCATTTCTCCTTTTTTAACAATTGTTTCGATACTAAAATTTCTGTAAGATGATTAACCACCAGAACACATCGTGGAAGAAGAATGAGTATAACTGCAGAATTAGAGCGCCAAGTTGCTTATCAACGTGAACTGACGCAAAAGCTGGGCTGGCGTTACGCGCTCCGCTTTCGGAGCGCAATGCTTGCTAGTCGGATGGGGTTGCACGATGGCGTGTTGCTGCAATTACATCCGGCAAATCTGCTCCACCCTGTCGAGCTTCGCATCAACTCTACAGACCCGGATGTATATCGGCAGGTGCTGGTGGAGGAGGAATATGCGGCCGTAACTGATCAGCATGCAAAAGTTATCGTTGATTGTGGCGCCAATGTTGGATATACTAGTGCTTATCTTCTAAGTCGTTTCCGGGACGCTCAAGTCATTGCGATTGAGCCTTTTCCGGCAAATGCTGAAATATGCCGCCGCAACCTCGCTCCTTATGGTGGGAGAGCCACGGTGATCGAGGCGGCAGTGTGGAGCCACAACGGTCGACTGGTCTTAGATCACGCTGGTGGAAATGAGTGGGGCGTGCGCGTGCGGACGGCCCGCGCTGGAGAGGCTGGAGGGATCGAAGCGATCGATCTGCCAAGTCTTGGCCTTAACCACATTGATTTGCTGAAAATCGACATAGAAGGTAGCGAAGCTGCCTTGTTTGCCCACGAAACTGATCGCTGGTTGTCCCGCGTGTCGAACATTGCCATAGAGTTGCATGACATTGAATGTCAAGAACGATTTCGTGATGCTATGGCCAACTATCACTATACGCTGTCGCATTCGGGAGAGCTTACGATCTGCCGCCATATAACGCCACGCTGTTAGGGTCAGAACCTGATTAACTATGTGACTTCACGAAGCAATTGGGGTTCCATGCCGCTGGCGAGCGGCACGGACGCGGCGATGGCGGACCTGTTCTGGTTCTCGGACGAGCAGTGGGCGATGATCAAGTCGTTCATGCCGCTGAACCAGCCCAGCGCTCGCCGGGAAGACAACCGGCGGGTCATCAGCGGCATCGTGCACGTGCTGCGTTCAAGCTGCCGCTGACATCCGGCGCGGCTTCTGGCGCCCTATGCTGGTGGCTCTCGCCGAAGCCGGATCGATTGTCGAGACGGCGGCGCTCGACAGTACTTACGTCCGTGCGCATCGCTCGGCACATGGCGGCAAAAGGGGGGGGGGCCAAATCGCAGGCCATCGGCCCGTCGCGAGGCGGCCAGACCACCGAGGTCCATGTGCTCACCGACGTCGTCGACCGCCCGGCCGTCATCCATCTCACGCCCAGCAAAGCTAGCGACGTAAAGGCAGCGCCGGACGTGCCCGCCGCCGTGCCGGGCCGCCTGCGGCGCGGGTTGCGCGCCAAGGGCACGAAGCCAGTTGAAACTGCACCGCTCAGCCTGAGTTGGTTTGCTTTTCCAATTTCTGATTGCGCCTGAACAACCTTGCGGCGAACAGCAAGGCATCGGTTTCGGCCCCGGCTGGGCAGGCCACCGCGAACCATAAAATTCCTATGATCGACAGATAGATGCCGGCCCCAAGACCAGCGGCAATGACGATCTCGCTTGCGAGCGACACCGCATCCCCGGATGTGGCAGCCCAACCCAGTCCCAGCGTGTAAAGCGATGCTGCCATTACCATGGTCGCAGTGAACGGACGCCAAATACGTATCCAGAGATCGCTTAAGCGTAACTTGAAGCGGCGCAGAGTAAGTTCGACATAGATAGCATATTCACACAACATGGGAATACCTGCGGCGACTACTGCCCCCAGTAGGCCATAACGCGGCAGCAGGACAACCAAAAGCACGACCCTCAGCATCATGCCGGCTAAGGTTATTGCAAACAAAGAACGCAGCATCGCATGAGCGGCGAACAGGACATTGCTGATCTGTCCGAATACTGCAGTGGGGCAGAACAGGGCTGTCACCTGAACGACCAAGATTGCTTCAAGCCATTTTGACCCGAACGCCAATCGCACTATCGGGTCAGCCAGCAGCGAAATTCCAACAGCGATTGGGAAAGTAAGCAGGGTTACGACCGCAACGACTCGTAAGTATGTTTGTCCAGAGTCCTCACCTGCATGGCGTGCCGCGGCAAAGCCGGAGAAGCAGGCGCGTCCCAAAGGCGCGACAAGTTCCGTCGTTGGCAAATCGGCGATCTCGGTGGCGATGTTGAAGACCCCGACCTGCGTCGCATCGAGCGCCCACCCTATCAGAAACCCGTCGCCGCGGTCGCGGACCAAAGCGGCTACACCCCAAGCCCAGGACCAAACCGAAAACCCGGCCAGATGCCGCCAAGCCCGCAAGCTCAAGCGTGGCCGATACGGATGCATGACATAGCTAAGTACCACGGCGAGGCTTCGACTGGCCAGGATGCCCGCGATGAGCGCCAAATAGCTACGCATTAACAAGGCCGAGATGATTGTTGTCAGCACGCCAGCGAGTCGCGGTACGATCAGCAGGCGAAACTCTCTATTAAACGAAAGATTGCGCCGAAAATCCACGATCCCGATGTTGGTCAAGCCACCTGCAATCGTTCCCAATGCCAAAGCCAAGAGCACGCTTGCAAGCCTTGGCTCCCGGAAGAAATTGGCTACGGGCAATGCAGATACCGCCAGGATCGTGCCCGTCAGAACTGAGCGGATGAGGTTCAAAGTGAAGCCGGTGTCGTAAAGCTCGCGATCGGGCGTTTTCTCGCGCACCAGGGCGTCCTCAACGCCCAACGCGGACACGGCATCCAGCGCAACAACAAAGCTACTGCCGAGGGCGATCAAGCCGAAGTCCGAGGGCACAAGCAATCTGGTCAGGATCAGGGTACTGAGCAGTCCCAACAAGCGCGTCGCCATGCGCCAGCCAACGGTCCAACCCGCGCCGGCCGCGGTCCGCCCAAGAATGTTTGTCGCCGCTCCCCCTTCAAGGGGCGCCGGCGATGCCGTTTTTGAGCTCTGGGAGATCCGCGCCACCTTGCTTGCTGCCGCACCACCGCATTTATTAGCATTATAAAACGATTTACGCCAGGAATGCAGAGCCGATGCAGTTTTGCAATAAGCTTGGACGAGAGCGGCATGGTTCGCACCGGAGCGGGTCGAGGTGGTCAAACCAATCGCTAAATGGCTTTTGGCTTCCACCGTGCTTCGGTTGCCATGGGGAGCGTGTGAAGCGATCTACGCGGCGCTGTGTGGCCGCCTCGGCACCGCTGAAACGATGAGGCGGGCCGCATCTCGGGCCGGCATCACCGGGATCAACGCCTCAGGCCGATGGGATAACATTCAGGGCGCGGCGAGTGATCGTGCTCTCTTGCCGATTTACGCTCAAACCGGCAATTGGGCGAGGTGAACGCGTCAGGTCCTCGCAGAATTTTTCGTCGATGCGGGAGGCACTTACCTCGACATAGGAGCCAACATCGGGCTGACCACTCTGCCAGTTGCGCGGAACTCGCTTGTCAACTGCTTTGCTTTCGAGCCTGAGCCGACAAACTTCGCCAACCTTCAAGAGAAGGTCCGACGAAACGCTTTTCACAAGAATGTAGTGCTGCAACGGCCTGCCTTGCTCGACCGCACTGGTTCCGTTCCGTTTGGCCTGTCTGGACGACGACAATCTTGGCGACCACCGGGTTGTTATAGCACTTCGCCGCGGCCAACACACGATCGAGGTTGCAGCGGCACCATTGGATACGCTCCATGTTCCGATCACAGGCCAGCTTGCAATCAAAGTCGATATGCAAGGTGCTGAGCCTGCAATAATTTCAGTTGAAACGAAAATCTTCACAAATGCAGACTTCGTCATTTTGGAATTTTTCTTTAAGTGTTTGATCAACTCCGTGGCGATCCTACCGTGGTGTGGCGCTACTTGGCAGATTTCAACCGAGTCGCGCTGATTGGAGGTGAGAGTGAATAAGACTTGAGCTTTTTCTCTGCCCCTGCAGTGTGCAAGGCTGTGTAGAAAATCTGTGAGAAGTGGCATCACGATAAGAACGTATACTTTGATATTTACGCTTGCCGACATGCATGATTGATATTAGGTCCAATTTGCTGAACGGATACTTCAATCAGGTGAATTGAATGATTAGATGCT
>CALMVT010000606.1:5168-29423 GCA_937873175.1 uncultured Acetobacteraceae bacterium | reverse complement strand
GTGGGGCGGGATCGGCCGCGTTCATCGGGGGCAGCGTGGCGGCGGGGCAGGCGGGGGGCTGGACCGGCCGTGGGGTGATCATCTGGCGCAACGCGGCGCTGCTCGCCTTGACCGCCGTGGTCGCCCTGCGGGTGCCGAACCAGCCGGCCGGGCTTCCGCCGGGCCGCGCCGGCGTGCCGGCACGGCCGGGCAGCCCGGTGCGCGACCTGCTGCGGCTGCCGATGTTTGCCCGCCTCATGCTGGTCGCCGCCCTGGTGGGCGGCAGCCACGCGCTGCATGACGGGTTCGCGGTGATCCGCTGGCGGTCGGCGGGCATCGAGCCGGGCGCGGTAGGCATCCTGTGGGGCGAGTCGGTCGCGGCGGAGGTGCTGGTGTTCTTCGTGATCGGCGGCCCCCTGCTCAACCGGCTGGGTCCGGGGGGCGCCGCCATGCTGTGCGCGGGGGCGGGGGCCGTGCGCTGGGCGACGGTGGCGCAAACGGCGGCCTTGCCGGCGATGGCGCTGGTGCAGCCGCTACACGGCTTCACCTTCGCCCTGCTGCACCTCACCTGCGTGCGCGTGATTGCCGACGTCGTGCCGGTACAGTTGTCCGCAACCGCGCAGGCGTTCTACGGCACCGTCGCGGTGGGCGCGGCGTCCACGGCGCTGACTTTTGCCAGCGGCCCGTTGTACGGCGGCTTGGGCGCGTCTGCCTTTTGGATCATGGCAGCGCTGTGCGCGGCGGCGCTGCCGGTGGCGTATGGGCTGCGGGCGCCTCCCGTGTCCGCTCCGGCCGTTGCCGACAACCCCTGATTGGCCGCCGCCTCAGCCCAGGATGCCCGGCAGGTCCAGCCCTTGCTCCCGGGCGCAGTCCAGTGCAGCCGGATAGCCCGCGTCCGCGTGCCGCATCACGCCGCTGGCCGGGTCGTTCCACAGCACGCGGGCGATGCGGCGGGCGGCGGCCTCCGTGCCATCGGCCACGATCACCATGCCGGCGTGCTGGGAGAACCCCATGCCGACGCCGCCGCCGTGGTGCAGGGACACCCAGGTGGCGCCGGACGCGGTGTTGAGTAGGGCGTTCAGCAGCGGCCAATCCGACACGGCGTCCGAGCCATCCCGCATCGCCTCCGTTTCCCGGTTGGGCGACGCGACGGAGCCGCTGTCCAAATGGTCGCGCCCGATCACCACCGGCGCTTGCAGCTCGCCGCGCGCCACCATGTCGTTGAACGCCAGCCCCAGCCGGTGCCGGTCGTCCAGGCCCACCCAGCAGATGCGGGCCGGCAGGCCTTGGAACTGGATGCGGCTCCGCGCCATGTCGAGCCAGTTGTGCAGGGCCGCATTGTCGGGCAGCAGTTCCTTGACCTTGGCGTCCGTCCGAAAGATGTCCTCCGGGTCGCCGGACAGCGCGGCCCAGCGGAACGGCCCGACGCCGCGGCAGAACAGCGGGCGGATATAGGCCGGCACGAAGCCCGGCACGTCGAAGGCATCCGCCACCCCGGCCTCCTTCGCCATCTGCCGGATGTTGTTGCCGTAATCCAGCGTCGGCACGCCCATGCGGTGAAAGGCCAGCATCGCCCGAACGTGCTCGGCCATGGAGGCGCGGGCGGCGTCGGCGGTGCCCGCCGGGTCGCGCTCGCGCCGGGCGTCCCATTCCGGCAGGGTCCAGCCGCGCGGCAGGTAGCCGTTCAACGGGTCATGCGCGGAGGTCTGGTCCGTCACCACGTCCGGCCGCACGCCGCGGCGCACCAGTTCCGGGAACACCTCGGCCGCGTTGCCCAGCAGGCCGACCGAGACCGGCTTGCCGGCCCGCTGGGCCGCCTCTATCCGCGCCAACGCCTCGTCCAGGTCGCGCGCTTCCGCATCGAGGTAGCCGGTCCGCAGTCGCGTCTCGATCCGGCTTGGCTGGCACTCGACGGCCAGGCAGGACGCGCCGGCCATGGTCGCCGCCAGCGGCTGCGCCCCGCCCATGCCGCCCAGCCCGGCCGTGAGAATCCAACGTCCGGCAAGGCTTCCGCCGTAATGCTGCCGGCCCACTTCCACAAATGTCTCGTAGGTGCCCTGGATGATCCCCTGGCTGCCGATGTAGATCCACGAGCCGGCGGTCATCTGCCCGTACATGGCCAGGCCCAGGCGGTCCAGCTCGTTGAAATGCTCCCAGGTCGCCCAGCGCGGCACAAGGTTGGAGTTGGCGATCAGCACGCGCGGCGCGTCCGCGTGGGTGCGGAACACGCCCACGGGCTTGCCGGACTGCACCAGCAAGGTTTCGTCGTCCCCCAGCCGGCGCAGCGTCGCGGCGATCCGGTCAAAGCACTCCCAATTCCGCGCCGCCCGGCCGATGCCGCCATAAACTACCAACTCGCCGGGCCGCTCCGCCACGTCGGGGTCCAGGTTGTTCATCAGCATGCGCAGTGGCGCTTCCGTCAGCCAGGACCGGGCAGAAAGCGTGCTGCCGCGGTCGGCGCGTATGGTACGTGAGTTAGCGGGGCGGGCGTTGTCGAGACGGGTCATGTCGGCTCCAATGCGGGCAGCATGTCGCCCGCCGCGTCGGCAACGGCGCCGGAGGACACCAACCGGGCCGCGGCCTCGATATCCGGGGCGAAATAGCGGTCCTCCGCGAGGCCCGGCACCTCCCGCCGCAGCGCCGCCCGCACCGCTTCCAAGGCCGGGCTGGAACGGAGCGGGGCGTGGAAGTCGCAGCCCTGCGCCGCGGCGAGCAGCTCAATCCCCAGCACGGAGGCGACATTCGCCGCCATGGGTAGCAGCCGCCGCGCCGCGTGCGCCGCCATGGACACGTGGTCCTCCTGGTTCGCCGAGGTCGGGATGCTGTCCACGCTAGCCGGCGTCGCGCGCTGCTTGTTTTCCGACACCAGGGCGGCGGCGGTGACGTGCGCGATCATGAAGCCGGAGTTGAGACCGGGCCGCGGCGTGAGAAAGGCGGGCAGGCCGGACAGCGCCGGGTCGATCAGCATGGCGAGGCGGCGCTCGGCGATGGACCCGATCTCGCACAAGGCCAGCGCGATGATGTCGGCGGCAAAGGCGACCGGCTCCGCATGGAAGTTGCCGCCGGACAGCGCTTCCTGCGTGTCGGGGAAGATCAGCGGGTTGTCGGTGACGCCGTTGGCCTCCGTGCCAAGCGTCACGGCGGCAAAGCGCAGCAGGTCGAGCGCCGCGCCCATCACCTGCGGCTGGCAGCGGATGCAATAGGGATCCTGCACCCGGTCGTCGCCCGTGAGGTGCGATTGCCGGATCTCGCTCTCGGCGATCAGCGCGCGCAGCGCCGCCGCCGCGTCGATCTGCCCGCGGTGCTGGCGCAGCGCGTGGATGCGCGGGTCGAACGGCGTGTCGGAGCCGCGGGCCGCGTCCGTCGCCAGCGCCCCGGTGACAAGGCCGGTGCGCCACAGCCGCTCCGCCTCGAACAGCCCGGCGAGCGCGTAGGCGGCGGAGAACTGGGTGCCGTTCAGCAGCGCCAGCCCTTCCTTCGGCCCCAACACGGCCGGCTGCAGCCCGGCGGCGTCCAGGGCGTCGGCAGCCGGGACCCGCGCCCCCTCCACGAACACCTCGCCCACCCCGATCATCGCCGCCGCCACGTGGGCCAGCGGCGCCAGGTCGCCGGACGCGCCCACCGAACCCTGGTCCGGCACCACCGGCACCAGCCCGCGGGCCAGCATCGCTTCCAGCAGCACCACTGTTCGGGGCTGCACGCCGGACGCGCCCTGCGCCAGGCTGGCGAGCTTGAGGGCCAGCATCAGCCGGGCCACCGGGACCGGCATCGGCGCCCCAACGCCCGCGGCGTGGGATAGCACGATGTTGCGCTGAAGCGCCGCCAGGTCATCGGCGCCGATGCGGACGTGCGCCAGCTTGCCGAAGCCGGTGTTGATGCCATAGGCCGGCGTGCCGCGCGCCAGGATCGCCCCCACCGTGGCGGCGCTCTCGGCGATCCCCGCCTGCGCCGCGCCGTCCAGTGCCACCGCCGCGCCCCGGTAGATCGCGCGCCAAGCGGCAAGCGGCGTGTCACCGGGGGTCAGCGTGATCATCGGCCGTCCCAAACCCGGCGGTGCAGCGGGTTGAAGCCGATGCGATACACCAGTTCCGCCAGCGCATCGACGGACCAGATCGCCAGGTCACACCGCTTGCCGGCCTCCAACGTGCCGATCTGTTCCGACAGGCCGAGCGCCCGCGCCGCGTTTCGCGTGACGCCGGCGATGCACTCCTCCACCGTCATGCGGAACAGCGTGGCTCCCATGTTCATCGCGAGCAGCAGCGACGTGAGCGGCGATGAGCCGGGGTTGCTGTCGGTGGCCAGCGCCATCGGCACCCCGTGGCGGCGGAACAGCGCCACCGGCGGCGCCTGGGTTTCGCGGAGGAAGTAGAACGCGCCCGGCAATAGCACAGCGGCTGTGCCGGCCCGCGCCATGGCGGCGACCCCGTCCTCGTCCGCGTACTCCAGGTGGTCGGCGGACAGCGCGCCGTGTTCCGCCGCCAGGCGCGCGCCGCTGTTGTTTGAAAGCTGGTCCGCGTGCAGCTTGACCGGCAGGCCGTGGTGCCGGGCGGCTGCGAACACGCGGGCGACCTGCTCCGGGGAAAAGGCGATCCCTTCGCAGAATGCATCCACGGCGTCGGCCAGGCCTTCCGCCGCGACGGCCGGCAGCATGTCCTCGCAGACCCGGGCGATGTAGGCGTTCTTGTCCTCGCTGCCGGGCGGCAAAGCGTGCGCGCCGAGGAAGGTCGTCACGATGCCGACCGGGCGAAGTGCGGCGAGTTGGCGCGCGGCGCGCAACTGTTTGGCCTCGTGCGGTCCATCCAGGCCGTAGCCGGACTTCACCTCCACGGTTGTGACGCCCTCCACGATCAGGGCATCCAGGCGCGGCAAGGCTTCGGCCACCAGGCAATCCGGGCTGGCAGCCCGCGTGGCTGCCACCGAACTCGCAATGCCGCCGCCGGCGCGGGCGATGTCCGCGTAGCTGGCGCCGGTAAGCCGCTGCTCGAACTCCGCCGCCCGGTTGCCGGCGTAGACCAGGTGGGTGTGGCAATCGACCAGCCCCGGCGTGATCCAGCGCCCGCCGCAATCGACGATCTCGGCCGCGCCGGGAGAGGGGAGGGCGCGTTCCGGCCCCGCAAAGGCGATGCGGCCCGCGCGGCTTGCGACCGCGCCCGGCTCCACCACGCCCAGCCCGGCCGCACCCGGCGCCAGGGTCGCCAGCCGTGCATTGCGCCAAACCGTGTCGAACAGCGGGCCGTGCTCCCCAGGACTGCCCCTATCCCTATCAGCCGGCGCCGGGCAAAATCCAGGGATTCGTGGGAGGAGGCTGCGCCATGCCGTCCGTGTTCCTGGCCGAGGCGCTGCTGCCGGACGGCTGGGCACCCAACGTGCGTCTCGTCATCGAGGGCGGCCTGATCGCCGATGTGCAGCTGGGCGCCGCCGCCGGGCCGAACGACCAGGGCCACGCGGTCGGCTTCCCCGGCCTGCCCAACCTGCACAGCCACGCCTTTCAGCGCGGCATGGCCGGGCTGTCCGAGGTGCGCGGCCCTGCCGCCGACAGCTTCTGGACCTGGCGCGAGGTAATGTACCGTTTCCTGTCCGCCATGACCCCGGACGACGTGGAGGCCGTCACTGCCCAGGCTTACGTCGAGATGCTGGAGGGGGGCTTTACCCGGGTGGGCGAGTTCCATTACCTGCACCACGCCCCTAACGGCCGCCCCTACGCCGAGCCGTCCGAGATGGCGCAGCGGGTGGCGGCGGCGGCGGCGGCGAGCGGGATCGGGCTGACGCTGCTGCCGGTGTTCTACGCGCATGGCGGTTTCGGCGGCCTGCCGCCCGCGCCGGGGCAGCGCCGCTTCGTCAATGGGCTGGACGGCTTCGCCCGCCTGCTGGACGCGAGCCGAGGCGTGGTGTCCGGGCTGCCGGGCGCAACCCTCGGCGTCGCGCCGCACAGCCTGCGCGCCGTGACGCCGGAGGAGCTTGCGGCGGTGGCCGGGCTGCTGCCGGGCGGCCCGGTGCACATCCACGTCGCAGAGCAAACACGGGAAGTCGAGGACTGCCTGGCCTGGAGCGGCGCGCGCCCGGTGGCGTGGCTGCTGGACCACGCCCCCGTGGACGGGCGCTGGTGCCCGATCCACGCGACGCACATGACGCCAGATGAGACGGCCCGCCTCGCCGCGACCGGCGCGGTGGCCGGCCTGTGCCCGACCACGGAGGCGAACCTGGGCGACGGCATCTTTCCCGGGGTGGACTGGCTCGGGGCAAAGGGCGGCTACGGCGTCGGCACCGACTCTAACGTGTCAACCGACGCGGCGGGGGAGTTGCGGCAACTGGAATACGCGCAGCGCCTCGGGCAGCGCGGGCGCAACCTCCTGGCGGGGGAGGCGGGCGGGTCCACCGGGCGGGCGCTGTTCGATGCGGCGCTGGCGGGCGGCGCCGCGGCCTTGGGCGCCGGGCCGGCGGGACTACGGGCCGGGGCCACCGCGGACTTCCTGACGCTGCGGACCAGTCATCCCAACCTCGTGCACCGGGGCGGCGACAGGCTGCTCGACGGGTGGATCTTCGGGGCCGGGCGGGGCGCGGTGGATGGCGTTTGGGTGCGCGGGCGGCGGCTGGTCGTGGACGGGCGGCACGTTTCGCGGGATGCCGTGGCCGTACGCTATGCGGAAACGATGCGGCGGCTCATAGCGGCTTGAGCGCCCTGATGGTCCAGATCGGCCAAATCTCGCGCTGCAGGCTGACTTCCTCGATCACCGCATGGTCCGGCAGGACCTCGCGCCAGATCGCGAGCTTGGCCAGCCCGTCGCGCAGGTTGCATTCCGCCATGGAGATCAGCAGGACGCCGCCGGGCTGCAGGCTGCCGTGCAGGCGCCGCAGGAACGCGCCCGGCCCCACGAAGTAGTTCAGCGCCTCGTTGATGACGATGATGTCGAACCGCTCCTCGAGCGCCACCGTGGCCGCGTCGCCGGCGATGAACCGGGTTTGCGCGTCCGCAAGCTCCGCCTCCGCGCGGACGATGGCGGTTTGCGAGATATCGACGCCTACATACCGTTCGTAGCCGGCCCGCCGCATCGCGCGGCACAGCAGCCCGGTGCCGCAGCCGATCTCCAGAACGGAGCCGCCGGGCTTGAGCCGTTCCCGCCATTCCGCGACGATGGCGTGCCGGGCGGCCTCCGTCATGCCGGTCAGGAAGTCCCAATGGCCGGAGTTATACTGGTCCTCCCAGACCGACGCATCCACGCGGTCGTGCGGTCGCTTCTTCGATATGCGTTGCAGGAGCTGCTCCACCGGCGGGAATTGGCGCGCGCCGTGCAGCAGGACCGCTTTCAGCCGTTCCCTGTCCACCATGCCGTCACTTGCCCCAATGCGCGTCGAAGAAGGCGGCAATCTCCTCGAACGCTTCCCTTGTTTCCGGCGTGCGGTCGTCGCGGATGTAGTGCGCGTGCGACTGGCCCTCGAACACCTGCAGCGCCGCCTCGACGCCTGCGGCGCGCAGCTTGCGGTGCACCCGCACGGTGTTGCTCAGCAGCAGGTCGCGCGTGCCCGTGGTCAGGATGGTGGGCGGGAAGCCGTGCATGTCGCCATACACCGGGGACAGCAGGGGGTCCTTGAGGTCGTGGTCCCCGGCGTAGAACCGGGCGGCGGCGTCGCAGAACCCGTCGGGCGAGACCAGGACGTTGTCCACCAGGGCGTTGGTTTGGAATGTGTCGCCCACCTTGGTCACGTCCGACATCGGCGTGCCCGGCGCGATGGCGGCCGGCAGCGGCAGCCCGTCGTGCTTGGCCCGCAGCACCATTTCCATCGTCAGCGCGCCCCCGGCGGACGCGCCGAAGATCGCCATGTTCTTCGGGTCCGCCTGCTGCAGCGCCGCCTTCCACACCGTCATCGCGTCGTCCAGCGCCGCAGGGAAGTAGGCGTCGGGCGGCATGCGGTAATCCACCGCGATCACCTTGTAATGCCCGAACCCGGCCATGAGCACCGCTTCCGGCAACGCCGCCTCGCCGGGGTTGAGCACGTAGCAGCCGCCGTGCACGTGGACCAGAAGGCGGCTGAGATGCTCCGGCGGCATCGTTTCCGGCGTCAGGACGAACACCTTGACGCCATCCATGGTCGTGGACTCCACCCTGACGTGCAGGCGCTCCAGCATCCCCGGCACGTTCTGCGCCACGGCCGCGGCGCCGGCCTGGGCGAGCGCCCGCCAGCCCTCGGGCGTGGTTGGCGGGCGGTCCCAGTCCTTGCGAAGCGGCATGGCGATCAGCGCCTGCGCTTCCGGGCTGACGTCGCCCGGCACCGGCAGGCTGCGCGCCGGCACGTCGCGCGGCGGCAGTGCCATCTGCGCCATCGCACCGGGTGCGATGGCCATAAGCAGGGCCGCCGCGGCGGCGTATCGGATGGAGGGTGTCGGCATGGCGCTCCCTTCGGCTATTCAGCGTTCCGGGTCAACCGGCGGCAGGTCCACCCGCACGGTGTCCAAGAGACCCGGCACGGCGGGGAAGCGGGCCAGGACCAGCGGGTCGTGCCCGGGGATCACGTGGTCCGGCCCGTCTGCCAGCTCCTCGCAGATGCGCCAGCCCTCCGCCATGGCGAGCACGTCGGCCACCAAGGGGAACGGGTTGCGGGTGCGGATGTTGGCCCAGTAATGCGCGGCGTCCGACGCCAGCACGACCCATCCGCGCGCCGTCCAGACCCGCACGACCTGCAAGCCGCCGGAATGCCCGCCCACCAGATGCAGCGTGATGCCGGGCGCGAGCGTAGCGGTGCCGTCATGGAAGCGCACGCGGTCGGCAAACACGTGGCGCACCGCGTTCAGCACGTCGTCGAGATCGACCGGCACCCGCAGCGCCCGGTGGCACATGGGCCGCCCGGTCGAGTAGGCCATCTCCTTGTCCTGTAGATGGAAGGTGGCGGCGGGAAAAGCGTCGAGGCAGCCGGCGTGGTCGTAGTGCAGATGCGTCAGCACCACGTCGGCGACGGTCGCGGCGTCGATCCCGGCCGCAGCCAGCGCGTCGGCCGGGCTGCGCATCAGGGCGCGCCCGCGCCGGGCCGCGGCTTCGGGGCCGAAGCCGGTGTCCACCACGATGCAGCGCCCGCCGCCCCGGATCGCCCACACGAAGTAGTCGATCGGCATGGGCGAGGCGTGGTCGTCCGGCAGCAGGAGGTTGGCCGACGCCGGGCGGTCCGCCTGCGCGGCATAGCGCAGCGCCAAGACTTCGTAAGTGGGTATTTCATAGGTGGGTGTCTCGGTCATGTTGCCGCGTGCTCCTTCGGCACAGTCTCGCCTGAGGCAGGACAATGTCCTAGCGTCCGCCGGGCAACCAGGGCCGGGGGACGCCATGACGGATGATTCGGGCAATCAGGGCGAGCGGATGGCGGTCGGCTTCGTCGGGGTCGGCAACATGGGCTGGCCGATGGCGGCGCGACTGGTGGAGGCCGGGTTCGCGGTGCAGGCGGCGGACGGCCGGCGGGCGCAGGTGGACGCCTTTGTGCAGCAGGTGGGCGGCAGGGCGGCGGACAGCCTGCCGGCCTTGGCCTCGGCCAGCGATCTGGTCATCACCGTGCTGCCCACCAGCGCCGCGGTCGGCGCCGTGCTGGACGAGGTTCTCCCGCATCTGCGGCCCGGCGCCGTCGTGCTCGACATGACCAGCGGCGAGCCGGCCGCGACGCGGCGCTTCGCCGCCCGCGTGGCGGAGGCCGGGGGCGTCATGGTGGACGCCCCGGTGTCGGGCGGCGTGTCGCGGGCGCGCACAGGACAGCTTGCCATCATGGCCGGCGGGGACGATGCCGACATCGAGCGCGTCCGCCCGGCGCTGGACGCCATGGGCAGCTCCCTGCTGCGCACCGGCGGCGTGGGCACGGCGCATGCCATGAAGGCGCTGAACAACCTGGCAAGCGCCGGGTCGTTCCTGATCGGGATCGAGGCGCTGCTGATCGGCCAACGCTTCGGCCTGGACGCGGGCGTGATGGTCGATGTGCTGAATGCGTCCACCGGCATGAGCAACAGCTCGCAGAAGAAGTTCCGCCAGTTCGTGCTGTCCCGCCGGTTCGACAGCGGCTTCGGGCTGGACCTGATGGTGAAGGACCTCGGCATCGCGCTCGGCGTGGCCCGCGACACCGGCACCGCCGCCCCGTTCGCCGGGCTGTGCCGGGAGTTGTCGGTTGCCGCGCAGGCCTTGCTCGGACCCGGCGCCGACCATACGGAGTTCGCGAAGCTGTCGGAACGCCTGGCCGGCAGCGTGCTTGCTCTGGATGAAGGCCCGGACGCGCCCGCATCCGGAGCTTAAGCGCCGCGCCCCTCCGGCAGCACCCGCATGGCGGTCCAACATCGGTCGCTTCAGCCGGGGTTTGCCCGCGCGTTTCGTGTCACGGTTATGCTGGTTTCGCCCGAAGCGCGTCGAGGCGGGCCGACGTAGGCTGCAGGCCGGGCTGCTGGTCAGGACGGGGACGGTTTGTGGCAGGAACAGGCAGCCGGCGCTTTTCGCTTATCGTGCTGCTGGTCAGCGAGGTCGCGGCGATGTCCACCTGGTTCGCCACCACGGCCTCCTTGCCGGCCATCCGCGCGCAGGTGGCGCTGTCGCCGTTCCACGAGGCGCTGCTCACCAGCAGCGTGCAGGGCGGCTTCGTCGCGGGCACGCTGGGCAGCGCCCTGCTGAGCCTGCCGGACCGCTTCGACCTGCGCCGCTTGTTCGCGGCCGGCGCCGCGGTGGCCGGGGTTGCCAACATCCTCATCCTGTTCTGCAATCCCGGCTCGGCGGCGATTCCCGCGCTGCGCTTCCTGACCGGCGCCTGCATGGCCGCGGTGTATCCGGTGGGCATGAAGCTCGCGGCCACCTGGGCGGCTGGCGACCTCGGGTTGCTGGTGGGGCTGCTGGTCGCGGCGCTGACGCTCGGCTCGGCGTTTCCGCATCTTGTCGCGGCGGCGGGCGGGCTGGACTGGCGGTGGCCGGTCGCCGCGGCGGCGGCAGGCGCGCTGGGCGCTGCCGGGCTGATCCGGTGGGCGGGCCTCGGCCCGAACCTGCCGGCTGCGGCACCCCTGCGTTTGGGCAATGCGTTGCAGGCTTGGCGCAACCGGGGCGTGCGGCTCGCCAACCTGGGCTACCTCGGCCACATGTGGGAGCTATACGCGATGTGGGCGTGGATCGGCGCGTTCCTGTCCGCGAGCTTCCGCGCCCGCTACGGGGCCGCGCCGCCGGTTGGCCCGGAACTCGCGGCGTTTGCCGTGGTGGCGGTGGGCGCGCTCGGCGCCATGGGCGGCGGCTGGGCGGCGGACCGCTACGGCCGCGCGAATGTCACCATCGCCGCCATGGCGACAAGCGGCCTGTGCGCCGCCGGCATCGGCCTGCTGTTCGGAGGCTCCGCCGGGCCGCTGCTGGTTGTGAGCCTCCTGTGGGGCGTCGCTGTCATCGCCGACTCCGCCCAGTTCTCCGCCGCCATCGCCGAGCTGAGCGAGCGGTCGCTGGTCGGCACCATGCTGACCGTGCAGACCTGCCTGGGCTTCCTGCTCACCCTGGTCAGCATCCAGCTCATCCCGGTGGTCGTCGGCTGGGTGGGGTGGCGGTTCGCGTTTGCGCTGCTGGCCATCGGCCCGTTCCTCGGCATCCTCGCCATGGCCCGGCTGCGCCGTGCCTGACCGCCGGGGCGGGCAGTCAGGACACAGCCTGCAGTGCGCGGCGCAGGTCCGATACCCGCAGCGCCGGCCCGTCCAACGCCGTGCCGCGCAGAACCCGGCAGGGCGCGTCCGCCTCGCCCAAGCCGTCCACCACCATCAGCGCGTCCTCGAACCCCTCCGTCCCGCCATACAGGCTCGTGGTCACCACGGTCGCGATCCCGGCGCCCAGGGCGGCTTGCAAGCCGTTCGGCGTGTCCTCGATCGCGATGCAGCAGCCGGGCGCCAGGCCCATCCGGTCGAGCACGAACCGATAGATGTCCGGCGCGGGCTTCTTGGCCGCCACCATGTCCCCGGCGCCGATGCACTCGAACAGGCCATCGGCCCCGGCGCCCAGCGTCGCCCGCAGCAGCGCGGACACGTTGGCGGGCGTGGTGGTGGTGGCAACCGCAAGCCGCAGGCCGCCCGCCCGGGCCTCGTGCAGCAGGCGCGCGACGCCGGGGCACAGCGCGATGGCGCCGGCCTCGACGGACGCCACGTAGCGTGCGGTCTTGTCCGCGTGCAGGCGCGCAATGGTGGCGTCGTCGATAGTCTCGCCCCGCCGGGCGGCGGCGTGGCGGATGCGCTCCTTGCCGCCCGTCACCTCCAGCAACTCGCCGTAAAGCGCCTGGTCCCAATGCCAGCCCAGCCCGGCCGCGTCGAAGGCGGCATTGAAGGCATGGCGGTGCCATTCCTCCGTTTCCGCCAAGGTGCCGTCCACGTCGAAGATCAGCGCTTCAAGCGGCATCGCCGGGTTCCTTGATCGATTCCTGGGCGGGCCGTCCGGTTGATGCGATCCGGGCGTGGTCCCGGCTGATGTCCTCGATCACGTTCTGCCCCACCTCGATCAGGAAACCGCGCAGCCGCGCCTGCACCGGCAGCAGCGGCAGGGTGCGGCGCTGCACGATGTACCAGGACCGCATCAACGGGAAGCCCTCGACCGGCAGCGTGGCCAGCAGGCCGAGCGCCAGCTCCAGGCTGACGGTATGCTGCGAGATCAGCGCGAGGCCCATGCCGGCAATCACCGCCTGCTTGATCATCTCGTTGCTCGACGACACCATGACCACGGGCGGCGCAAGCCCGGCCTCCTGGAAGAACTGGTCGGTCATCGCCTTGGTGCCCGACCCGTCCTCCCGCACCACGAACGGCTCCTGCGCCAGCGCCGCGGGCGGCAAGCGCGATACGCGGCCGAGCCGGTGGCCGGCGGGCGCCACGATCACCGACGGGTGCCGCGCGAACCGCTCAGCAAGCACGTCGGCCCCGGCCGGCGGACGCCCCATCACCGCCAAGTCGATGTCGCCGCCGGTCAGCAGCCCCAGCACGCGGCTGCGGTTGCCCTCCGTCAACTGCACCGTCACGCCGGGCACCGCCGTTCGGAACCGGGCGATCATGTGCGGCACGATGTACTTGGACGTGGACACCAATCCCAGCCGGACCCGGCCGCCGGTCAGCCCCTTGAGGTCCGTCATCGCCTGGTCCGCGTCCTGCAAGGAACGGAGCACCAGCCGCGCGTAGCCCAGCAGCATGGTCCCGGCGTCGGTCAGCGCGATCTTGCGCCCGACCCGCTCAAACAGCGCGAAGCCGGTCTGCGCCTCGATCTGCTTGATCTGGAACGACACCGCCGAGGGCGTGAGGTGCAGCCGCTCCGCCACCCGCGCCAGGGACAGGCGCTCGGCCGCTTCAACGAACACCTGCAGTTGGCGGATGGTGACATGGCGCATCCCGCAAGCGATCCCTCACGTATTACGTCAGTATATTTTGCTTTCCCTTGCGAAGTCCATCGGCAAAGGTGCCCTCAACCGGGACACCCTGGGCCGCGTGGGATGGAGGCAGTTCGTGAACAAAGCACTTGACGTGAAGATCACCGACCTCAAGGAGCGTTACACCTCCGGCGTGCTGAAGTATCGCCAGATGGGCTACTGGGAGCCGGAGTACGAGCCCAAGGACACCGACATCCTGGCCGTGTTCCGCATCACGCCGCAGGACGGCGTCGATCCCGTGGAAGCGGCCGCCGCGGTGGCCGGGGAAAGCTCCACCGCCACCTGGACGGTGGTGTGGACGGACCGGCTGACCGACAGCGAGTACTACCGGGCCAAGGCGTATCGCGTGGACCCGGTGCCCGGCTCGCCCGACCAGTACTTCGCCTACATCGCCTATGACCTCGACTTGTTCGAGGAAGGGTCGATCGCCAACCTCACCGCGTCGATCATCGGCAACGTGTTCGGCTTCAAGCCGCTCAAGGCGCTGCGGCTGGAGGACATGCGGATCCCGCCGCACTACCTCAAGACGTTCCAAGGGCCGGCGACCGGCATCGTGGCCGAGCGGGAGCGGATGAACCTTTACGGCCGCCCGTTGCTGGGAGCCACGATGAAGCCGAAGCTCGGCCTGTCCGGCCGCAACTACGGCCGGGTGGTGTATGAGGCGCTCAAGGGCGGCCTCGACTTCACAAAGGACGACGAGAACATCAACTCGCAGCCGTTCATGCACTGGCGCGACCGCTACCTGTATTGCATGGAGGGCGTGAGCAAGGCGGAGGCCGAGACGGGCGAGGTCAAGGGCACCTACCTCAATGTCACCGCCGCCACCATGGAGGACATGTACGAACGGGCCGAGTTCGCCCGCGACCTCGGCAGCGTCATCATCATGATCGACCTGGTGATCGGCTACACCGCCATCCAGTCGATGGCGAAGTGGGCGCGCAAGAACGACATGATCCTGCACCTGCACCGCGCGGGGCATGGGACCTACACCCGGCAGAGAAACCACGGCATCTCGTTCCGGGTGATCGCCAAGTGGATGCGCATGGCGGGCGTCGATCACATCCACGCCGGCACCGTGGTCGGCAAGCTGGAAGGCGACCCGAGCGTCATCCGCGGCGTTTACGACACGTGCCGCGAGATCCACGTGCCGCAGAATATGCAGCACGGCATCTTCTTCGACCAGCCCTGGGCCAGCCTGAAGAAGATGATGCCGGTGGCGAGCGGCGGCATCCACGCCGGGCAGATGCACCAGTTGCTGCATTACCTCGGCGAGGACGTGGTGCTGCAGTTCGGCGGCGGCACCATCGGGCACCCCATGGGCATCCAGGCCGGCGCGGTGGCCAACCGGGTCGCGCTGGAGTGCATGGTCAAGGCGCGCAACGAGGGCCGCGACATCTGGAACGAGGGGCCGGAGATCCTGACCGCCGCCGCGCGCTGGTGCCAGCCGCTGCGCGCCGCGCTCGATACCTGGAAGGACGTGAGCTTCAACTTCGCTTCGACCGATTCGGTCGATGTCCTCCCCACCCCCACCGCGTCCTGAACGGGAGCCGCATCATGAAGATCACCCAAGGGCAGTTCTCCTTCCTGCCGGACCTGACGGACGAGGAAGTCAAGCTGCAGATCGAGTACGGCCTGAACAACGGTTGGTCCATCGCGGTGGAGCACACCGATGACCCGCATCCGCGCAACACTTACTGGTCGATGTGGGGCACGCCGATGTTCGACCTGAAGGACCCGGCGGGCGTGATGATGGAGCTGAACGCCTGCCGCAAGGAGTTCCCGAACGATTACGTCAAGGTGCTCGCCTTCGACAGCAACAAGGGCTTCGAGACGATCCGCATGTCCTTCATGGTGCAGCGGCCGGCGGATGAGCCGGGCTTCGAGCTGGTGCGCTCGGAAGGGCCGGGCCGCACCGTGCGCTACACCCTGCGCAGCTACGCGACTGGGCGCCCGCCCAGCGGGCGCTACAGTCCGGCGGCGGCGCCGTGACCGCCTACCGGATCGCGCCCAGCATCCTTTCGGCCGACTTCGCCCGCCTGGGCGAAGAGGTCGGGCGGCTGGAAGCGGCCGGCGCCGACATGGTGCACTTCGACGTGATGGACAACCATTACGTCCCGAACCTCACCGTGGGTCCGATGGTGTGTGAGGCGCTACGCCCGCACACCTCCCTGCCCATCGACGTGCACCTGATGACGACGCCGGTGGACGAGCTGGCCGTGATGTTCGCGAAGGCGGGAGCAGCCATCATCACGGTTCACCCGGAAGCGTCGCAGCACGTGGACCGCACCCTGTCGCTAATCCGCGAGCATGGCTGCCGGGCCGGCTTGTCGCTCAACCCGGCGACGCCCCTTGAACACCTGGACCACGTGATGGACCGGCTGGACCTGATCCTCGTCATGGGGGTCAACCCCGGCTTCGGCGGGCAAAGCTTCATTCCGCACGCGCTGGCGAAGATCGCCGCTGTGCGGGAGCGGATCGACGCCCACCGGGCATCCGGGGGGCAGCCGATCCTGCTGGAAGTGGATGGCGGCGTGAAGGTGTCCAACATCCAGGCCATCGCGGAGGCCGGGGCGGACACATTTGTCGCCGGGTCGGCAATCTTCGGGGCGCCCGATGCGGACGGGGGCTACCACGGCGTGATGGGCGCGTTGCGGCGCGAGCTGTCGGACGTGGGCCAGCAGGAGCGTGCGGCATGAGCGCGGCAATGGAAACGGCTGAGAGCCGGGTCGATCTCGGCAAGCTTTATGCCGAGAGCAACATCGGCGAGACCATCGACCAGTTGGAGTCCGACCTGGTCGGCCTGCTGCCGGTCAAGACGCGCATCCGGGAGATTGCGGCGCTGCTGCTGGTCGAGAGCGCCCGGCGCGGCCTGGGCATCCAGGCCGAGGCGCCGTCGCTCCATATGAGCTTTACCGGCAACCCCGGCACCGGCAAGACCACTGTGGCCCGGCGCATGGCGGACGTGCTGCACCGCCTCAAGTACATCCGGCGCAACCATGTGGTCACGGTGTCGCGCGATGACCTGGTGGGCCAGTATATCGGCCACACCGCGCCGAAGACCAAGGACATCCTGAAGAAAGCGATGGGCGGCGTACTGTTCATCGACGAGGCGTATTACCTTTACCGCCCGGAGAACGAGCGCGACTACGGGCAGGAGGCCATCGAGATCCTGCTGCAGGTGATGGAGGACAACCGCGACGACCTGGTTGTCATCCTTGCCGGTTACAAGGACCGCATGGACACCTTCTTCCGCAGCAACCCCGGCATGGCGTCGCGCATCGCACACCACATCGACTTCCCCGACTACTCCGCCGATGAACTGTTCCGTATCGCGGAGATGATGGCGACCACCATGCACTACCGGTTCGACGAGGCCGGACAGGCGGTGATGCGGGAGTACATCGCGCTCCGCATGCAGCAGCCGCGGTTTTCCAACGCGCGGTCCATCCGCAACGGCATCGACCGGGCGCGGCTGCGCCAGGCCAACCGTTTGTTCGCCGGGCGGGGCGAGCTGCTCGACCGGGCGGCGCTTGAAACCATCACGGCGGAAGACATCCGGGTCAGCCGGGTGTTTACCCAACAATAAGCGGACAGCCGGAAAGGCTGCCTGAAACCACGCTTCAGGGGAGGGAGCGATGCCTTACCGCCGCACTACGCTTTCAAAGTTCATCATCGAGGACCAGCGCCGGAGCGGAGCGCCGGAGCCGGACCTGACCTCGCTGCTGAACGACATCCAGACGGCGTGCAAGCTGATCGCCTTGGCGACCTCCCGCGGCAGCATCGCGCCCGCCGGCGAGCCGCGGGAACCGGCGGTGGCAACGGCAGTCAACGTGCAGGGCGAGCAACAGAAGCCGCTCGACGTGACCGCCAACAACATCATGATCGGCACCTGCGAATGGGGCGGGCAGCTTGCCGGCATGGTGTCGGAGGAAATGGAGCAGCCCTACGAAATCCCGGCGGCCTACCCGCGCGGGCGCTACCTTCTGGTGTTCGATCCCCTGGACGGCTCCTCCAACATCGACGTGAACATGCCGGTCGGCACCATCTTCTCCGTGCTGCGCTGCCCCGGGGGCGTCACGGAGCCGACGCTGGAGCATTTCCTGCAGCCCGGCACGGCGCAGGTCGCGGCGGGCTACGCGATCTACGGGCCGACGGCGATGCTGGTGCTGACGTTGGGCGCCGGGGTACACGGCTTCACGCTGGACCCGGAGATCGGCGCCTTCACCCTGACCCACCCCGGCATGGCCATCCCGCCCGACAGCCACGAGTTCGCGGTCAACGTGTCCAACGAGCGCTTTTGGGAGCCGCCGGTGCGTCGATACGTCGATGAATGCGTGGAAGGCGCATCCGGCGTGCGCGGCGTCGATTTCAACATGCGCTGGATCGCCTCCATGGTGGCGGAGGTGCACCGCATCCTGATCCGCGGCGGGCTGTTCATGTATCCGCGGGACTCCAAGGACCCGAGCAAGCCGGGCCGGCTCCGCCTGATGTACGAGGCGAACCCGATGGCGATGGTCGTGGAGCAGGCCGGCGGCGCCGCGTCAACCGGGCGCGGTCGCATCCTGGAAGTGACGCCCGAAGCGATCCATCAGCGCGTGCCGGTGATCCTCGGCTCGCGCGGCGAGGTCGAACGGCTGGTGCGCTACCACGCCGACTACGACGCGGGCGCGGATCAGCCGTTCAAGACGCCGCTGTTCAACGCCCGCAGCCTGTTCCGCACCGCCTGACCGGAGAGCGCACCCATGTCGCAGAAGCATCCGGTTGTCGCCATCACCGGCTCCTCCGGCGCCGGCACCACGACCGTCACCACCACTTTTGAGCAGATCTTCCGGCGCGAAGGCGTCAAGGCCGCCATCGTCGAGGGCGACTCGTTCCACCGCTACGACCGCCTGGCGATGCGGGAGCTGCTGGCGCAGGCCTCGGCGGAGGGGCGCAACCTCAGCCATTTCGGCCCGGAAGCCAACTTGTTCGACGAGCTGGAAGCGCTGTTCCGTACCTACGGCGCAACCGGCTCCGGCCGGGCGCGCAAGTATCTGCACAATGACGAGGAAGCCGCGCCCTTCGGCCAGGCGCCGGGGACCTTCACGGCCTGGGAGGACGTTCCGCCCGGCACCGATCTCTTGTTCTACGAGGGGTTGCATGGCGGGGTCGTGACCCCCGAGGTCAACATTGCTCAACACGCGGATCTGCTGATCGGCGTGGTGCCGACCATCAACGTCGAGTGGATCCAGAAGCTGCACCGCGACAAGAAGGCCCGCGGCTACACGCACGAGGCGGTGGTCGACACCATCCTGCGCCGGATGCCGGACTACGTGAACTACATCTGCCCGCAGTTCTCGGAAACCCACGTGAACTTCCAGCGCGTGCCGACGGTGGACACCTCCAACCCGTTCATCGCCCGCGACGTGCCGAACGCCGACGAGAGCATGCTGGTGATCCGCTTCCGCAACCCCAAGGGCATCGACATGCCCTACCTGCTGTCGATGCTGCACGACAGCTTCATGTCGCGCGCCAACACCATCGTCTGCCCCGGCGGCAAGATGCCGCTGGCGATGCAGTTGATCTTCACGCCGATGATCCTGCAGCTCATGGACCGCAAAAAGCGGCTGTAGAACGGCAACAACAGGGAGAACAAACGTGGCGCTCGTTTCGATGCGGCAGTTGCTGGACCATGCGGCGGAGCACGGATACGGCATCCCCGCCTTCAACGTGAACAACATGGAGCAGGTGCAGGCCATCATGGGCGCGGCGCACGAATGCGACAGCCCGGTGATCCTGCAAGGCTCGGCCGGCGCCCGGAAGTATGCGGGCGAACCGTTCCTGCGCCATCTGATCGAGGCCGCGGTCGAAACCTGGCCGCACATCCCGGTCGTCATGCACCAGGACCACGGCGCCAGCCCGGCGGTGTGCCAACGCTCCATCCGCTCCGGCTTCACCAGCGTGATGATGGACGGCTCGCTGCACGAGGACATGAAGACGCCCGCCGACTACGCCTACAACGTGCAGACGACGCAGCGCGTGGTGGAGATGGCCCACGCGGTCGGCGTGTCCGTGGAGGGCGAGCTGGGCGTGCTCGGGTCTCTGGAAACGGGCGAAGCGGGCGAGGAAGACGGCTCCGGTGCCGAGGGCAAGATGTCGCATGACCAATTGCTGACCGACCCGGAGCAGGCGGCGGAGTTCGTGCAGGACACCGGGGTGGACGCGCTGGCCATCGCCATCGGCACCAGCCATGGCGCCTACAAGTTCTCGCGCAAACCGACCGGCGACATTCTGGCCATCGGGCGCATCAAGGAAATCCACTCCCGCATCCCGGACACGCATCTCGTAATGCACGGCTCCTCTTCCGTGCCGCAGGAATGGCTTGATGTGATCCGCGAGCATGGCGGGCACATCAAGGAAACCTACGGCGTGCCGGTGGCGGAAATCCAGGAAGGCATCCGGCATGGCGTGCGCAAGGTGAACATAGATACCGATGTGCGCCTGGTGATGACCGGGGCGATGCGCCGGCTGATGGCGCAGAAGCCCGACGAGTTCGACCCGCGCAAGTTCTTCGCCGCCGCCGTGACGGCCACGCGGGAGCTATGCAAGGAACGGTTCGAGGCGTTCGGCTGCGCCGGGCACGCGGGCCGCATCAAGCCGATGCCGCTCGACCGGATGGGCGAGCTGTATGCCAAGGGAAGCCTGCGCCCGGCGGTGCACTGACCCTTCACGCCCGCAGGCGGTGCATGGTGTCCTTCAACGCCGGGTACAGGTCGGTGTAAACGCCGAACAGGCGGTCATAGGTCTCCTTGGCCGCCGGGTTCGGCTCCGCACGGGGGACGAGGTTGACCCATCCGCCCGCGGCCTGCTCGGGCGTGACAAGGCCGACGCCGAGGCCGGCGAGCAGGGCCGCGCCCAACGGCGCCTCCACATTCTCTGCGATGGTCTGGACGGGGTAGCCGGTGATGTCGGCGGCGACCTGCATCCACAGGTCGGAATGCGCCGCGCCGCCCACGGCGATCAGCATGTCATCCAGCGTCTGCAGGTTGCGCCGCCCGGCCTCGATGTTGTGGCGCAGCGCGTAGGTCACGCCTTCCAGCACCGCGCGATACAGGTGGGCGCGGGTGTGAAACAGGCTGAGGCCCACGAAGGCGCCGCTGGCCTGCCCGTCCCATACCGGGCTGCGCTCCCCCATGAGATAGGGCAGGAACACCACCCCGTCCGATCCGGCGCCAATGCCGCCTGCCTCCGCATCGAGCGTTGACAGCGGCAGCGCCGCGCCGAGCTGCTCCTGGAACCAGGACACCGACGCGCCCGCGGTGATCGCGCCGCCGAACACGTACAGGTCCTGCAGCCCGTTGAACACGTGCGGCATGGCGATCAGGCCATGCCGCGCGTCGACGGTCCTGGCGATGTTGCCCCAGCACATGCTGGTGCCAATCATCGCGACGTGCTGGCCTTGCCGGGTGGCGCCTGCGGCAAGCGTCGCCACCGCGGCGTCCACGCCCCCTGCGACCACCGGCGTGCCGGCTTGCAGGCCGAGGCGCCCGGCCCACTCGGCCCGCAGCGCGCCGACGGGGGCGCTGGACTCCACCAGCCGGTCCGGCATCATCGCCCGCGGGATGCCGAGCAGGTCCAGCATCTCCCCTGACCACGCGCGGGCGCGCATGTCATACACGCCGCCGATGTTGCCGGCGGAGGAATGGTCCACCGCCAGTTCCCCGGTCAGCGCGTGCGCGACATAGGCGTTGGGCGGCAGCAGGTGGCGCGTGCGCGCCCAAACCTCGGGGCGGTGCCGTTTCAGCCACAGCATCTTGGTATAGCCGTAGTAGCTGTCCACGCCGTTGCCGGTGATGTCGAACAGCCGGTCCTGGTCGATCGTGGCGCGCACCCACGCCACCTCTTCCTCCGCCCGGCGGTCCATCCAGATCAGGCAAGGGTGCAGCGGCTGCATCGCCTCATCGACCGGGATGCCGGAACCGCCATACAGGCTGCTGACGCACAGCGCCGCGACCTCGCCCGGCGGGATCGCGGCGCGCTGCATGCAGCCGGCGATGCAGGCGGCCACAGCGTCGAGCCACACCGAAGCGTGCTGCTCCGCCCACAGCGGCCGGGGCGTGTCGGGCTGGTAGCCCTGGGAATGCTGCGCCGCGATGCGGCCGGAGCCGGCGTCGATCAGCAGCGCCTTGGTGCTCTGCGTGCCGATATCGACGCCCAGGACATACGGCATCACGCGGCCGCCTGAAGCGGGTTGGCGATGGGGCTTAGGCGGCTGCTCTGGCTCATTCCGGCGCTCACATCCAAGGGTTGCGGGTCATAGCGCCGCGGCCCCGATTGCCGCCTGGCTGCGGTGGTGGTTCCGGAAGGCCGAGGGCGGCATCGCCTTCTGCGCCAGGAACTGGCGGTTGAAGTTGGACAGGTTGCTGAAGCCGACCTCGAAGCAGATGTCGATGATGCGGCGCTGGCTGCCGATCAGCAGCTCGCACGCCCGGCTGATGCGCAAACCGTTGACGTAGGACACGAACGTCATCCCGGTGTGGCGCTGGAACGCCCGGCAGAACGCGCTGGGGCTGTAGCCGCTGAGCGCCGCAAGGTCCGCTTCGCGCAGGTCGTGGCCGAGGTTGCGGCTGATGTGCGCCAGCACGTGGTTGAGCGGCTGGTTCATTGTTTCCGCCGGGACCGCGCGGTATCCCGTGCTGGCCAACGGGCGGCGCCGACCGTCCGCCTGCAGCAGGCCGAGCAGCGCGAACAGCAGCTCCAACCGCCGGCCGCCGGCGGCGGTGAGCAGCTCGTCTATGATCGGGCGGGCGGCGGCGCCGGTTCCGGGGGCGAACTCGACGCCGCGGGCGGCCTCGCCCAGCAGGGTTTTAAGGAACGCCATCTCGGGAAACAGCGCCGAAACGCCGGACGCGAACTCCGCCGTGAACTGCAGCACCAGGCAGCGCTGGCTGACCGTGGTTCCCTGGGGAATGTCGCTGATCCAGTTGTGCGGCAGGTTCGGCCCGGTCAGCACGAGGTTGCCCGGCTGGAACGTGCCGATATGGTCGCCCACGAAGGCGCGGCCGGTGGTCGCGGTGATCAGGTGGATCTCGCATTCCGGGTGGAAATGCCAGCGGACGGTGCGGAACGGGTAGCCGTGCGACCAAACCTTGAACGACCCGTTGCGCGGCACCTCGACCAATTCCAGGTCAGGTCCGGGCACCCGTCCCCGGTCGCAGAAAACGGCCATGGCGACCGTTAGCGGTTGGCGCGGAGCGCAGGCTTGGGTTGGCAGCGGCGGCTTGGTCGGCGCATCCTCATCCCTTTCTGCCGTGCCGTCACGGGGACACCGCCGGGCCGGTCATTCTTGGATTGAAAGATACGTATCCCTTGCGCCGCCCACAACGCCATTTTTTTTGGCCTGACTGATACGATTTTGCATGCCGCGCCGTTTTTGCCCCCTCGCAGGAGATCCCGCCATGCCCGCCATCGCCGCGCTTGAACCCGGCTACTACCGCATTCCGCTGCCGGTCCCGCTCAGCGACAGCACCCACGGCGCCATGCTGGCCTTTGAGCTGAACACGGTGCGCCTGCGCGACGCGGACGGGGCGGAGGGCACCGGCTACACCTTCACCTGCGGCCGGAACGGCGCCGCCATCGACGCCATTCTGCGGCGCGACGTGCCGGAGCAGGTCGTGGGCCAGGACGCCGACCGCATCGAGTTCCTTTGGCACCGCATCTGGTGGGGCCAGCACTACGGCGGGCGTGGCGGCCCGGCGGTGCTGGCGCAGTCGGCGCTCGACATGGCGCTGTGGGACCTGAAAGCGCGGCGGCTGGGCGAGCCGCTTTGGCGCTTGCTCGGCGGCTTCGACCCGCGCGTGCCCTGCTATGCCGGGGGCATCGACCTCGACCTGCCGCTCGACGCGCTGCTGCGGCAAACCGACGACAACCTGTCCCGCGGCTTCCGTGCCATCAAAATGAAGGTCGGGCGCCCGCGCTTGACCGAGGACGTGGAGCGGGTGCGGGCCATGCGGGAGCACCTGGGCGACAGCTTTCCGCTGATGGCCGACGCCAACATGAAATGGAGCGCCGACGAGGCAATCCGCGCCGCCCGCGCCTTTCAACCGTATGACCTGACCTGGCTGGAGGAGCCGGTGGCGCCCGACGACATGCCCGGCCAGGCCCGCGTCGTGGCCCAGGGCGGCGTGCCAATCGCGTCCGGCGAGAACCTGCGCACGCTGTGGGAGTTCGCCCGGCTGATCGCGGCGGGCGGCGTGACCTTTCCGGAGCCGGACGTGACCAATTGCGGCGGCATCACCCCGTTCATTAAAATCGCGCACCTGGCGGAAGCGCACAACCTGCCCGTCACCTCGCACGGGGCGCATGACGTCACCGTGCACCTGCTGGCCGCGCTTCCCAACCGGTCCTATCTGGAAGCGCACGGCTTCGGCCTGGACCGCTTCGTGGCCGAGCCGCTACGGATCGAGGATGGATGCGCGGTCGCCCCGGATCGGCCGGGCCACGGGATCACGTTCGACTGGGCGGCCCTGGAGCGGGTGCGGGACGCCGGGCCGTAGGGCAGGGCGCGCATAGGGGAGGGACTGCGGAATGGAGGGCATCACCGATGCGGCCCAGGTGCCGGAACTCGACTTCGACCCGTTCTCCCGCGCGTTTCTCGAAGACCCGTTCCCCCGCCATGTTCGGTTGCGCGACGCCGGCCCGGTCGCGTGGTTGCGGCAATACGGCGTGTATGCGGTGGGGCGCCACGCGGAGGTCCGGGCGGTGCTGGGGAATTGGCAGGCGTTCTCCTCGGCCGCCGGGGTGGGCCTCGCCGACTTCCGGCGGGAGAAGCCGTGGCGGCTGCCGAGCCTAGTGCTGGAAACCGACCCGCCCCAGCATGGGCGGGCGCGCCGCGTGCTGGGGCGCGTGCTGTCGGGG
>CALMVT010000606.1:0-5068 GCA_937873175.1 uncultured Acetobacteraceae bacterium | reverse complement strand
AGTTTCAGGCGCTGCGCGCCGACCCGTCCCTGGCCCGCAGCGCCTTCGAGGAAGCGGTGCGGTTTGAAACGCCGGTGCAGACCTTTTTCCGCACCACGACCCGGCCGGTCGAGCTTGGCGGCGCCATGCTGGACGAAGGGCGCAAGGTGCTGATGTTCATGGGCGCCGCCAACCGCGACCCGGGGCGCTGGGAACGGCCGGACGATTACGAAATCCGCCGGCCGGTCGTCGGGCACGTCGGCTGGGGCGTCGGCATCCACGCCTGCGTCGGCATGCTGCTGGCCCGGCTGGAAGGCGAGTGCGTGCTGACGGCGCTGGCGCAACAAGCCCGCGCGATCGAGCTGGCCGGCCCGCCGGTGCGGCGCTGCAACAACACCCTGCGCGGCCTGGCCAGCCTGAAGCTGCGCCTCTTGCCGGCTTGAACCTTTAGCCCGGCACCTCCTCCGCCAGCTTCAGCATCCGGGCCGCGAGCGGCGTCTTCTCCGTGTACTGCTTCCACGCGGAGGCGCGGGCGACCGCCTGCCAGCGGTCCACCGTCGCGTCCTGCATCGGGTGCACGGCGACACCGGCCGCCGCGAAGACGCGCGCCATCTCGGCGTCGTCCGACTGCGCGCCGGCCAGGTTGAACGGCACCATCTCCTCGCCCACCGCCAGCATCGTCTCCTGCTGCGGCCGGGTCAGCGTGTCCCACACGGCCTTGGACACCAGGATCGGCTCCAGGATGAAGAAGAAGCTGCGGCGGCCCGGCGTCGTCAGGTGCTTGGACGTTTCCTGCAGCTTGAACGACAGGAAGCTGCTGGAACTCGTGCAGGCGGCGTCCATCACGCCGGTAGACATGCCGACATACACCTCGTTCGACGGCATGGAGGACACGGACGCGCCGGCCGCCTTGAACATCTCGTCCATCTCGCGCGAGCCGCCGCGGATCTTCATGCCGCGGGCGTCGGCCGGCTCGATCAGCGGCTGGGTGCGCGACGCCATGCCGCCCGACTGCCACATCCAGCTCACCAGCACGATGCCGCGCTGCTCCAACAGGCCGGTCAGCTCGCGGCCGACCGGGGCGGTGCGCCAGTTGTAGCCCTGGGCGTAGCTGGTCACCAGCGCCGGCATGAAGGTGATGTTCATTTCGTGGATCTCGCCGCCCGCATAGGTGAGCGGCACGAGGGCGATGTCGAGCGCGCCCTTCCGCAGCCCGCTGATCTGCGCGAAGGTCTTGGCCAGGGAAGCATTCGGGTAGATTTCGAACTGCAGCTCGCCCTCGGTGCGGCTGCCGACCAGGCTCGCGAAGCGGCGGCACATGCGGTCGCGGAAGTCGCCGGCATCGCCGGAACTGGCGGGGAACTGGTGCGAGATGCGGAGCAGCCGGGGCGCCGCCTCCGCGCGGCCGATCAGCCCGGGCATGGCGAGCGCGGGCAGGGCGCCGAACGCGCTTGCAAGCGCAGCGCGCCGGGTCAGCGGGATGGGCATGGCATCCTCCATATCGTGTCCCGCTCGGCTGGCGGGTTTGCCGGGTCATGCTACGCTGCCGAACGGGAGGACGCCACGCATGGAAATTCAGCCGATCGCCGGCGCGCTGGGGGCCGAGATCCGAGGGGTGGACCTGTCCGCCCCGCTCGACGAGCAAACGGTTGGCGCGATCCGCCGGGCGCTGCTGGACCATCTGGTCGTGTTCTTCCGCGGCCAGGACCTGACGCCCGCCATGTTCCGCGCCTTCGCCGGGCGGTTCGGCACGCCGGTCGAGTATCCCTTTGTCCGCGGCCTCCCGGGCTTTCCCGAAATTATTGAGGTGCTGAAGCGCGAGGAGGAGCGCAGCAACTTCGGCGGCATATGGCACAGCGACACCTCCTATCTGGAGGAGCCGCCGATGGGCAGCCTGCTGCTGGCGCGGGAGCTGCCGCCCTATGGCGGGGACACGCTGTTCGCCAACCAGTACCTGGCGTTCGAGGCACTGTCGGAAGGCTTGCAGCGCACCCTTTCGGGGTTGCACGGGGTCAACACTTCGGCCAAGGCGGACGTGACGCGCACGCGGGAGGACCGGGTGAAGAACAGCGGCGCCGCGGCCCTCGACTATGCGGCGGAGCACCCGGCGGTCCGCACCCATCCCGAAACCGGGCGCCGGGCCTTGTACGTGAACGTTGCCCACACCGCCCGCTTCGCCGGCTGGACCGAGGAGGAAAGCGCGCCGCTGCTGCACCACCTGTTTGCGCACCAGGTCAGGCCGGAGTTCACCTGCCGCTTCCGGTGGGAACCGAACTCGGTCGCGTTCTGGGACAACCGGGCGGCGCAGCACAATCCGGTGAACGATTATCATGGTTTCCGCCGCCTGATGCACCGGATTACCCTGGCGGGCGATAAGCCTAGATAAAGCTGAGAAAGCGGGAGGGTTCATATGTCGGCTGCGGGGTTAACCGGACAAACAGCAGACGGATGGCGCTACGACGGCGTTGCCCGGGCGTTTCATTGGCTGGTGGTCGCCATGCTGGTCGTGCAGTATTCCGTGGCGCTGCTGCTCGCGTCCTTTTTGCCGAAATCGGCGGAGGAGGCGCTGGCCAACTGGCACTTCGCCATGGGGTCGTCCGTGTGCGTCGTCATGCTGGCGCGGCTCCTGTGGCGGCTCACGCACACGCCGCCGCCGCCGCCCGTGGACCTGTCGCCGGGCGTGCGGCTGCTGTCCCGCGTGACGCATTGGACGTTCTATGCCGGGTTCATCGTGCTGCCGGTGCTGGGCTGGTTCGCGGCGTCGGCGCATGGCGCCCAGGTGAAGCTGGCCGGGTTGATCCCGCTGCCGATGCTGGTGCCCAAGGACGACCCGTTCGGCAAGGCCATGCAGACCGTGCATCCCGTGATCGCGGTCATGCTGCTGGCGTTGATTGCCCTGCACATCGCGGGCGCGCTGTATCATGCGTTCATCAAGCGGGACGGGGTGGTGGGGCGCATCCTGCCGGGCCGGGACGCCGGGGTGGCCTGACGCCGCGGCCGGCCTTCATGACGGGCCGGCCGGCCGGCCGCTGTGACCTTCGGGTGACCCGGCGCGCTACCGCCCGCCGGACACTGTCAGCACCGTCCCCACCACGTAGGATGCGCCCGGCGAGAACAGCCAGGCGACGGCCTCCGCGATCTCGCTCGCCAGGCCGATGCGCTTCACCGGCACGGTGGGCGCTACGCGCGTTTGGCGTTCGCCCGAGTTCATGTCCGTGTTGATCAGCCCGGGCGCCACCGCGTTTACCTGGATGCCCTCGCCGGCGACCTCGCGCCCAAGGCCGGTGGTGAAGCTGTCGATGGCGCCCTTGGAGGCGGCGTAGTGCACGTACTCGCCGGCCGCGCCCAGCCGGGCCGCGGTGGAGGACAGGTTGATGATGGTGCCGCCCGCGCCGCCGTGCCGGGTAGACATGGCGCGGACCGCCGCGCGTGACGCCAGAACCGTGCCGACCACGTTCACCGCCAGCGTGCGGTTCAGCACGTCGAGCGTCAGCTCATCCAGCCGCGCCATGCCGCCGGTGATGCCGGCGCTGTTGACCAGGCCGGCAAGGCGGCCGAAGCGGTCCTGCGCCGCGGCGAACAGGGCCTCCACGTCCGCTTCGCGGGACACGTCGCCCGCGAATGCGGCGGCCTGGCCGCCAGCCGCGGCGATATCCTGCACCACGCTTGCCGCCGCTTCGGGGCGGGCAGCGTAGTTCACCGCGACGGCGTAGCCGTCCCGCGCCAGCCGGCGGCAGATCGCGGCGCCGATGCCGCGGCTGCCGCCCGTCACGATCACCAGGCCCTGGGTCACTGCCCGTCCGGCGGCAGGGCCTGCACGCGCTGGGAATGGGCGACCGCGGCCTGCGGTAGTTCCTCCGCCAAACGTTCCAGCAACACGTCGGGCGTAGTGCCCGCTTGCTCGGCCAGGTGGTTGAGCTGCTCCGGCGTCAGCACGGTCGCCAGTTCTTCGGCGGTGATCGGCAACTGCTCGCCTTGGGCGGCCCAGGAGCCGACCCGCTCCGCCAGCCCGGCATTTTCCAACTGCGCCAGCAGCGCAGGCAAGCCGCCGCCCGCAGCGCCCTGAGCCACGCCCAGCAACTGGGCCAGCGGTCCCAGGATCTGGCCAAGGAATTCGCCCATTCCGCCCTCCCCAGCGCAACCATTGCCAGAGCTTGGGGCGCTTGGGTAGGGCGAAATGGAGACGCCGCCCGGCTGCCCGGGCGGCGGCGCTCCATGCCGTGCGGTGGTGCTTAGTAGTCCATGTCGCCCATGCCGCCGCCCTGCTGCGGCAGCGACTGAGCGCGCTTCTCCGGGCGCTCCGTCACCATGGCCTCCGTGGTGATCAGCAGGCCTGCGACCGAGGCCGCGTTCTGCAACGCGACGCGCACGACTTTGGTGGGGTCGATGATGCCGGCCGCGACCAGGTCCTTGTAGGCGCCAGTCTGCGCGTCGAAGCCGTAAGCGTAGTCGCTGCTGTCCAGCACCTTGCCGCCGATCACCGCGCCGTCCTCGCCGGCGTTCTCCGCGATCTGCCGCAGCGGCGCCTGCACCGCCTTGCGCACGATCTCGATGCCGAACTTCTGGTCCTCGTTCTCGACGTTGAGCTGTGCCAGGATCAGGCTGGCGCGGGCGAGCGCCACGCCGCCGCCGGGCACGATGCCCTCTTCCACGGCCGCACGGGTCGCATGCAGCGCGTCGTCCACCCGGTCCTTGCGCTCCTTGACCTCGACCTCCGTGCCGCCGCCGACGCGGATCACCGCGACGCCGCCGGCGAGCTTGGCCAGGCGCTCCTGCAGCTTCTCCCGGTCGTAGTCGCTGGTGGTTTCCTCGATCTGCGCGCGGATCTGCTCGACCCGGCCCTTGATCTGGTCGGACGCGCCCGCGCCCTCGATCACCGTGGTGTTCTCCTTCTCGATCAGCACCCGCTTGGTCTGGCCCAGCATGTCGAGCGTGACGCTTTCCAGCTTGATGCCGAGGTCTTCCGAGATCACCTGGCCGCCGGTCAGCACGGCGATGTCTTCCAGCATCGCCTTGCGCCGGTCGCCGAAGCCTGGCGCCTTGACGGCCGCGACCTTCAAGCCGCCCCGCAGCTTGTTGACCACGAGCG
>CALMVT010000605.1 GCA_937873175.1 uncultured Acetobacteraceae bacterium | reverse complement strand
AGGTCCAATTTGCTGAACGGATACTTCAATCAGGTGAATTGAATGATTAGATGCTGTTCTTTTGAAATGCAGCGCAACGGCGCATCGCGACGGGGATTGCTAGCACTGCCCAGTGCTTGCCCTGGATTGAAGCGAAACGTTGCGTCCGACCGCCTTGTTGGCAACTGCAGCAACATGGGAGTTCACGCCATAACTCTTGGGATCGAAGCACTAAGCGCCAGCAACATGCATCGCGCCGACGCGGGCTGGTTCGAGGGAATTTGCTCGGACAGATCAACCAAAAGTTCTGACGATTGGGTGTCGCCACCCGCAAAAGAGTACGAATCTGCGGTTTGATTTATGCGGTTTAGCGCACACTTAGGGCATAATGCCCAACGGACGGCACCCAGAGCCGCATCCAGCGTTTCGCAGACGGTAGGGATCAACAATGCCGCATGGTTCGAGCCTCAGCCTGAACGTCTCACGCCCCGGAAAGGGCGCGGAAAGGCAGATCGCCGCGGAGGACGATGGAGCGGACCGCCGCGCGGCAAGTGCCGAGCCGAGCACCGACGACGACGCGCCGACCAGCCTGCCGTTGCTGCCCGAGGATCGCGTTTCAGCCAACCGACGCGAGCTGGAGCGCGACCTGCGTGAAGCGTTGGATGCCGGGCAGCTCCATCTGCATTGGCAGCCCATCGTCAATTGCCTGACCGGCGTGCTCCAGCGATTCGAGGCCCTGGTCCGGTGGGATCGCCCGGGGTGCGGCAAGGTGTCGCCCGGCACCTTTGTGCCGATCGCGGAAGCACTTGGCCTGCACAAGCAGCTCGACACCTGGGTGCTCCGCGCGGCCTGCGCCGAGGCGCAGCGCTGGACGCAGCCGTTTCGCGCCGCAGTCAACGTGTCCGCCTATTGGTTCGAGGGCGAGGACCTGTCGTATGCCGTGGAGGCCGCGCTGCACGAAACCGGGCTTAGCCCCAGCCGGCTGGAGATCGAGGTCACGGAGCGCGTGTTCATCGACAACGCAGGCAATGCCCAGCGGGAGCTTGCGCAACTCAAGGCGGTGGGCGTCGGCCTTTCGCTGGACGATTTCGGCACCGGCTACTCGTCGATGAGCTACCTGCGGACCATCCCGTTCGACAGGCTGAAGCTTGACCGTCTGTTCATCGAGAACCTGGGCACCTGCCGGCGCACCGAGGCGATCACCCGCGCGGTGCTGCAACTGGGCGCCGGGCTGGACATGACGGTCTGCGCCGAGGGCGTCGCGCATCAGACGCAGCTTGAGATCCTGCAGGCGTATTGCTGCGACGAGGTCCAGGGCTACCTCATCGGGCGGCCCGGGCCGCTCACGCCCGAGCGGTTCGCCCTCCACACCCGGCTTGACCGCAGTTCCTTGTTCATGGGGCCTGAACTGCTGGAAGCGGATGCGAGAATCCCGGCGTGAGGACGCCGGCGATCCACGCCGCCCGGACCGACAGGTCGCCGTCCAGGAGCACAATGTCCGCCGAGAACCCCGGCGCAATCCGGCCCCGGTCCGCATCGAGCCGCAGGAACTGCGCCGGGTAAAAGCTTGCCATCCGCAGCGCCTCCGCAAGCGGCTGGCGCAGGTGCCCGACGGCGAAGCGGACCGCCCGGTCCATCGTGAGGTCCGACCCCGCCAGCGTCCCGTCCGCCAGCGTCAGCCGGCCGCCGCGCCGGGTCACCGTCCGCCCATTGAGCGTGAAGCTGTCGTCCGTTGACCCGGCCGGCGGCATCGCGTCGCTGACCAGAAACAGCCGCGCCGGCCCCTGCTTGGCCCGCAGCGCGACGCGCAGCGCCGCCGGGTGGACGTGGTGGCCGTCGGCGATCAGCCCGGCCCACAGCCCGCCGTGGTCCAGCGTGGCGCCGACCAGGCCGGGCGCGCGGTGCCCAAGCTGCGACATGGCGTTGAACAGGTGGGTGACGCCCCGCGCCCCGGCATCGGCAGCGGCCGCCACGGCCTCATAAGGCGTATCGCTGTGTCCAAGGCTGACGATGACGCCGCCTTCCGCCAGCCGCCTGATCTGCGCCGGCGAGACCGCTTCGGCCGCGACCGTGAGCAGCACGGTGCGGAGGCCGGTTCCGAGCAGCGCATCAACGTCCACATCCGTCATCGGGCGGATCAGGCCGAGGTCATGCGCCCCCTTGCGCGCCGGCGCCAGGAACGGGCCTTCAAGGTGGATGCCCAGGACGCCCGGCGCCCCCGCCGCAACCGCGTCCCGGACCGCCGCCACCGCCTCCGCCCGGCGGTCCCCGCGGTCGGTGATGAAGGTCGGCAGCAGGCCGGTGGTGCCAAAGCGCGCATGCGCCGCGGCGATGGCGGCTACCCCCCCGGCGGTCCGGGCCTCGTTGAACAGCACCCCGCCGCCGCCGTTCACCTGGGCGTCGATGAAGCCGGGCGCCAGGGTGCCGCCGGGGAAGTCATGCCGGGTACACCCGAATGGCACGTCGGCCGCCGGCCGCACATCGAGGATGCGGGCCCCCTCAACCAGGACCGCGTGGCTGTGGAGGAACTGCTCGCCGGTGAAGATGCGCGCGCCGCAAAGGGCCTGAAGCGCCATCAAACGGTTTCCGTCACCTTGCGCAGATGGGACGGCCGGTCCGGGTCATGCCCGCGCGCCCGGGACAGCGACTCGGCGAAAGCGTAGAAGGAAAGCAGCATGACGAGCGGATCGAGCGCCGGGTGGCCCGCCGCGGCGGTGCCCAGGTGATCGGCGTGGCCCGCGCCGTCGGCCGACACCTCGAACACCCGGCCGCCCAAGGCCCGCAGCCGGCCAATGCTGTCCGCCATCGCGTCCCGGGACGGGTCGGCCTGGCGGAATGCGATCACCGGGAAGCCGGGTTCTAGAAGCTGCAACGGCCCATGCATGACCTCGGCGCCGGAGAACGCTTCGGCATGCAGCACGCAGGTTTCCTTAAGCTTGAGCGCCGCTTCCGCCGCGACCGGCAAGGCGGGTCCGCGGCCCAGCACGTAGGCGGACTGCGCCGCCCCGAACGCCGGCAGGGCTGCGTCCCAGCCGTGGCCCAGCGTTGCCGCCAGCGCGTCCGGCAGGCGCGCAACGGCCCCTCGCAGCGCCGCGTCGTTTCGCCACTCCGCGACAAGCGCCGCGAGGGCCGCGGCGGAAGCGATGCAGCTTTTGGTTGCGGCAATGCTGGCTTCCCGACCGGCATGCAGCGGGATAACCGCGTCTGCCGTTTTCGCGAGCGGAGAGTCGTCTTGGTTGACCACCGCGACCGAGAACGCCCCGGCTTCCCGCGCCGCGGCCTGCAACGCGATGATGTCCGGGCTTTGACCGGACTGCGAAACGGACACCACCACGGCACCCTTGAGCCGCAATGGCGCCTTGTACAGCGAAGCGACTGATGGACCGATCGAGGCCACGGGCACGCCCAAGAGGATTTCGGTCAGGTACTTGAAATAGGCCGTCGCGTTGTCCGACGATCCGCGTGCGCAGGTGACGACCACGGCCGGGTCCAGCGTCCGCAACCGGGTGCCGAGGCCTCGCAGGGTGCCCGCTTCCAGCGCAACGAGCCGCGCAACCGCATCCGGCGTTTCGCGAAGTTCGGCAGCCATGTGGGTTACAGCTCCGTCCGGCATCGCTCGACCTCCGTTGCGGTCCGCCGCGAGACCATAGCCGCTTCGGCACCCTGCCGGCAAAGCGCAAGCGGTGAGATTCCGCTGCTGGCGCAAGGCGAAGCGCCATGGCACTCTCGGCTCAATCCCGTCGGCTTGCCCGACGCGCTCCAGTTTATTTGCATCGCGCACCTGCCGCCGCGACGGAGAACGCAGAATGAGGATGATGACCAGAACCGCCGCCGCCTGGGTCCTGTCCGGCGCGGCGGCCCTTGCCATGGCAGCCCCGGCCCTTGCTGCGGACACGACGCTGACCATTGAAAGCTGGCGCAACGACGACCTGCCGACCTGGCAGGAGAAGATCATCCCAGCCTTCGAGAAGGGCCACCCCGGCATCAAGCTCAACTTCCAGCCCACGGCGCCCAAGGAGTACAACGCCGCGCTGAACTCCAAGCTCGATGCCGGCACCGCGGGCGACATCATCGCCTGCCGCCCCTTCGACGCTTCCTTGGAGCTGTTCAAGAAGAACCAGTTGACCAGTGTGAACGCTGTTCCAGGCATGGACAATTTCACCGCGGTCGCCCGCGCAGGTTGGTCCACCGACGACGGCAAAACCACCTATTGCGTGCCCGCCGCCGCGGTGCTGCACGGCTTTATCTACAACGGGGACGCCTTCGCCAAGGTGGGCATCAAGCAGTCGCCCAAGACGGCCGATGAGTTTTTTACCGACCTCGACAAGATCAAGAAGGACGGCACCTACGTGCCGCTCGCCATGGGCACCCCCGACCAATGGGAAGCGGCCACCATGGGCTACCAGAACATCGGCCCCAACTACTGGCACGGCGAGGACGGCCGCAAGGCGCTGATCGAGGGCCGGGAGAAGCTGACCGATCCGGCCTGGGTCGCGCCGCTCCGGGAACTCGCCAAGTGGGGTCCCTACCTCGGCGAGGGCTACCAGGCGCAGTCCTACCCCGACAGCCAGAACCTGTTCACCCTGGGCCGCGCCGCTATCTACCCGGCCGGCTCCTGGGAGATCGCGCAATTTGAGAAGGAAGCGCAGTTCAAGCTGGGCGTATTCCCGCCGCCCGTGCCGAAGGCGGGCGACCCGTGCTACGTGTCCGACCACCCCGACATCGCCTTCGGCATGAATGCCCGAAGCAAGAACGCCGACGCTGCCCGGGTCTTCCTGGCGTGGGTGGCGTCGCCGGAGTTCGCCAAGGTTTATTCGGACTCGCTGCCGGGCTTCTACTCCATGCAGACCCAATCGGCGCCGGTCACGGACCCGCTGGCCCAACAGTTCCTGGCGTTCCGCAAGGATTGCAAATCAACCATGCGCTCGACTTACCAGATGCTGTCGCGCGGCACCCCCAATTTGGAGAACGAGGTCTGGGTCGCGTCGGCCAACGTGATCAACGGCACCGAAACGCCGGAGCAGGCGGCGCAGAAGCTGCAGAAGGGCCTCGATAGCTGGTACAAGCCGGCGAAATAGCCGTTTCACCTGCACACGGGCGAGGTCCGCCATGGACCAGATCGAGAAACTCGCGGCCGATGCGCCCCTGCTGCCGGCGGCGCGGGACGTCGCCGGCCCGGCCCGTGCCCGGCGCTGGCACATCGCCGTGTTCCTGGCGCCGGCCCTGCTGGTCTATACCGCGCTGATGATCGTGCCGCTGGCTGACACGCTGCGGCTGTCCTTGTTCCGCAGCATCGAGCACGTGCCGGCCTTTGTCGGCCTTGACAACTTCCGCGTGCTGTTCACCGACCCCCGCTGGTCCGAGCACTTCTGGGCAGCGCTCCGCCATAACTTCTACTTCTTCGCGTTTCACATCCTGCTGCAGAACCCGGTGGGCATCGCGCTTGCGGCGCTGCTGTCCCTGCCCCGGCTCCGCGGCCAGGCGTTCTACCGGACGGCGTTCTTCCTGCCCACCATGCTGTCCTTCGTGATCGTCGGCTTCACCTGGAAGCTGATCCTCAGCCCGCTTTGGGGCGTGGCGCCGACGCTGCTCGGCGCCGTCGGGCTGCGCGGCTGGTTCCATCCCTGGCTCGGGCAGGAAGCGACGGCGCTGACCACGCTCGCCCTGATCTCCGTTTGGCAGTACGTGGGCATTCCCATGATGCTGATCTACGCGGCGATGCTCGCCATCCCGCATGAGCTGATCGAGGCCGCGGAACTCGACGGGATCACCGGCTTCGCGCAGTTCCGGAAGATCAAGCTGCCGTTGATCTGGCCCACCATCGGCATCTGCTCCATTCTCACCTTTGTCGGCAACTTCAACGCGTTCGACCTGATCTACACCGTGAGCGGCGCCAACGCCGGGCCGAACTTCGCGACCGACATCCTGGGCACCTTCCTGTTCCGCACCTTTTTCGGCAACCAACTGCAACTCGGCGATCCCAACATGGGCGCCACCATCGCGACGATGATGTTCCTGATCATCCTAGCCGGCGTCTCGGCCTACCTGTTCGGCATCCAGGCGCGGATGCGGCGCTACGCGCTGTGAGCCGCGCCGCATCCCCTGCCCGCCCGTGGCCGTTGAGCCGGGCGGCAGTCCACCTCGTGCTGATCCTATACGCGGCTCTGTGCCTCGGGCCGGTGCTGCTCGTGGTGGGCAACTCCTTCAAGTCGCGGGCCGCCATCTTCGGCGCACCGTTGAGCCTGCCGGGGCCGGCGACCTTTGACCTGGTCGGCTACAAGACGGTGCTGGGCCAGGGCGCTTTCCTGCACTACTTCGCCAATAGCCTGATCGTCACGGTTGGCTCGCTCGCGGCGGTGCTGCTGTTCGGTGCCATGGCGGCCTTCGCGCTCAGCGAGTATCGCTTTCCCGGCAACCGCCTGCTCGGCCTGTTCCTGTCGCTCGGCATCATGGTGCCGATCCGGCTGGGCACGGTGGCGATCCTCAACATGATGGTGGCGACCCACCTGGTGAACACGCACCTGGCGCTGATCCTGATCTACACGGCGCAGGGCCTGCCCATCGCCGTATTCATCCTGAGCGAGTTCATGCAAGGCGTGTCCAAGGACCTCAAGGACGCCGGGCGCATCGATGGCTTGTCGGAGTACACGATCTTCTTCCGCCTAGTCCTGCCCTTGGTCCGCCCGGCGGTCGCGACCGTCGCCGTGTTCACCATGATCCCGATTTGGAACGACCTGTGGTTCCCGCTGATCGTGGCGCCGGGCGAGGCGACCAAGACCGTGACGCTTGGCGCCCAGGTGTTCATCGGCCAGTTCGTGACCAACTGGAACGCCGTGCTGGCCGCGCTGACGCTGGCCGTGCTGCCGGTGCTGGTGCTTTACCTCCTGTTCTCCCGGCAACTGATCCGCGGCATCACGGCAGGGGCAGTGAAATGACTCCTTTGCGCACCCTGGTCGTGGGCTTGGGACAAATGGGCCTGAGCCATGCCCTCGCCTACCATCGCAATCCCGGCTGTGCCATCGTAGGCCTGGTCAACCGCTCGCCCGTCGCCCTGCCCGACGAGCTGCGGCACTACCCCGTCCTTTCAGACTTCGAGACCGGGCTCGCGCTCAGGCCCGGCCTCGTGTCGGTGAACACCTACACGGACAGCCACGCGGCCTACGCCATCGCAGCCATGGAGGTCGGCGCCCACGTCTTCGTGGAAAAGCCGCTCGCGCCCACCGTGACGGAGGCCGAGCGCATGGTGGCTGTGGCCCGGCGAACAGGCCGCAAGCTCGTGGTCGGCTACATCCTGCGCCACCACCCGAGCTGGATCGAGTTCATCCGCCAGGCCCGGCAGCTCGGCCCGCCTTTTGTGATGCGCATGAACCTGAACCAGCAATCCTCCGGCGCCGCCTGGGCGATCCACAAGCGGCTCATGGACAGCACCAGCCCGGTCGTCGACTGCGGCGTGCACTACCTGGACGTCATGCTGCAGATCACCGACAGCCGGCCCGTGCAGGTGCGCGGCATGGGGGTGCGGCTTTCGTCCGAGATCGCCGAAACCCAGGTGAACTACGGGCACCTGCAGGTGATCTTCGAGGACGGCTCGGTGGGCTGGTACGAGGCCGGCTGGGGTCCGATGATCTCGGAAACCGCGTATTTCGTGAAGGACGTGATGGGGCCGAAAGGCGCCGTCTCCATCGTCATGGACGAAGGCGCGGCGTCGGCGGACGTGGATACGCACACAAGAACCGCGCGCATCCGCCTGCACCGCGCGGACACCGGGCCGGACGGCGCCTTTCTCGCCCCGGACGAACTCCTGTCCACCGCCGACGAGCCGGGCCACCAGGCGCTGTGCGAGCGCGAGCAGAAATTCGTGCTCGACGCGATCCGCGAAAACCGCGATCTCGGCCGCCACATGCAGGACGCCGTCCGCTCGCTCGCCGTGGTGCTCGCCGCGGACCGATCCATGCGCGAGCGCCGCGCCATCGACCTTTAAGGGCGGGACGCATGGGGTCGCTGTCGCTTTCGGCCATCAGCAAGAGCTTCGGCGTGGTCGATGTGCTCAAGGGCGTGGACCTCGATGTGGCCGCCGGCGAGTTCGTGGTCTTCGTCGGACCCTCTGGCTGCGGCAAATCGACGCTGCTGCGCGTGATCGCCGGGCTGGACGAGCAAACATCCGGCGACCTCCGGATCGACGGATTGCTGATGAACAGCGTGCCGCCGGCCAAGCGCGGCATCGCCATGGTATTCCAAAGCTACGCGCTGTATCCGCATTTGACGGTGGCGCGGAACATGGGCCTCGCCTTGTCGCAGGAAGGCATCGCCGCAGCGGACATCAAGCGCCGGGTCGAGACGGCCTCCGCCCTGCTGCGGCTCGACGCCTTGCTCGACCGCCGCCCGGCCGAATTGTCGGGCGGCCAGCGCCAGCGCGTCGCCATCGGCCGGGCCATCGTGCGCCAGCCCAGCCTGTTCCTGTTCGACGAGCCGCTGTCCAACCTTGATGCGGCGCTGCGCGCCGGCACCCGCATCGAGATCGCCAAGCTGCATCGCCAGCTCGGCGCGACCATGGTGTATGTCACCCACGATCAGGTTGAGGCCATGACGCTGGCCGACAAGATCGTGGTGCTGCGCGGCGGCATCGTAGAGCAGGTCGGCCGTCCGCTGGAGCTGTATGCCCGGCCGGCCAACCTGTTCGTCGCGGGCTTCATCGGCTCCCCCACCATGAACTTCATCGGTGGGGACAGCGCCGCCCGGCTGCGCGCCGCGACCATCGGGGTACGGCCGGAGCACCTCCTCGTCGCCCCAGAAAGCGCAGGTGCCGGCGCCTGGATAGGCGCCGTGTCGCACGCCGAGCGCCTCGGCGCCGATACGATGCTCTATGTCGATGTGCCAGAGGTCGATGTACTCGGGGCCGGGATGCTGACCGCGCGCATCCTCGGCGACATCGATTACGCCGTCGGCGACCGCGTTGGCCTCACGCCACAGGCGGGCAAGGTTTACCGCTTCGACGACGACGGGAACTCCATCGCGGCCTGAGCCGGCATGGCCCACGCCGCGCCCTCATGCGCCAGCAGCCAGCGCTTGCGCTCCAGCCCACCGCCGAAGCCGGTCAGCGCGCCGTCTGCCCCGATCACGCGGTGGCATGGCACCACGATGGACACGGGGTTGGCGCCGTTCGCGAGGCCCACGGCGCGCATGGCCGTGGGTCGGCCGATCCGGGCCGCCAATGCGCCGTAGCTGACGGTCTGCCCCGGCGGAATCTGGCGCAGCGCATCCCAAACCATGTGCTGGAACCCGGTGCCGTTGGTCGCCACTGGCAGGCTGGCCAGGCAGCCCGTGTCCCCATCGAAATAGGCCCGGAGCGCGCGGCTGGCCGCCGAGGCGCGCGACGCCGCGCGGAGCCGGATCGTATTCGCGCCATACTGCCGCTGCAGGAGCTGGTACAAACGCCGCCCATGGTCTGCCCAATCCAAGGCGCGCAAGCGGTCGTCATCGTCCGTGACGACCAGGATGCGGCCGGTCGGGGTATCAAGGTGCTCAACGGAGAAGGCTTGAGCAAGCAAGGCGGTCGCTCCTGAACGAGGCGGCATGACGGAGGCCAAGGCTCGGTATCAAAGACAAACTACATGCAACACAAATGATAATGCAATCTCAGATTTAGTTGATTCGTGACGCCGGTTGCAATGTTGTTTCCTGACCAAACTTTCTCCATCAATGCTTTGACGGCTCTCTTTTGTTATACTGTAAGTTGGTTGTTTCGTTGACTATCCTCATGCAAAGCCGGCCGTTGCTGCTTTCGGCTTGCGCCATGCGCAAAGGACGCGAAGTAGAGATGGCTGTATTCTTGCTGCTCCCAAACAACGGACAGTCGCGGCGGTCATGAAGCTGCTTCTTCCGTCCGGCCCGGCGCACCTCACCTATTGCACCAACGTCCACCGCGGCGAAAGCTGGCCGGATATCTTCACCGCCCTGCGGCGGCATTTGCCGGACGTGAAGCGCCGCGCTTCGCCGCAGGCCCCCATGGGCGTCGGGCTGCGGCTGTCCGCCATCGCTGCGGAGACCTTGGACACGCCGGACGCGCTCGAAGCGTTGCGCGGGTTCCTGGCCAGCGAGCAGCTTTACGTTTTCACGATCAATGGGTTTCCCTACGGACCGTTCCACGGCGAGCGGGTCAAGGAACAGGTTTACGCCCCCGATTGGCGGACCCTGGAACGGCTGGCCTACACGGACCGCTTGGCCGGGCTGCTGACGGCGCTGCTGCCCGACGACCAACCCGGCTTGACCGGCAGCGTCAGCACCGTCCCGGGCGCGTTCCGGGCCTCCGCCAGCACCGATGCTCGGGGGGCGATTGCGGAGGCGCTGCTGCGGCACGCAGCCCACCTCGCGGCCCTGGAAGACCGGACAGGCCGCCGCGTCGCCCTGGCACTTGAGCCGGAGCCGATGTGCCTGATGGAAACCACGGCGGAGGCGGTCGGCTTCTTCGAGGAGTTCCTGTTCACCGCGGACGCCGCCACGCGCTTCGCCGCCCTGTCCGGACGCGCCCCGGCCGCCGCGGAAAGGCTGCTGCGCCGCCACCTCGGCCTGTGCCTGGACGTGTGCCACGCCGCCGTGGAGTTCGAGGCGCCGGCGGACAGCCTTGCGGTTCTGCGCCGCGCTGGGGTCGCGGTCATGAAGCTGCAGCTTTCCTCAGCCCTGGCCGTGCCGCGCATGGACCCCGTCGCCGCCGAGTTGCTGTGCCGTTTCAACGACGGCGTGTATCTGCATCAGGTCGTCGAGCAGGGGCCGGACGGGTTGACGCGCTACCTCGACCTGCCGGAAGCCTTGGCCGCCTGGCACGGCGGTGGCGCGCCCGGGCGGGAATGGCGCGTGCATTGCCACGTCCCGGTGTTCCACGACGCGCCGCTCAGCCGCTTCGCCACCACCCAGCCCACCCTGCTCGACATGCTGGCCCGGCAGCGCGAGGACGGCATCAGCCCGCACCTTGAGGTCGAAACCTACACCTGGGACGTGCTGCCGCCGGAGCTTCGGACGGGCGGCTTAGACGCCGCGGTCGCCCGCGAGCTGGCCTGGGTGCGGGACCGGCTGGCCGCATGACGCCCGCCGTCGCCTTGCGGCTCGGCCGGGTGTCGAACCTGCCGACGGTCTGGACCAACGCCCTGGCTGGCGTGGCGCTGGCCGGCGCCTCGCCCTGGCAATGGGCGATCCTGCCGGCGGCGCTCGGATTGTCGCTCGCCTACCTGGGCGGCATGTACCTCAACGACGCCTTTGACAGCGCCATCGACGCGCGGGAACGGCCGTCGCGCCCGATCCCGTCCGGCGCCATCGAAGCCAACACCGTGTTCGCCCTGGGCTTCGCCCTGCTGCTGGCTGCCGTGGCGGTGCTGGCCGCCGCCGCCCGCGCCTTCGACGCGCCGCCGGAAGCGGCGGTGCTCGGCGGTTTGGCGCTCGCCGGCGCGATCATCGGCTACAACTGGAACCACAAGGGCAACCGGTTCAGCCCGCTGACGATGGCGGCCTGCCGCCTGCTGGCCTATGTCGTCGCCGGGCTGGCCGCGACCGCCACGGTGCCGGGGCCGCTGCTCGCCGCGGGGGCGGTGTCGCTGTGCTACCTGATCGGCCTCACCTACGTCGCCAAGCGGGAGTCGCTGGGCCGGCTGGGCAGCTTGTGGCCGCTGCTGTTTCTTGCGGCGCCCCTCGCCTACGGCGCCCTGCTGGCCGGGGGGACGGCCGGGCAGGTCGCGCTCGTGGCGCTCGCCGGGTGGATCGGCGTGGCGCTTTGGCTGCTGCGTCGCCGCGGTCCGGGCGACATTCCCCGCGCCGTGGTGTCGCTCATCGCCGGCATTTCCCTGGTGGACGCCTTGTTCCTCGCCGTGGACGGGTGGCCCGGCGCTGCCGTGCTCGCTTTCGCCTGCTTCGCCACAACCCTCGTGCTGCAACGCTGGATCAGCGGAACATGACCCCTGACAACTTGATGACTGCCTGGCTGCTGCGGCAGCTTCCGTCCGATGCCGCCGCCTGGCTCATCGCGCAGCGCGACCGCCTACGAACCGGCACGTCCGAGCGCGATTTCAACTTGGCATTCAGCCTGGCGCCGCGCCGGCTTGGTAAGGCTGACCTTTTGCTCGGGCCGGAGGACCTTGCCGCCGCCCACCGTGCCCGGCCGGGCTGGGACCCGCGCGGCTGGAGCGCGGACCAGGCCGGCCGCCTCGTGCTGCTGCTGGCCCAGGGCGGCGACGGCCCGGCGTTCAACGCCCGGCTGCGCGGCCTGCTCGCCACCGCCGACCTGGCCGAAACCATCACCCTGCTGCGCGGCCTGCCGCTCTACCCCGACCCCGCGCTGCACTTGGCGCAGGCGCGGGAAGGCGCCCGAACCGCCATGCGCCCGGTGTTCGAGGCCGTCGCCCACGCCAATCCTTACCCGGCGGCGGTGTTCGACGAGGCCGGGTGGAATCAGCTCGTGCTCAAGGCGCTGTTCATCGAAACGACGCTGGCGCCGATCCAGGGCCTGGACCGCCGCGCCAATCCGACGCTCGCGCGCATGCTCTGCGACTACGCGCACGAGCGTTGGGCGGCAGGCCGCCCGGTCAGCCCCGAGCTGTGGCGCTGCGTGGGGCCGTGGGCGGACGATGCGGCGCGCAACGATCTCGCCTGGGTGCTGCGCACCGGCACCGCCGCGGAGCGGCAGGCGGCCCGTGCGGCCCTGCACGCTGCGCCGCCGCTCAAGAAATTCGGCTGAGGAGAAACCATGTTCATCGACACCCACACCCACATGATCTCCCGCGTCACCGACGATTACGAGCGGATGGCCGCGGCCGGGGTCGTCGCCTGCATCGAGCCGGCGTTCTGGCTGGGCCAGCCCCGCACCAACGTCGGCAGCTACATCGATTACCTGTCCACCATTGTCGGCTGGGAGCGGTTCCGCGCCGGGCAGTTCGGGATGCGGCACTACTGCACCGTTGGGCTGAATAGCAAGGAAGCCAACAACGAGGAATTGGCTGAGGCAGTCATGGAGATCCTGCCGCGCTTCGCGCTCAAGGAGGGCGTCGTCGCCATCGGCGAGATCGGCTACGACGAGCAGACCGAGCTGGAGGACCGCTACTTCCGCCAGCAGCTTGACCTGGCGCGCGAGCTGGACATGCCGGTGATGGTGCACACGCCGCACCGCGACAAGAAGCGCGGCACCACGCGCTCCATGGATGTGGTGATCGAGCAGGGCCTCGATCCCGCCTCCGTGGTCATCGACCACAACAACGAGGAAACGGCGCAGGAAGTGCTGGACCGCGGCTTCTGGGCCGGGTTCTCCATCTACCCCGGCACCAAGATGGGCAGCGAGCGCATGGTCGAGATCGTGCGCCGCTACGGGCCGGAGCGCATCCTGGTGGACTCCGCCTGCGACTGGGGCGTGTCCGATCCTCTGGCCGTGCCGCGCACCGCCGACCTGCTCCGCTGCGGCGGGATCGGCGAGGACGCGATCCGCCAAGTGACCTACGGCAACGCGCTCGCCGCCTATGGCCGCAACGGCCAGATGCGGGAAGCCGACTGGCTCGACCCGGCGCCCATCGACCAGCGCACGCTGTATATGGGCAACTCGGTGCTGCGCGGCGGGCAAACGCCGCGGGTCGAGACGGGCACGGGCCGCGCCGATGCCGCTTGACGCGAGCACCACCGGCCGGGGAGGTATGCACCGCACGGTCGTGCTGCTGGTCGTCGGGTTGACGCCCAAGCTGGTCGGCGAGCACACCCCGCATCTGGCGGCCCTGGCGAAGGCCGGGGCGATGCGCCCGCTGCGCACGGTGCTGCCGGCGGTGACGTGCACTGTGCAATCGAGCCTCCTTACAGGCCTCACGCCTGGCGAGCACGGCGCCGTCGCCAACGGCTGGTATTTCCGCGACCAGGCCGAGGTGCACCTGTGGCGGCAATCGAACCGCCTGGTGGCCGGCGAGAAGATCTGGGAAGCGGGGCGCCGGCTCGATCCCGGCTTCACCTGCGCCAAGATGTTCTGGTGGTATAACATGTACTCGGGCGCCGATTTCAGCGCCACGCCGCGCCCGATATATCCCGCCGACGGCCGCAAGATCCCCGACCACTACGCCGAGCCGCCGGAACTGCACGACGAGTTGGACGGCATGCTCGGCGCTTTCCCGCTGTTCCGCTTCTGGGGACCAGCGGCCGACATTTCCAGCAGCCGCTGGATCGCTCAGGCGACCGAGCACGTCCTGCGTACCAAGCACACGACGCTTACGCTCAGCTACCTGCCGCATCTCGACTACGGCCTGCAGAAGTGGGGACCGGACCCGGCGGACCCGCGCATCGCCAAGGACCTGCGCGAGGTCGATGCGCTGTGCGGCGGCTTGATCGACGCGGCGCGGGAGCAGGGCTGCCGGGTCGTCGTCGTGTCCGAGTATGGCATCGTGCCGGTGCGGGAAGCGGTGCACGTCAACCGGGCGCTGCGCTCCGCCGGGCTGCTGCGGATGCGGATGGAGATGGGGCGCGAGCTGCTCGATGCCGGCGCGAGCCGCGCCTTCGCGTTGGCCGACCACCAGTTGGCCCATGTTTATGTACGCGACACCGCCGACTTGCCGGCGGCACGGCGCGCGTTGGAAAGCCTGGACGGCGTCGCTTCCGTGCTGGACGAGGACGGCAAGCGGGCACACGGCCTCGATCACCCCCGGTCGGGTGAGTTGGTGGCGTTGTCCGCGCCGGACCGCTGGTTCAGCTATTACTGGTGGGAGGATGACGCCCGCGCGCCGGACTACGCCCGCACCGTCGATATCCACCGCAAGCCCGGCTATGACCCGATGGAGCTGTTCATCGACCCCAAGCTCCCGGCGGCCAAGCTGCGGCTCGCCGTGAAGCTGCTGAGCCGCAAGCTGGGGCAACGCGCCCTGCTCGACGTGATCCCGATCCGCGGCACGTCCTTGGTCAAAGGGTCGCACGGGCTGATCACGGACGACCCGATGGACGGACCGCTGGTGATCTCCGACACGCCGGAGCTGATGCCGGAGGAGGGCGTGGCAGTCGCGGCGACCGGGTTCAAAGGCCTCGTGCTGGATCACGTGTTCCGCGATGGAGCCGACCGCCGGTCATCGGCCGGGACACGCCGGTTGTCGCGGGGTAGCTGATCGGCAGGCCGTGCAGGGCGCGCACGGCCAAGAAAGCGAAGCACTCCGCCTCGATCGCGTCGCCCCGCCAGCCCACGGCCTCCGCTGCGACCGGTTCGACATGCGCCCGGCTGCGCAGCGCCGCCGTGATCGCCGGGTTCTTGCGCCCCCCGCCGCATACGATCAGCCGCGTCGGCCGCTCCGGCAGCAGGTCAAGGGCGCGGCCCACGGCGGCCCCGGTGAAGGCGGCGAGCGTCGCCGCGCCGTCCTCCAGGCTCAGCCCGTCCGCCATGGCGGCGCGGAAGCTGAAGCGGTCGAGTGATTTCGGGAAGGGCGCCGCAAGGTAGGGATGCTCAAGCAGCCGCGCCAGCCGCGCCTCGTCCACCCGGCCCGCGAGCGCCAGCGCACCGTCGCGGTCCATGCCCTGTCCGGTCGCGCGCTCCACCCAATCATTCAGCGGCGCGTTGGCCGGCCCGGTGTCGAAGGCGACCAACTGCCCGGCGCCTTGCCACGTCAGGTTGGCGACGCCTCCCAGGTTGAGCACGGCCGTCGCCGCCAAGGTGTCGAGGCCAGCCAGCAGCGCCGCATGGTATGGGGCGGCAAGCGGCGCCCCCTGCCCGCCCGCCCGCACGTCGGCGGTGCGAAAATCGTGCGCCACGTCGATCCCCGTCAGCCGCGCCATTAGCGCCCCGTCCCCAAGCTGCCGCGTGTCGCCGGGGCGGCCCGGCTGCGGCGCACGGTGCAGCACGGTTTGGCCATGGAAGCCGATCACGGCCACGTCGGACATTCTCATGCCGTTCTGCGCGAGGAACGTGGTCACGGCGGCGGACTGCGCCTCCGTCAACGCCGCCTCCGCTTCCCCGAAGATCGTCGGCTCAGGCCCGCTGAACTGCCAATCCAGCGCCGCCGTCAGGGTGCGGGCGAGCAGGCTGCGGATTTCGACGGGATACGGCGCAAGAGTCCATGGCCCGAACTCCGCCACGGCTTCCCCATCGGTGCGGATCGCCGCGATGTCGATCATCCCGTCGAGCACGGTTCCCGTCATCAAGCCCACGGCCCAGGCTGGCGGCATCGCAGAACTCCCTCGATCCCCGCACCCGGCGGCTACCGGGATGCGGACTTTGGCAAGGCGCTGAGTGTGTCTCGGGCGGCGCGGCGCGTGCCGGCGTCGGCCTCCAGCCGCGTCGCCTGCCGGAGCCACCGGCCTGCGGAGGCTGCGTCGCCACGGGCCGCAGCACTTTGGCCAGCCTGCAGGTAGAAACGCGCGGCCTCCTGCGGCGCGCCGGCATGCTGCATTGCCCGCGCGGCGAGGACCACCGCCTCCGCCATGGCGCGGTAATCCAGTTGCGTGCGGTAGAAGTCGGCCGCCCGCTGCGCGTGGGCCGCGGCCTCCCGATTCTGCCCGCGCAGCAGCGCCAGCCGGGCCATGAGGTCCTCGCGGTCGGCTTGCCACTCCGGAGGGGGTGCCTTCGGCTGGCCGAACGCGGCCAGCGCGGCGGCCAGCCCG
>CALMVT010000604.1 GCA_937873175.1 uncultured Acetobacteraceae bacterium | reverse complement strand
CGGCGACCCTTCTCCAGCATCGCGTGACCTAGCGCGATGTCGGACAGCGACAGGCCGCGATGCCAGAACAGGATGGTCTCCTCATCGCTTTCCCGCCCGGGCTTCAGCCCGGCGACGATCTCACCCATCTCGGCGTGCAGCGTCTGCCGGGTCAGCTTGCCCGCGTCCACATGCTGCCGCAGCGCGCCATACGGGCCTGCGCCCACCTGTCCCCAATCATCGACCACCAGCTTGGCCATGATGTCGGTCAATGACAACTCCAACGCGCTCATCGTGCCGTAAGGCATCACCAAAGCACCGGGCTTGATCCATTCCGTCCTCAGCAACGGCGTCGGCTCAAGAAGGCGGGAAGCTTCGACCACAATATCCGCACCGGTGATCGTGTCCTGCCAGGTCCCGCATTCGCGCACGGGCTTGTCAAGGTCCTGGCGCAGCCGCTCGGCGAATGCGCGCTGGCTTTCCGGGCGGCGCGAGTGGACGCGGATCTCGTCGAAGCGGAACAGGCTATCCAGCAGCCTGACATTCCAATACGCCGTGCCCCGCGCGCCGATGTGGCCCAGCACCTTGGAATCCTTGCGCGCCAGGTATTTCGCGCCAATCGCCGTGACCGCGCCGGTGCGCATGTCGGTGATGCCGCCCGCGTCCAGGATCGCCTGCGGCTTGCCGGTTTGCGGGTCGAACAGGGCCAGGAGCGCCATTTCCGAGGGCAGCCCGTGCTCGTAGTTGTAAACGAAGTCGCTCACCACCTTCACGCCGGCCCGCTGCACGTCCCCGCCGATGGCGCCACGCAGCACGTTGAAATGGCCGTCCACCGCCGGGTCAGGCTTCAGGTGCATGCGCGGCTCGATCACCGCCTGCTTGCGGCCCTGCGCGGCAAGGCTGCTCTCGATGGCGCCGAGGATATCCTCGTTGGTCATCTGCAGCGCCGCAATGTCGGGGCCATTGAGGAAGTCGACATAGATGTGGTGCATTGGCGGCTCCCAACCCGGCCTGATCTGATGATGGCTTTTCAACCATGCCTCGCCGACCTTGCCATGGCGAGAACCGGCCGGGGCGGCGATCACCTCGCCGCAGCCTCTATGCGGCCCGGGCCAAGTCTGCTGAAACGGGCACCCACCGGGAAGGTCCCTACGCATGACGAAGCCCGCCGCCATTCCAACGGTGCAGGTCGACAACGATCGGTGCCGGGTCGTCGAATGGCGGTTCGCGCCCGGCGCGGCCACGGGGTGGCATGTCCATGCCCATGACTACGTCGTCGTGCCCATGACCACCGGGCGCCTGCTGCTCGAAGAACCCGGCGGTGTCCGGCGCCATGCGGCGCTGCAGGCCGGGATCAGCTACACGCGCGCAGCCGGGGTCGAGCACGACGTGATCAACGACAACGACGGCGAATTCGTGTTCATCGAGATCGAGATGAAGTGAACCGGACAGCCTGTCGTTTGACGGAAACCCACGGAACGGCAATCGGCAAGGCAAGAATGACGCAGCGGGACGCGACGGAAACAGCGGCGCAGCAGAGACTGCCGCCCGAGGCGCTTTACCTGCCCTTCGAGGCCGGCCCGCACCGCATGCTCATGGGCCTGGTCGCCCGGCATCCGGACGAACTGATCGAGATCGACGAGGCCTACCCCGCCGAACTGGCGGAACGCCGCGCGTTGCTGGACAGGCGGCGCGACGAGGTGTTCGCGGCGCTTGCCGTTTCCGAACAGGCCAGGCGTGAAACCCTGGACCGCGTTGCGGCCGTGCTGCCGGCCCGCTACCCCGCATGGTTTGCACGGCATGGCGACCGGCTGCGCAACCGCCTGACCCAGGAGGAGTGGGACGTGTCCCGCCCGCCCTGCGATCCGCTTGAGTTGGCCGGCCGCCTGGTGCAGGAAGACCTTTGCCTGATCCAGCCGACCGACGCCGGGCCGATGCTGCAGGCGGCGGTGCTGTGCGCGCCGAGCCGTTGGCGCCTGCATGAGAAGATGGGCCGCCCGCTTGCCGTGATTCATCAACCGGTGCCGCTTTATGCCGACCAACTCTCTGCGCCGGTGGACCGCTTCATGCGCCACCTCAAGCCCGGCAAGCTCACCGAACGGTTGAACTGGTCGGTCACGGACGACCCGGCGCTGTTCCAGATCGAAGGCAAGCACCGCACGGAACCTGATCCCACCATCACCGCCGCCAACGCGGCGTCGCGCTTGTTCCTGCGGGTCGAGCGCCAAACGCTGAGCCGGCTCCCAGGCAGCGGCTTCGTTTTGTTCACCATCCGCGTGCACAGCTACCCGCTGGCCCGCGTGCTGGCACAGCCCGGCGCGGCAGCCCGCCTGGCCGCGGCCCTCCGCGCCTTGCCGCCATCCATGGCCACCTACAAAAGCCTGCCGCCGTTCAGGGATGCGCTGCTCAGCCACCTCCATGCGGTTTCCCAAGCGTGAGCATGTCTGTTTGGGGTTAAAAGCCGCGACTCAAGCCGCATGAACTTCATCGTCCACCTTGATGGCCGGCCTGGAAGCGGCAAGCGCACCATCGGCGCCATCCTTGCTGCCAGAAGCGGAGCGCGGCTGTTGGACGTCCACGTCATGCTCAACCCGGCGGAGGCGCCGTTTGAGCATGACGACCCGCTTCACGCCACTCTGTACGAAGCCGTGTGATCCCTGGTTATGGAATACGCGGCGAAGCTGGGACGGCGCCGACCAGAGTGCCGGCGTAGTCCGCACCTGCATCAACGCCGTGGCAGGCCGCGCCGAGATGCCGCACGCGGATCACACTGTTCTCAAGTGCCGCCAGCGCCTTGGCCGCCCCGCCCTCGATGGCACGGGCAATGCCGGCCTCCAGGTCTGCGGCGCGCGGCGCACCGGGCTGCGGCGGCCCCTACGCTGCCGCAGCCGGCGCAAGCACCAGCGCCAGGAGCAACCGCGTCCGAACCCTCGTGACTCTTCCGTGGCAAGCAATCCCTGCGTGCTTCCACGGCGACGCCGTTCACCTCAAGCGAAACCTCACGAACCAGTCCACGAAGCGCGGCACCCCAAGCGCGAGCGGCACCGCCGGCCGGTAGCCCACATGCTGCTCGATGGCCGAAAGGTCGGCGCAGGTCTCAGCAACATCAACCGCGGGACGGGGTTTCGACCGTAGGATCGCGGGGCGGCCCAGGCTTTGCTCCAAGAGCCGCACCAGCTCCGACACAGGCTCTCCGCGGTTGTTGCCGATGTTGAACAGCTTGGGCGCTTCGCCCGGCGCAGGCGGGCGGTCGAGGCACGCCAGGGTGCCGGCCACGATGTCGTCGATAAAGGTGAAATCCCGCCGCAGCGCCCCGTTGTCGTACACGGTGATCGGCTCCCCCCGGCTGATTGCTTCCGCAAACATGAAGTAGGCCATGTCGGGGCGGCCCCACGGCCCATACACCGTGAAGAACCGCAGCCCCGTTTGCGGCAGGCCATGGAGGTGCCCATAAGCGTGGCTGATCAGCTCGTCGGACCGCTTGGTCGCCGCGTAAAGCGACACGGGCGTGTCCACCGGGTCGCTCTCGGCAAACGGCAGCTTGGTGTTGCCACCGTAAACGGAGGACGAGCTAGCGTAAACCAGGTGCTGCAGCCGCGGGAGCCGCCGCGCCGCTTCCAGCACGGTGACATGGCCCATGACGTTCGACGCGACGTAGGCGTAAGGGTCCACCAGGGAATGGCGGACCCCGGCCTGCGCCGCCAGGTGCACCACCCGGGTGGCCTGCCGCTCGCGGTCGAATAGCGCGAGCATCGCGGCCTTGTCGGCGATGTCGATGCGCTCGAAGCGGAAGGCTTCCTGCGGCGCCAGTTGCGCCAGCCGCGCTCCCTTTAATCGCACGTCGTAGTAGTCCGTCAGGTTGTCGATGCCGACCACCGCCTCGCCCCGGGCCAGCAGCGCGCGGCAGACGTGATAACCGATGAACCCCGCCGCCCCGGTCACGATCGTCGCCAAGGAACCCCCATCCTCAATCCGCCTGCGGCCTTATACCACGGGATCGCTGCTGTTGCGGATCAAAAGGGGCAGGGCGACCCATGCCTGGGCTACCCGGCGTGGCGATGGCCGGACAGCGCGCGCTCCACCGCGGCTTCCGCATGGATGCGGGTCGTGTCGAAGATCGGCACCGGGCTGTCGTCCGGCCCGATCAGCAGCATGATCTCGGTGCAGCCCAGGATCACCGCCTCCGCGCCCCGCCCGGCGAGGCGCGCGATCACCGCCCGGTAAGCGTCGCGCGAGGCCGGTTCGACCCGGCCCTGCACCAACTCGTGGTAGATCACCCGATGCACCGCCGCGCGGTCTTCCGCGTCGGGGACGAGCACCTCAAGGCCGCTGCGCCGCAGCCGTCCCTTGTAGAAATCCTGCTCCATGGTGAACGCGGTGCCGAGCAGGCCGACGCGCCTGATCCCTTGCGTCTTGACCCGCGCCGCCGTGGCGTCGGCGATGTGCAGCAGCGGGATCTGCACCGCGGCCTGCACCTCCTCGGCCACCCGGTGCATGGTGTTGGTGCAGATCAGGAAGAAGTCGGCGCCCCCGCGCTCCAGCCGCCGGGCCACGTCGGCCAGCAGCGCCGCCGCATCCTCCCATCGGCCGGCGTGCTGCAGCGCCTCGACCTCGCCGAAGTCGAACGACCACATCAGGCAGCGCGCCGAGCGCAAGCCGCCCAGCCGGTCCCGAACCGTTTGGTTGATGATGCGGTAGTACTCGGCCGAGCTTTCCCAGCTCATGCCGCCCATCAAACCGATCACGAGCGGCTGCGGCACCGTGCGCTCCTTGACGAGACCGCCCGCAGGGGCGGAGGCTTTGGCCCGGCCAGGCAGGGTGCCGCGCCGCGCAGTGGAGGTTGGATGGCCGTTTACCCCTTCGTGACGCTTGACGTGTTCACCGACCAGCGGTTCGGCGGCAACCCGCTGGCGGTGTTCCCGGATGCGGCCGGGCTGGACGCGGAGACCATGCAGGCACTGGCGCGCGAGTTCAACCTCAGCGAGACAACGTTTGTCCTGCCGCCCGACGACCCGGACCACACGGCGCGGGTGCGGATCTTCACGCCGCAGGCGGAGTTGCCGTTCGCCGGGCACCCGAACGTGGGCACCGCCTGGGTCCTGGCCGGCCTGGGCCGGGACCGGGACGGGGTGCTGCGGTTCGAGGAAGGGGCCGGTTTGGTCGAGGTTGCGGTGGAGCGCAGGGACAGGCAGGTGGCGGGCTGCCGTGTTGCCGCGCCGCAACCCCTGAGCCTTGCTGACGCGCCCGCGCCGGATGACCTCGCGGCCTGCGCCGGGCTGGCGCCCGGGGACATCTCCGCCGCGATTGTCGCATCCGTGGGCACGGCGGCGGTGTTGGCGGCCGTGCCGCCGGGGGCGTTGCAGCGCGCCGCGCCGGACGCCGCCGCGTTCCGCGCCGCCGCCGCGCGTTGGCCAGGTTATGCCGGGCATTTCCTGCTGTATCTTTACGCCCGCGACGCCAACGCCGTGCGCGCCCGATCATTCGCCCCGCTTTATGGGGTCAGCGAGGACCCGGCAACCGGCAGCGCCGGCGCGGCGCTGGCGGCCTCCTTGCTGCATTGGGACGGCGGCGACACCTTGGCGCTCGACATCCGGCAAGGCGTCGAGATGGGCCGTCCCAGCCGGATGCAGGCCGGCGCGGAGCGGGACGCCGATGGCGGCATACGCGCCTGGGTGGGCGGCCGTTGCGTGCCCGTGCTGCGCGGCAACGCCGAGGTGTAGCCGTCCCCGGCCCGAACGGATCGGACGCGGCAGCAGGCGACGCTAACGCGGGGCCGAAGGGGCAGGGCCGGGGTTCAGGCCCTCCTCGCGCAGCAACTGCTGGTCGAGTTGCTCCACGGTCCGCTCGTCCTGGCTCCGTTCGGCCTTGGGCGCTTCCACCCCGGCCCGGCGTTCGGCTTTAAGCGTTTCCGCCTCCGTCGGTTGGTGGTCCTTGCCGCCCCACTCGGGGCCGTTGCGCGGCACTTGCGCGCGGGCGCCGATTGCGGATGCGAGCAGGATGACGACGGCCAGCCCTGTCATCGTGCCCCGCACCGGGCCGCGCTGACGCGCGTGGCGGCGCTTGCTCTGAGCTGGCCGGACGACAAGGGTGTGCGCCGCGGCATCGGTGCAAGTAGCGAGGGGGCTGGCGGGCAAGACGGCTGGAATGCGATGCATGATGGCCTCCTGAACGCGGGCATGTGCTCGGTTGCGCCGCACAGCCGGCATCGTGGACGCGCCAGGCTCGGCAATGCCGCAACCGGCATCCCGGCGCTGAACCGGGAATGCGGCAAGCATGTTTACCATCACTCCGCCAACTCGGTCGAGACGGCGAAAAAGCTGCCTGGCGAGTGTGCGCAGCGTGTAAGGTGGCCGTGCAGGCATGGCGATCAGACCACCACTTTAGGGTTGATCGTTCGTTGCGGATCAGCTACAAAACCCTGGGCTGATAGCTCAGCGGGCTTCAGAGCACACGCTTGATAAGCGTGAGGTCGGCGGTTCGAATCCTCCTCGGCCCACCAATTGCTGAACGTTGCGCGGCGCCGCCGGATAGGGCGCCGCTTTGCCCGGCGCAAACGGCTCCACGCAGCACCCCGTCGTCCTACCCGGCCTTCCGCTGCTCGGCGCACAGCACGACAACGAGGCGCTGCACGCCGACGATCTGCCGCAGGTTGCCCTCGACCAGATGCAGCATCTCTGATGGCATGGCATCCGACCTAATCTCGATCAGCATGGCCGCGCCCCGGCGCTGCATGCGAACAACATCGGGGATCAGGCTGCGCCGGGCAAAGGTCGCCAGCGCACGGACGGCCAGGCCGGGTTCGGCGTCGGCCAGCAGCTCGAAGCGTACGGAGCGGAAAGGCGGATCGTTGGGCAGGGGAAGCATGGGATGACCTTCAGAACGCGATGTCGCTTTTGAAATCTGAAACGGTCCGCTGCGTGCCTGACGCCCTTTGGAACGGGATTTTGCGGCGTCTTGGGTGGGCGGCATCGCCAGGGGTCCATTCCGGATGCGTTTCGGAAAAGTAACGGAACGCGCCTGCCCCGTCCTGAACCAGAAGGCCGGGGTCGCCAGCGCAAAACGAACCGGATCGGCCGGCCCTGCCTTTGGGCATCCGTAGCTCGCGCCACGACTGCCTGCTTTGACACTAAACCCGGGGCGTGGCGGCCTCCAAGGACCGCCTCACGCCGCCAAATCCCGGCTGCGCAGCAAAGCCGCCGTGCTGGGCGCCCGCCCGCGAAAGGCGACGTAAAGCTGCATCGGGTCCTGCGTGTCGCCCGCACCCAGCACCGTGCGGAGCCGCCCGGCCAAGGCGGGGTCGAACGGGTCGCCCGCGTCCTCGAATGCTTGGAACCCGTCCGCGTCCAGCACTTCCGACCAAAGATAGGAGTAATAGCCCGCCGCGTAGCCGCCGCCTGCGAACAGGTGCTGGAAATGCGCCGGGCGGTGCCGGATGCCGATCTCCGCCGGCATGCCGATGCGCCCCAGGAACTCCCGCTCGAAGGCGTCGACGTCCACTGATCCCGGGTCCGGGTGGCTGTGCAGCGCCATGTCGATCAGCGCGGCGGCGGCATACTCCACCGTGCCGAACCCCTGATTGAACCCGCGCGCCGCCAGCAGCCGCGCGATGGAGGCGTCCGGGATCGGCTCTCCGGTCGCGCTGTGCCGGGCATAACGGCGCAGCGTGTCGGGCACCGACAGCCAATGCTCGTAAACCTGCGACGGGAACTCCACGAAGTCGCGCCGGACGGACGTGCCGGACTGCCCGGGGTAGCGCACCCGGCTGAGCAGTCCGTGCAGCGCGTGGCCGAACTCGTGGAACAGCGTTTCCGCGTCGTCGAAGCTGAGCAGCGTCGGCTCGGCGCGGGCAAAGTTGTTGTTGTTGACAATCACCGGGGACACCGCCCCGTCCATGGTTTCCTGGTCGCGGTAGCTGCTCATCCACGCGCCGGACCGCTTGTCCGCCCGGGCGAAAGGGTCTGCCAGGAACAGGCCGACGTGCCCGGCGGCATCCCGCACCTCGTAAGCCCGCACGTCGGGATGGTAGGTCGGCACCTCCGGACGCAAGGTGAAACCGAGGCCGAACAGCCGCGCCGCCGTGTCGAACGCCGCCTGCTCAATGTTCTCCAGCACGAAAAACGGCTTCAACTCCTCGGCGTCGATGGCGTAATCGGCCCGGCGTACCTTTTCCGCGTAGAAGCGCCAGTCCCATGGGGCCAGCGCGCCGTTGAACCCTTCGCCGCGCGCCACGGCCAGCAGCCGGTCGCGCTCCGCCGCGGCCTTGCGCTTCGCGGGTTCCCACACCTCCGCGAGCAGCCCCTCGACCGCCTCCGGCGTGCCGGCCATGCTGTCGGTCAAGCGGAAGGCGGCAAAGCTCGGGTAGCCGAGCAGCCGCGCCCGCTCCGCGCGGAGCGCCAGGATTTCGGGGATCAGCGCCCGGTTGTCGTGCGGACCCGGATGGGTGCCGCGGGCGATCCAGGCTGCATATGCCGCTTGGCGCAGGTCGCGGCGGCTCGAAAACGTCAGGAACGGCTCGATCAGCGAGCGGGACAGCGTGACGACATGGCCCGGCATGCCGCGCTCCGCCGCCGCCTGCTGCGCCACCTCGCGCACAAAGCCCGGCAGGCCATCCAAGTCCGCCTCCGCCAGCGGCAGGTGCCACGCCTTTTCGTCGTACAGGACGTTCTGGCCGAACTGGGTGTGCAGCACCGCCAGGCGTTCCGAGATCGCGGCCATCCGCACCCGCTCCTCCGGCCCCAACGCCGCGCCGCTGCGCACCATGCCGAGGTGCACGCGCTCCAGCAGCCGCCGCTGGTCCTCCGCCAGCCCGAGTTCGTCGCGCTTACGGTGCAGCGCGTCCACCCGGGCGAAGAGCGCCGGGTCGAGCGCAACCTGCGTGCCGTGCTGCGCGAGCTTGGGCGACATCTCCGTGTCGGCGTCCTGCAAGGCGTCGCCGCCCAGGCTCACCACCAGGTTGGAAAACGCCATGCTGATCCGGGAAAGCAGCCGGCCGCTGCGCTGCATCGCCTCGATCGTGTTGGCGAAGCTCGGCTCGGCCGGATCGGCGCCGATGGCGGCCATTTCCTGCAGATGCTCGCGCATGGCGTGCTCGAACGCCGGGGCGAAGTGCTCCGGCCGGATGCGGTCGAAGGGCGGCACCCCGAACGGCGTGGTCCAGGGCGCGAGCAGCGGGTTGGCGTCGGTCATAACGGCCAGTCGGACCAGAACCGGCGGCCCCGGTCAAGACGGCAAGCTATTTGCTTGACAGGGGCGGCGGCAGCCGATCCGATCCGACGCACGCAACCGACTTCACTCACCTCTGGCGCCATGGATGGGCGGTTACATGCTGACACGACGGGGTTTGTTCGGGACAGCCGCCGCGGGCCTGGCGGCGCCGGCCATCGTGCGCGCGGAGGGCAACGGGCCGATCCGCATCGGCGAGGTCAACAGCTACACCGCCGCCCCGGCCTTCACCGTGCCCTACCGCAACGGCTGGCAGGTGGCGGTGGACGAGATCAACGCGAGCGGCGGCGTGGCCGGGCGCAAGATCGAGGTGCTGAGCCGGGATGACGCCGGGCAGCCGCAAACCGCGACGCAGCTTGCGGGCGAGCTGCTCAACGATGCCAAGGTGGACCTGCTGGCGGGCGGGTTCCTGTCCAACGTGGGCCTCGCGATGAGCGACTTCGCCGCGCGCAGCAACAAGCTGTATGTCGCAGGCGAGCCGCTGACCGACGCGCTGGTTTGGGAACGCGGCAACCCGACCTGCTTCCGGCTGCGCCCATCCACCTACATGCAGGTGGCGATGATGCTGCCCGCGGCCGCCACGCTCAAGGCGACGCGCTGGGCCACCGTCGCGCCCAACTACGAATACGGCCAGTCGGCGGTGAAATGGTTCAAGACGCTGCTGAAGGCGCGGCGGCCGGAGGTGGAGTTCGTCGCCGACCAGTTGCCGGCGCTCGGCAAGATCGACGCCGGGGCCACGGTGCAGGCGCTGGCCGGCGCCAAGCCCGACGGCATCTTCAACGTCCTGTTCGGCCCCGACCTCACCAACTTCGTGCGCCAAGGCAACACGCGCGGGCTGTTCGAGGGGCGGGACGTGGTGTCCGTGCTGACCGGGGAGCCGGAATACCTGCTGCCGCTCGGCGATGAAACGCCGGAGGGTTGGCTCGTCACCGGCTACCCCGTGGGCCAGGTGCCGGCCGCCCGCGTCTTTGAGGCCGCTTACCAGGACCGCTTCAAGCAGGCGCCGCGGATGGGTTCGGTGGTGGGCTACACGCTGCTCCACTCCATCGCCGCGGGCATCGCCCGGGCGGGAAGCACGGACACCGGCAAGCTGATTACCGCCTTTGAGGGCCTGCCGTTCGACTCGCCGTTTGGCCCGGCGATCTACCGCGCCGTCGATCATCAGGGCACGTTCGGCACCTTTGTCGGCCGCACGGCGCTCAAGGGCAGCGAGGGCACGATGACCGACTGGCAATACGTGGACGGCAAGGACGCCCAGCCGTCGGATGCCGAGGTGCGCGCGCTGCGGCGCTAGGCCGCGCATGGGTTTCCTGCTGGTCCACGCGCTGACCGGGCTGGCCGGGGCGTCCTCCTTGTTCCTGGTGGCAAGCGGGCTGACCGTGATCTTCGGCGTGACCCGCATCGTGAACTTCGCGCATGGCAGCCTGACCATGCTGGGCGCCTACGTCGGCTGGACGGTGCTGACCCGCTTGCCGCGGGACCCGGCGTGGTTCGCGCTCGGCGTGGCTGGGACGGCGGCTGCGCTGGCGGCGCTCGGCGCGCTGCTGGAAATGGGGCTGCTGCGCCGGCTCTATCGCTCGCCCGAGCTGTTCCAACTGCTCGCCACCTTCGGCGTCGTGCTGATCGTGCAGGACGCGGCGCTCGCGACATGGGGGCCGGACGACCTCACGATCTCCCGCCCGCCCTGGCTGCGCGCTTATGTCCGCATCGCGGACGAGCGTTTCCCGGTTTATGACCTGGTGCTGATCGCCATCGGCCCGGCGGTGCTGGCCTGCTTGTGGCTCCTGTTCAACCGCACGCGATGGGGCCGGCTGGTGCGGGCGGCGACGTGGGACCGGGAGATGGTGGGTGCCCTCGGCGTGGATCAGCGGGTGCTGTTCACCTCCGTGTTTGCGCTCGGCGCCGGGCTGGCGGGGCTGGCCGGGGCGCTCGGCTTGCCGGCCGGGTCGGCCAACCTCGGCATCGACCTGTCCGTCATTACAGAGGCGTTCGTGGTGGTGGTGATCGGCGGCCTCGGCAGCATCACCGGGGCATACCTCGCGAGCCTGCTGATCGGGCTGTTGCAGGCGTTCGGCGTGGTGCTGATCCCGAAGGCGACGCTGGTGCTGGTGTTCGTGGTGATGGCGGCGGTGCTGGTGCTGCGGCCGAACGGGCTGCTGGGCCGCGGCGGGGCGCCGACCGCGCTGGCCGGCACCGCGACCCCCGTGCGCCCGCCGACGCGGGGGATGCTGCTCGGCTGGGGGCTGCTCCTGCTAGCGGCGCTGGCCGCGCCGCTCGTGGCCGGCCCCTACGCGCTGTCCATCCTGACGGAAGCGGCGGTCGCGGTGCTGTTCGCCGCCAGCCTGCATTTCGTCATGGGGCCGGGCGGCATGGCGAGCTTCGGCCACGCGGCCTGGTTCGGCATCGGCGCTTATGCCGCCGGGCTGTCGGCGCAGGGGCTGGGCGTGCCGATGCCGGGGGCGCTGCTGCTGGCGCCGTTGGCGGCAGGCGTGGCGGCGGTGCTGTTCGGCGCGTTCGTGGTGCGGTTGTCGGGGGTTTACCTGGCCATGCTCACCCTCGCCTTTGCGCAGATCGTTTGGGCGGCGGCGTTCCAATGGGTTTCCGTGACCGGGGGCGACAACGGCATCCTGGGAATATGGCCGCCTGCCTGGGCGTCCGGCCCGGCCGTGGTTTACCTGCTGGCCTTGACGCTCTGCGCGGGGGGCGCGGCGGTGCTGCAGCGCGTGCTGTATTCCCCGTTCGGCTACGCCCTGCGCGCGTCCCGCGATTCGCCGCTGCGGGCGGAGGCGATCGGCCTCGACACCCGGCGCATCCGCTTGGCGGCCTTCGCCGTGGCGGGCGCAGCGGCCGGCTTGGCGGGCGGGGTGTTCACCTTTGTGAAGGGCAGCGTGTTCCCCGGTTTCGTCAGCATCCCGCACTCCATGGACGCGCTGGTGATGGTGCTGCTCGGGGGCGTGCAGACGATGGCTGGGCCGGTGGTCGGGGCGCTGGCCTACACCGGGCTGTATGACGGTTTGCTGCGGGCGACCGCGTATTGGCGGCTGGTGCTGGGGGCGGCCATCGTGCTGCTGGTGCTGGCCTTCCCGGAGGGGATCGCGGGCGCGGTGCAGCGCCGGCTGCGGCGCGCGTGACGGTGCTGGCCGTGGAGGGCCTGCGCAAGTCCTTCGGCGGCGTGCTCGCGGTGGACGGCGTGTCGTTCGCGGTGGAGCCGGGCGAGATGCTGGCGCTGATCGGCCCCAACGGCGCGGGCAAGACGACGTGCTTCAACATGGTGGGCGGGCAGTTGCGCCCGGACGCCGGCTCGGTGCGGCTGGCAGGGCGGGACATCGGCGGCGTGTCGCCGCGCCGCATCTGCCGGCTGGGCGTGGGGCGGACGTTCCAGGTCACGGCCACCTTCGCCTCCATGACCGCGCGGGAAAACGTGCAGGTGGCGGCCGTGGCGCACCGCCGGGGCACCTGGCGCCCGTGGCGGTCCGCCGCCGATCTGGAACGCCCGGCGGCGGAGGCATTGCTCGATCAGGTGGGGCTTGCGGCGCAGGCGGAGCGGGCGGCGGGCGTGCTGGCCTACGGCGACCTCAAGCGGTTGGAACTCGCCATGGCGCTCGCCGCCGAGCCGCGCCTGCTGCTGATGGACGAGCCGACCGCCGGCATGGCGGCGGGCGAACGGGTCGCGCTGATGCGGCTGGTGCGCGGCATCGCCACCGGGCGCGGCCTGGCCGTGCTGTTCACCGAACACGACATGGACGTGGTGTTCGGCGTGTCCGACCGCATCGCCGTGCTGGCGCGCGGCGCGCTGATCGCGTCCGGCGCCCCCGAGGCCATCCGCGCCGACCCGCAGGTGCGGGCGATCTATCTCGGCGACGGGCGCACGGGCGGGGAGCGTCCCGCCAGCGGCGGGCGTGATTGTTGATGCTGGCTGTCGAGGGCCTCAACAGCTTCTACGGCCAGGCGCACATCCTGCATGGCGTGGGCTTCGCCGTCGGTTCCGGCGAGGTGGCGGTGCTGCTGGGCCGCAACGGCGCGGGCAAGAGCACGACCATGAAGTCGCTGATCGGTTTGGTGCGCCCGGCCAGCGGCAGCGTGCGGTTCGGGAATCGCGAGGTGGCGCGGATGGAGCCGTTCCGCCGGGCGCAACTGGGCCTCGGCTACGTGCCGGAGGAGCGCCGGATCTTCGCGGAGCTGACGGTGATGGAAAACCTGGACGTGGGCCGGCAGCCGGCGCGGGACGGGCTGCGTCCCTGGACGCCAGAGCGGCTGTTCACCCTGTTCCCCAACCTCGGCGCCATGCGCCGGCGGCCCGGCGGGCGCATGAGCGGCGGGGAGCAGCAGATGCTCACCATTGCCCGCACCCTGATGGGCAACCCGCGCTTCCTGCTGCTGGACGAGCCGAGCGAGGGCCTGTCGCCCTTGATCGTCGAGCAGATGGCCGCGGCGATCCACGCGCTGCGGCAGGAAGGCTTGAGCATCCTGCTGGCGGAGCAGAACCTGCACTTCGCGGCGGAGGTCGCGACGCAGGCGGTGATCCTGGAAAGCGGCCGGGTGGCCTGGACCGGCAGCATGGCGGCGCTGCGGGCCGACGCCGGGACGCACGGGCGCTACCTGGCAGTTTGAACACGGTTTGGGAGGAGACCTATGGCGCAGGACATGACAACCTCGGCTGATCCGGACGCGAAGCTGCTGATCCGCAACATTGGGCTGCTGCTGTCCGGCGACATCGGGCGGCCGATCCTGGACGCCGACGCGGTTGTCGCCGTGGGCGGGCGGATCACGGCGATCGGCCGCGTGTCCGACATCGACGCGGAGGGCGCCACCACCGTCATCGACGCCCATGGCTGCGCCCTGGCGCCCGGCCTGATCGACAGCCATGTCCACCCCGTCGCGGGCGATTGGACGCCGCGGCAAAGCCAGTTGAACTGGATCGAATCCACCCTGCACGGCGGCGTCACCACCATGATCTCCGCGGGCGAGGTGCACACGCCGGGCCGGCCGCGGGACGTGGTGGGGCTGAAGGCGATGGCGGTGTTCGCGCAGCGCGCTTTCACCGCGTTCCGCCCCGGCGGCATGAAGATCCACGCCGGCGCCCCGGTGATCGAGCCGGGCATGGAGGAGCACGACTTCAAGGAACTGGCCGACGCCGGGGTGCGCCTCTTGGGCGAGGTCGGCCTCGGCGGCGTCAAGGACGGCCCCACGGCGCGGCGCATGGTGGCCTGGGCGCGGCAATACGGCATCCAGTCCACCATCCATACCGGCGGGCCGTCCATTCCCGGCTCCGGCCTGATCGACGCTGGCGTGGTGTTGGAAGCCGACACGGACGTGATCGGCCACGTCAACGGCGGCCACACCGCCTTGCCTGACCGCGAAATCCGCTGCATCTGCGAAGGCTGCCGGCGCGGCTTGGAGCTGGTGCACAACGGCAACGAGCGCGCGGCGCTGTTCACCCTGCGTACGGCGCGGGAGATGGGGCAGTTGGAGCGCGTGATCCTCGGCACGGACGGGCCGGCCGGGTCGGGGGTGCAGCCGCTCGGCATCCTGCGGATGATCGCCATGCTGTCCTCGCTCGGCGACGTGGCGCCGGAAGTGGCGTTCTGCTTCGCCACCGGCAACACGGCGCGGATGCGCGCGCTGGACACCGGGCTGATCGAGGCCGGGCGGGCCGCGGATTTCGTGCTGCTCGACCGGGCGCAGCATTCAGCCGGGCGCGACCTGCTGGAGTGCGTGCAGTTGGGCGATCTGCCCGGCGTCGGCATGGTGGTGATCGACGGCACGCCGAGGATCAACCGGTCCCGCAACACGCCGCCGGCGGACAAGGTGCCGGAGGTGCTTGCTTGAGGACGCCCTCGCCGCAGCGCCGAACCGCGAGCCGTGTGGACCGGTTGACACTGCTGGCGGACCGAGATCATGTTCCGCTCATCTGCGCTGAACGGGCTTGTGGGGGAGGGGACCGAAGCTGGATGCGGTCGAGCATGCCTGTTCAAAATTCAGTTCGCACCCAGGTGGGCGTGTCGCGGGCGAGAACATCGCTTTCGGCTTCGGATGGCGCGCAACGCATGGGCAACGGCTGTGGCGCGGCGGGACCTGATTGGCGGGTGAGATGATGAACAAGGTTTGGAGAAGGGCGTTGGCCCGCAAGCCAGGCTGGGCAGCGCGTTGCGGCGTCCTGGCAGCGGCAGGCTTGGCGCTTGCGGCGTGCCAGCCCGCCGTGCTCGACCCGGTAGGCCCTGTCGCGGCGCAAGAACGCACGATCCTGTTCGACTCCATGCTGATCATGTTGGCCATCGTCGGCCCGACTATCCTGGCGACGCTGGGTTTCGCCTGGTGGTTCCGGGCGTCCAACCCGCGCGCGTTCTACCTGCCGAACTTCGCCCATTCCGGCCGCATCGAGCTGGTGACGTGGGGAATCCCGCTGCTCACCATCACCCTGCTGGGCGGCGTGGCCTGGATCGGCTCGCACCAGCTCGATCCCGCGCAGCCCTTGAACTCCAAGATGCCGCCGCTGAACGTGCAGGTCGTGTCCCTGGACTGGAAATGGCTGTTCATCTACCCGGAGCAGCACGTGGCCGCCGTGAACCAGCTTGTGATCATGGCCGGCCAACCCGTCCGCTTCCAGCTCACCTCGGCCAGCGTGATGAACTCCTTCTTCGTGCCGCAGCTCGGCAGCATGCTCTACAACATGAACGGCATGTCCGGCGAACTGAACCTGCAGGCGGACCAGCCCGGCACGTATTGGGGCCTGTCCACGCATTTCAGCGGCGACGGCTTTTCGGACATGCACTTCGAGGTGCGGGCGCTCGACGCCCCCGGGTTCAACGCCTGGGTGGACGAGGCCCGCAAGGACGGCCCGGCGCTGAACGCCGCGACCTACACGGAGCTTGCAAAGCAAAGCATCAAGGACCCCCCGTCCACCTTCCGCGACGCGGACCCGGAGCTGTACGGGCGCATCGTCAACCAGGAGATCCCGCCGGCGCCGGGTCCCACCGAGTCCGGTGGCGGCCAGGCCGGGCAAGCGGCCAAGAACGGCGGGCGCGGGGCGGCGCAGACCGCCGCGGCCGACCCGGCAATTTGCACCACAGGAGAGCGTTGAGATGCTGGGCAAACTGACCTGGGCGGCGGTCCCGTTCGATCAGCCGATCCCGCTGATCGCCGCTGCCGCCGTCGGTATCATCCTGCTGGGCGTGATGGGCTGGATCGTGGCGAAGGGCCACCTGCCCTACCTGTGGCGCGAGTGGATCACCAGCGTGGACCACAAGCGGATCGGCATTATGTATTGCCTGCTCGCGGCGGTGATGCTGCTGCGCGGCTTCGCCGATGCGCTGATGATGCGCTCGCAGCAGGCATTGGCCTACAACGCGCCGGGCTACCTGCCGCCCGACCATTACAACCAAATCTTCTCGGCCCACGGCACGCTGATGATCTTCTTCGTGTCCATGCCGTTCGTGATCGGGCTGATGAACTTCGCGATGCCGCTGCAGCTCGGCATCCGCGACGTGGCCTTTCCCACGCTCAACTCGGTCTCTTTCTGGCTGACTGCCACGGGCGCGCTGCTGGTCAACATTTCCTTGGTGGTGGGCGAGTTCGCCCGTACCGGCTGGCTGCCCTACCCGCCCTTGTCCGAGATGACCTACTCGCCCGGCGTCGGCGTGGACTACTACCTTTGGGCGCTGCAGATTTCGGGCGTCGGCACGCTGATGTCGGGGGTCAACCTCGTCACCACGATCCTTAAGATCCACGCGCCCGGCATGACCTACCTGCGCATGCCAATGTTCTGCTGGACGTCGCTCGCGTCCAACCTGCTGATCGTGGCCGCCTTTCCGATCCTGACCGCAACCCTGGCGATGCTGATGCTGGACCGCTATCTCGGCTTCCACTTCTTCACCAACGAGGCCGGCGGCAACCCGATGATGTTCATGAACCTCATCTGGGCCTGGGGGCATCCAGAGGTTTACATCCTAGTCCTGCCCGTTTTCGGTGTGTTCTCGGAGGTGGTCTCGACCTTTTCGCAGAAGCCGCTGTTCGGCTACCGCTCCATGGTGCTGGCGACCATGGTAATCTTCGTGCTCGCGTTCAGCGTGTGGCTGCACCACTTCTTCACCATGGGCGCGGGCGGGGACGTGAATGCGATCTTCGGCATCCTGTCCATGATCATCGCCGTGCCCACGGGGGTGAAGGTGTTCAACTGGCTGTTCACCATGTATGGCGGGCGCGTCATCTTCGACACGCCCATGATGTGGGCGGTGGGCTTCATGGTCACTTTCGTGATCGGCGGCATGACCGGCGTGCTGCTGGCGGTGCCGCCGGCGGACTTCGTGCTGCACAACAGTTTGTTCCTGGTGGCGCACTTCCACAACGTGGTGATCGGCGGCGTGCTGTTCGGCGCCTTCGCCGGCTACACCTACTGGTTCCCCAAGGCATTCGGCTTCCGCTTGGACGAGCGGCTGGGCAAGGCGGCCTTCTGGTGCTGGCTCGTCGGCTTCTACGTGGCATTCATGCCGCTCTACATCGTCGGCCTGCAAGGCATGACGCGCCGCATGCAGCACTACGACGTGGCGGCCTGGCGCCCGTGGCTGCTGCTCGCGGCCGTGGGCGCCTTGGTCATCCTGGCCGGCATCGTGCTGCAGGTGGCGCAGCTCGTGGTCAGCATCCGGAACCGCGAAAGCCTGCGCGACGTGACTGGCGACCCCTGGAACGGGCGGTCGCTGGAATGGGCCACCTCCTCGCCGCCGCCTGACTTCAACTTTGCCGTGCTGCCCGTGGTGACGGGCGAGGAAGCATACTGGAGCATGAAGGAGCGCGCGCGCGAGCAGGTGCAGGCGAAGCAGGAGGAGCCGGCCTACGCCGAGATCGAGATGCCGCGCAACAGCCCGACCGGCTTCATCTGCGCGTTCTTCGCCACGATCTTCGGCTTCGCGATGATCTGGTATATCTGGTGGATGGCCATCGCAGCCCTTGTGTGCTCGTTCGCCACCTTCGTGGTTTTTGCCTGGCGCAACCGGACCGAGTACGTGATCACGGCGGAGGAGGTCGCACGCATCGACCGGGCGCACCGGGCCGTGCAGGATCGGGCCTACGCCGCCATGCAAGCCGCCCAATGACCCCGCCGCCGGACCAGGCGCGGAACGGCGCCGGACCGCACGGCGCGGTGCCGGGGCAGGCCCGGGCGCGCGGCGGCTGGTGGAAACCCTTGCTCGGCCTCAGCGTCCTGGCAACGGCCATGCTGGCGCCGTCATCCAGGGCGCGGGGCGGCATCGCGGTTCCCGCCGGGCCGGGCCTGGGCGATGCTACGGCCGACAGGCCGCGCCCCGATGCCGGCGGCAGGACGCCGCCCCCGCACCGCCCAGACCAATACCACCTCGGGCACGGCGGAAGCGGCCAAGACCGGCAGGAGAACACGGAACATGCGGAGAAGAGCGCAGCCTCGCTGCGCATCGTCGTCGGTTACGGCTTCTGGATCTTCCTGCTCAGCGACATCATCATGTTCGCCGCGTTCTTCGCAACCTTTGCGGTCCTGTCCGGGCAAACCGCGGGCGGGCCGGGTGGGCGGGAACTGTTCGATCTCCGCAACGTGGCCATCGAGACCGCCCTTCTGCTCATGTCGAGCTTCACCTGCGGCATTGCGAGCCTCGGCGTTGAAGCGCGCAGGGGGGCCTGGTTCTACGGCGCGATGGCCGCGACGTTCGTGCTCGGCGCGGGCTTTATCGGCTTGGAGATCTTGGAATTCACCAACCTGGTGGCTGACGGCAACGGGCCGCAGCGCAGCGCCTTTCTTTCGGCCTTCTTCACCCTGGTGGGCTGCCACGGCCTGCACGTCACAGCGGGGCTGCTCTGGCTGCTGACGATGATGGCCCAGGTGTTCGCCAAGGGCTACCGCGACGACATCCTGCGCCGCGTGCTGTGCTTCAGCCTGTTCTGGCACGCGCTCGACATCGTTTGGGTGGGCGTGTTCACCGTGGTTTACCTGATAGGGTCCGGGATATGAGCATCACCGCACACGGACAGGAACACGCCGCGGATCTGCACGACCGCCGCGGCGGGGACACGGCGCCCGGCGACGAGCCGAAGGGCGGCAGCGAGATCGCGGACGGCGTCCGCTCCTACCTCGTTGGCTTCGGGTTGGCGGTGCTGCTCACCTGCGTGTCCTTCTTCGTCGCGGGCACCTCGCTGGTGTGGCAGCCCAGCATCCCGGTCGCACTGTTCGTGCTTGCCGTGGCGCAGATGGGCGTCCACCTCGTGTTCTTCCTGCACCTCAACACGGGAGCGGACGCGGTCAACAACGTCATGGCGCTCGCCTTTGGCGTGCTGATCGTCATCCTGCTGATCGCAGGCTCGCTCTGGATCATGTCGAACCTGAACCACAACATGCTGCGCATGGACCAAATCATGCAGATGCAGCGGTAGCAACTTCCCTGACCTAGCCCGGCGGCATCGCCACGCCGGACAGGCGCCCGCATTCCGCCAGCAGGCGGTCCTGCACTTCCGGCGTCCGGGTCGCGCCGTGCGGCTTACGCAGCTGCTTGTGGTAAAAGTACTCACCCGTGGCAGTTGCCGCCGGGTCACGACTCGCGGCGAGCCATGCCTGGGTCCGGTGTGCGGCGTCCAAGTCGCCCGTCGCCCGCGGGCCGCCCAACTTCGTCGCCACCCAGCCCGGCTCCAGCGCGTTGGACAAGGTGCCGGGCCAGCGGCGGGCCACGGCAAAGGCCAGCAGCACGTCATGCAGCTTGGTGTCGGAATAGGCCTGGTTGCCCCGCCACGCGCGGCGCTCCCACAGAAGGTCCTGCAGCCCGGCATCGCCGCGCCGGTGCAGTTCGGAGCTGACGTAAACCAGCCGCTCCGGCCGCCGCATCAGCGCGGTCAGGAGATAGGGCGCCAGCGTGTTGACGGCAAAGACATGGGGCAGGCCGTCCTCTGTGAGGATGCGCCGCCGCTCGCGGAAACCCAAGGCCGCGTTGTGGATCACGGCGTCGAAGGGACCGAGGGCATTGGCCGCCTCGGCCAGCCGCCGGGTTTGCGCGATGCTCGAAAGGTCGCCGGCGAGGACGGACGCCGCGCCGGGCACGGCGTCAAGCGCCATCCGCCCCCGCGCCGCGTCGCGCGCGTGCAGGACCACCTCGTGCCCTTCCACCACCAGCAGGCGGGCGGCCATGCGGCCCAGGCCGTCGGAAGAACCGGTAATGAAGATGCGCGCCATGGATGATGGTGCCCTTGCAGGAATGTGCGGGATGGGGGCCTAAGCAGGCATTCGTGGCTTGCGCCCCAGCGGCAAACCCTATGGGTTTCCGCGAGAATGCCTGCTTAGGGGTTGTTGAAGACGCATTATTTTGCCTGCTGCGCGCGAGCACGCTCCGCAGAACGATGCTTAGGTCCTCAACGCGCGCGGCCAAGCGACCTGAAATCCTCGCAGGTGAACGGCTCCTATTCGTCATCGGCCTCGAAATCGGCCATCCGCCATCCGCCGCGCAGGGTGTCGACAGCCGCTCCGGGGAGGGGGGACGCTCGGGAACAGAATCGTGCGCAGCCCGAAGGTGGTGCTCAAAAGGGCCGGCGGCACCTTCGGAAGGACCGAGCTGAACAGCATCCGCTCAAGCGGGAACCCGGCGGCGGAGGCCGGCGGCAACGCGGTCCCGCAGCGCGTCCCACACCGCCGGTGCCTGCCACCTCACCAGCGCGGCATACAAGGGGACTCCGACGGCGCCGGTGACAACCGCGCGGAGCAGGGGAGCGTCGGCGAGAACCGGCAGCGTTGCCAAGGCCAGCCCCACGCCGAACGCGGCAGCGGCATAGGCTGCCGGCTGCACGTGCATGAGCGCCACCTGCAAGGCCGTCAGCCCGATCCGCCGAAACACGCAGAATGCGTAGATCGGCTGGACCACCGCATAGAAGGCGCAAACCGCCCAGGCCACGCCGATGGCCTCCTGCATCAGGGCGCCCAGCGTCACCAGCACGAAAAAGACCGGCAACTGCCAGACGACGTAGCGCAGCCCCGCCCTGAACTCGCCCCGCGCGCCGAGCAGCGTGCCCGCGACCCAGGAAACCGCGTCAAAGGCAAGCCCGATGCTGAGAAGCTGGATGATGGGGATGGATGCGGCCCAGCGCTGGTCGAAGAACCGGCTGATCAACGGCTCGGCCACCGCCGACTGCAGCAGGGCCATCGGCATCACGCAGAAGGAAAGCAGCGTGGCGGCGTTGAGCACGGCGCGGCTTTGCCGTGCCGGGTCGGATTTCATCTGCACCAGCGCGGGGAACAGCACGGTACTGAAGTTGCCGGCCAAGGTCCACAAGGGCTGCGCCGCCAACCGGAAGCCGAAGTAGTACACGCCGACGGACGCTTGGGTGCCGACCAAGCCAAGCACGATGTAATCGCCCTGGCTGATGAGGGAAATCAGCACCCGGTTGGCGAAGTTGACCGTGGTGTTTCCGATCACGTATTTCCATCGCGTCCGCTGGGGGCGGAGGTCCGGCGTGATAGCAGCCAGCCGCCACATCACGACGGCGCGCAGCGCGGCCACGATCGGCCCGGGCAGCACGAAGCTGTAGGCGCCGAAGCCGTTCCAGGCGAGAACCACCGTCATCAGCACCTGCCCGATCGTTTCAAACGTGCCGTAGACCGCGAGCACGCCGAACTGCATGCGCGCGCGCAGGATCATCGCCGGCACGGTTCCCAAGGCGCCGATCGGCATCGCCAAGGCGAGGATGGCCAGCAAGCCGATCAGGTCGGGCGTCTTGTAGACCGCGGCCGCCACCGGCGAGGCGGCAACGACCAGGAGGGCCGCCGCCAAGCCGAGGCTCAGGCTGATCCAGAAGGCCGGCCCGAGCCAAAGGCGGAGGCCGCGCTCGCGCTGCAGGACCACATCGTCAAGGCCCACGTTGGTCAAGGCTGCGGCGATGCTGGTGACGGTGTAGGTCAGGCCGATGATGCCGAAGTCCGCCGGCTGCAGCAGCGCCGCCAAGATCAACTGGCTGAACACGCTCGATGCACGGGCGACCAGGTTCTGCGCCAGCATCCAGATCAGCCCGTGCAGCGCGCGGCGTCCGAGGGCCACGATCCCCGGCGCAGGCTCGCCTGGTTGGACCCGGTTCTTCAATCCCTTGGTGGTGATGCTTTGTCTCCTCATGGCCCGCGCGACGCCATCCGCGGCATGCCCGGCGAGCCATGCCGCAGGGTGGCATGTGAACGCAAGCGGACGGCACGGCGCCGCGCGCGGGCCAGACCTGTCTTGATCAAAAGCGCGCGGGTCGGCGCTACGGCGCCGGGATCACGCTGACGTGCGCGGCAACGATGCGCCAGCCCTGCGGCATCCGCGCCCAGCTTTGCTGCTGCCGCCCCAGCATGCCCGGTGCGCTTTCCCGCGTGAACAAGGTGCTCGCAGTGGCGAAGTCGCGGCCGAAGCTGGTGATCACCGTGTGCGCCAGCACGCGCGCCAGACCCTGCGGCGGGCGGGCGCCGCGGAAAGCGCGGATCGCCTCGATGCCGTGAAGCACCTCGGCCACGCCGTAGCGCACCGTGCGGCCGTCGGCCCAGAACAACTCGTCGAGTACGGGGAGGTCGTTGCTCACGAGGGCGCGCTCGTAGCGGGCAAAGGCGGCCTCCACCTCCGCCAGCACGTCCGGCAAGTTCACGTCCACGCCGGGTCCTCCCCGGCGGCGCGGGCCACGCCTGCCTGTTCGAGGTGGGCCGCGACGCGCAGGCACACGTCCTCCCGCCAGGGCGCCGCCACGACCTGCACCCCGAGCGGCAGGCCCGGCCCCGCCCCCTGCTTGGCCACAATCGGCACGGCCGCGACTGGCAGGCCAAGGCAGGAGAACGGCTGGGCCAGCAGGCCAACCGTGGCGCGCAGCGGCAACTCCTCGTCGCCGACGCGCAGCACCTTCGCCCCAAGCGGCGGCGCCGGGCAGGGCGTGGACGGGGCGAGCAGGGCGTCGAAGCGGTCAAATAACGGCAGCATCGCATCCCGCGCCGCCCGGCGGTGCCGCTGCGCCGCGACATACAGGCTGCCCGGCACCAGCGCGCCCGCGATCAGCCGGTCCCGCACCTCCGGGTCGAACTCCGCCGCCCGCGTCCGCAGCCGCCCGAGATGCAGCGCGGCGCCCTCCACGGCGGTGACGACGTAGGCCGCCTGGCGCGCGAAAGCCGCGCCGGGCCATTCGGCCTTGCCCGCGCCCGGCAACGCCGCCGCCGCCCGCTCCAGCGCCGCCCAAGCGTCCGGCCCGGCGTTGTCGCGGAAATAGCCGCCGAGCACGCCGACCCGCAGACCCTCGATGCCGTCCGCCAGCCGCGCCGGCTCGACACTCCGCCCGGCGCAGGCGGGGTCAAGCGCGTCGGGACCCTGCATTGCCTCGTAGGCCAGCGCCACATCCGCCGCCGTGCGCGCGAGCGGGCCCACGGTGTCGAGCGAGGCCACGAACGGGAACGTCCCCGCCCGCGACAGCCGCCCATAGGTCGGCCGCAGCCCGAACAGGCCGCAGAACGCCGCCGGCACCCGCACGCTGCCGTTGGTGTCGGAGCCGAGCGCCAACGGCACCAGCCCGCCCGCCACCGCCGTTCCCGACCCGCCGCTGCTGCCGCCGGCCATGCGCCCGGTGTCGTGCGGGTTGCGGCTCGGACCGTAATGGGCGTTCTCGCCGGTGAAGTCGTAGGCGTACTCGCCCATGTTGAGCGCGCCGACCAGCACGGCGCCGGCCGCTTCCAGCCGGCGCACCGCCGCCGCGTCCGCCGCGGCGGGTGGCAGGTCCCGGTTGATGCGCGACCCCGCCAGCGTGGTCAGCCCGGCCACGTCGAACAGGTTCTTGACCGCGAACGGCACGCCCGCGAGCGGCAAATGCCGTCCTTCCCGGTCCACCCATGCCGCCCGCGCCCGCGCCCGGTCCGCGAGCACGGCGGTGAAGGCGCCCAAGGCCGCGTCCCGCTCGGCGATGCGGGACAGCGTAAGCTCCACCACCCCGGCGGCATCGGCCCGCCCGTCCCGCACCGCGCCGGCGATGGCAGCGGCGCTCACGGTGCCCCCGGCGGGCGGTCGAGCGGCAAAGGGTCGAGCGCGTCGGGCAGGCCCTCCGAAACCTCGGCGCCGAGGCGGAGCAGCAGGCGAAGGTGGAACAGCACGGCCGCTTCCCACTCCGGCGCAACCGCGATCCCGAGTGCCTCGGCGGGGGCGAGCAGCGGGTCGGTCATGGCATCTTTCTTTCCGCGAACAGGTGGGGGGCGGCGCTTGGTCGGAACTCGATCGGCGGATTATGGCCCGGAGTTCGGCAGCACGTCCAGCAGGCGCCCCGGCGCCCAAGCCCGGCGGCGGGCGATCAACCACGCCGCCCCCTTCGCCGGGCGGGTCAGCCGGCCCCGCCGCCGAAGCGGAGCCGCCCCGCTTCCAGGCGCATTCGCCACCCGCGATGGCTCGCCAAAAACCACAACCCGACCGCCGCCGCGGCGAAGCCGGACGCGGCGCCGAGGCCGAGCGCCCAGCGGGGGCCGAACCGGTCGGCGACCCAGCCGGCGATCGGGGCGCCGATGGGCGTGCCGCCCAGGGTGATGGCCAGGCGGATCGCCATGACGCGGCCCCGCATGGCCGGCTCGGTTGTCAACTGCACCAGGCTGTTGGTGGTGTTCATGAAGGTCAGCGCGGATACCCCCACGCCCACCAGGGCCAGGCCGAACAGCCAGTAGCTCGGCATGACCGCTGCCACGGCGCAGCAGGCCCCGAACGCCGCGGCGCCGCTGCACGCCACCGTGAAACGCGGCACCTCCCGCCCGGCCGCGAGCAGCGACCCGGCGATCGTCCCCACCGCCATGATCGAGAACAGCAGCCCATACTGCCCGGCGCCAGCGCCGAACACGCCCAAGGCCATGGTTGAGATGAAGATCGAAAAATTCAGCCCGAACGTGCCGATCAGCAACAGCATCGCCAGCACCGCCAACAGGTCGGCGCGCGCCCAAACATAACGGAACCCGTCCACGAAGCTTCCCCGCGTCCGGGCGGCCCGGTCGGTCCGGTGCAGCTCGCCGACGCGCAGGAACGCCAGCGAGCACAGCACGGCGCCGAAGGAGGCCGCGTTGACCAGGAACGCCCACCCGCACCCCACGGCGGCGATGACGACGCCGGCAACGGCCGGCCCGATCATCCGCGCGGCGTTGAACGAGGTGGAATTCAGCGCCACCGCGTTCGACAGGCCGGCGTCGCCCACCAGCTCCGCAACAAAGGTGTGGCGCGCGGGCGCGTCGAACGCCGACGCGCAGCCGAGCAGGAACGCGAACACGCCGACGTGCCACAATTGCACGGCCCCGGCCACGGTGAGCAAACCCAATGCCAGCGCGAGCGCCCCCATGGCGGCCTGGGTGCCGATCAGCAGCCGACGCCGGTCGAGGTGGTCGGCCGCGAAGCCGGTGAACGGCAGCAGCAGGAGGTGCGGCCCGAACTGCAGCGCCATCACCACCCCCACCGCCGTGGCGTTCCGATGCGTCAGCACGGTCAGCACGAGCCAGTCCTGGGCGATGCGTTGCATCCAGGTGCCGACGTTGGACACCAGCGCGCCCCCGGCCCAAACCCGGTAATTATAGTTTCTGAGCGAACGGAAAATGCGCTTCAAGGAACCGGCCCTGCTCCGGCGGCGGTGGTCGGGATGCGCGGCATTTCCCTTCCATATCACAGCCGGGCCGGCAGCGGTGGGGCGTTGCATTGGAGGGCGAAGGCTTGCACCATGCCATGCAAGGTTCAATCCAATGGGAAGGGAGGTGCCGGTGCGCTGGACCAAACAGCTTGTTGTGGCCGGGCTGCTCGCGGCCTTGCCGGTGGCAGGGGCGGACGCGCAAAGCGCGGTCGAAGTTTCAAACGCCTGGACCCCGGAAGCGACGCAAACCCGAATCGACGTGCCGGTCTACATGACGATCGCCAACCGGACCGATGCGCCGGACAGCTTGCTCCGGGTCCGCTGCCCCGTCGCCAACTTCGCCGAGAAGCACGTGACGGACCGCGGAGAAGGGGGATACGCGATGCGGGAAGTTAAGTCCATCGCGATCCCGGCCGGCGCCGTGGTGACGTTGGCGCCCCGCGGCCCCCATCTCATGCTGCTGCAAACCAAGCAGGCGATGCAGCCGGGCGAAACGTTCACCTGCTCCGTCGTATTCCAGAAGGCCGGCACCCTGCCGGTCGAGGTGACGGTGGGGGCGCCCGGCGAGGCAGGGGAGAAGTCCTGAGCCGCCGGGCCGCCCCGGTCAAGCGCGCAGCATGTCGTTCAGGTCCTTGAGCATGGCGAGGTGCATCTGGATCACCGCCTTAGCCAGCGTGGCGATGTGCGCCGTGTCGGAAGCGAGCAGGCTGGCAGTATCCTGGCCCTTGCCCTGCAGGAAAGCGTCCTGGATGCCCAACAGCTCCGAATGGCCGTCGATCTGCGCCGCGATATAGGCTTTGTCGAAATCGGCGCCCGACGCGCCTTGCAGATTTTTCAGCGCCGCGGCCCGCTTCTCGTCGAGCGCGGCGGCAGCGGAGGCCTGCTGGCTGGTGAGCGCCTGGGCAATGGCGGTTTGCTCCGCCACCTCGAAGCCCGCGAACTGCTTGACCTTGGCGTTGCCGGCTTTCTGCATCGCTAGCTCGCTGGTCTGCTTGGCAAGCGTGCCAACCATCAGGGTCATCCGCTTGTAGTCGTCGGCGCCGATGGGCGTCGTCGGCGCGGTCGGGCTTGCCGGCTGCGCAAAGGCGGCGCGCGGCCCGAGCCGGACCGCCCATGGCAGGATGACGGCCCCGGACAGGCCCGCGAAAAGGTGGCGTCGGTTCATGGCATTGCTCCCCAATTCGTGCCGGGTCGTGGTGGCAACGGGCATGTCGCCGCGCCAGCCCGGCTATTGCTTCCTGCTGCAACGAGTCGTCCAAAGGCGTGCTGCGGAACGCACGATGGCATGGCCGAGAAGGCATGATCAATACGGAGAATGCCATGTTCCAGAATGGCAGTTGACATTTCGCTCGGCGCGACCAGGCTAACCCAAGCTAGGTTGCGCCCATCGCAGCAACACGCCTAGGTTCAAGTTTAGAGCAAGGCCGGGACAAGCCGGCATAACGGGGGATCATCCATGAGTTCAGGTCGCACAACGCTGCGCATTATTGCCTTGGGCTGCACCGCGCTCGCCGGGCTGCTCGGCGCGCCGGCCCGGGCCGGCGAGGTCACGCAGGACCGGCTGCTCAATGCCGACAAGGAGCAGGGCAACTGGATCCAGCACCACCGCACCTACAACGCGCAGCGCTTCTCGCCGCTGAACCAGATCAACGCCAGCAACGTCAAGGGTCTGAAGGTCGCCTGGACCATGGCGCTGGGCGGCGTGGAGGGTGGCGGCATCTGGACGCATGGCGGGCTGGAAGGCACGCCCATCGTCGAGGACGGCATGATGTACGTCACGGATGGCTGGGGGTCCGTGTACAAGATCGACACCCATGGCGGCCAGGGCAAGCTGCTGTGGAAGATGGACCCCAAGACCGACCACGACTGGGCCGGGGCCGTGGCCTGCTGCGGGGTGGACAACCGGGGCGTGGCGTTGTGGGGCAACCAGGTCATTTCCCACACGCTGGACGGGCGCTTGGTCGCGACCGACAAGAACACGGGCGAGGTCGCGTGGCAGCGCCAGGTGGCCGACCCCGACAAGGGCGAGGTGGTGACGGGCGCACCCTTGATCGTGAAGGGCATGGCGATCACGGGCGTGGCCGGGGCGGAGTACGGCATCCGCGGCTGGCTCGCGGCTACCGACCTCAAGACGCAGAAGGAGGTTTGGCGCACCTACACCATTCCTGCCAAGG
>CALMVT010000603.1:581-1877 GCA_937873175.1 uncultured Acetobacteraceae bacterium | reverse complement strand
GTCATGGACCCGGAAGGCGACTACGAGGGCCTGGGCGACGCCGTCGCCATCGGCAGCGCCAGCGACGCGCCGCGGGCGGAGGAGGTGCTGGAGATCCTGCGCAAGACCGCCAGTTCGGTCGCCGTGAACCTGCTGGGCGTGAAGCTGGAGGACCGTCCGGGCTACCTCGCCGGGCTGCTGCCGGAGCTGCTGGCGCACCGGGAACGGACGGGCCGGCCACACTTCGTGGTGGTGGACGAGGCGCACCACATGCTGCCCGCGAGCTGGGACCCCGGCGCCACCGCGCTGCCCAGCGGCCTGCGCGGCTTCATGTTCGTCACCGTGCGGCCCGAGGCGCTGTCCCCCCGCACGCTGGACTGCGTGGACCGGGCGCTCGCCGTGGGCGACGAGGCTGCGGCGGCGCTGGCCGTCTTCGCCCGCGTGCACGGCCTGCCGGAGCCGGTGGGGGTCGCGGCCGTCGAGCGCGGCGAGGTGCTGACCCTATGCCGCACCGACCCGGTGCCCCGCCGGTTCAAGGTGATCCCGGGCACGACGGAGCGGCGGCGCCACCTGCGCAAGTATGCCGAGGGCAAGCTGGGCGACGACAAGGCGTTTTTCTTCCGCGGCGCCGAGGACAAGCTGCGCCTGCGCGCGACGAACCTGATCATGTTCCTGGAGATGGCGGACGGTGTGGACGACGAGACCTGGGAATGGCACCGGGCGCGCGGCGACCTCTCGGCCTGGGTCGAGACCAGCATCAAGGATGGCGAGTTGGCTGCGGAGATGCGCGCCATCGAGCAGGATGCATCACCCACCGACGCGGCACGCCTGGCGATGCGCACCTGCATTGAGCACCGTTATACTCTGCCGGCCTGAATGCCTGCATAGTGTCAATCAGCGGTATGTTGCGGTGCTGATCAGCGCCGCAACATACGGGACGCCCACGTTTCTCCTGGGTCCGCTACCTGCGCTGGCGAGCAGGGAGGTTTGCGTGCCGCCTACCTGCGCGAGAAACGCTGGGTGGACCGGACGCGAGCGCTGTTATGGGGCTGCTCGGGGTGAGGCTGTCGCGGATTAGACTGAAATGTTAGTCTAGACGTTGCAGGAAGAGCCAACGTCCGCCATCCCTGGACGGCTGCACGCGTACGAGCACTTCCACGTCCTGTGCGCCGGCTGACAAGCCGAACACATGGCTGAACTCCAGATCCGGGTGGCCCTGTGCCAAGACGCGGTCGATGCAGCCGCGATAGGTTTGGACGTTCACGGACGGCACTGGCTTGTTGGTGGCGCCGCCCTTTGGTGCCTTGTTGCGGCCGC
>CALMVT010000603.1:0-571 GCA_937873175.1 uncultured Acetobacteraceae bacterium | reverse complement strand
CGTGGATAGCGTGCTCGCTGGCGCAAGCCCGATGCGTGCCTTCATGCAGCAGGCGGGCGACGGCGCGACCGTGCTCGAGATGGACGATGGCGGCGTCGCCGGCGGCCTGGCGAAGGTGCGTGGCCTGTTCGGCTTCACGACGGTTGCCGTCGGCGGGACCACCGCGGCGCTGCTGCTCGGCACCGCCGTAAACGGTTATGGCGCCGTTCGCATCCAGGTGAATGGCTTTGAACGGCAAGGCTTTCAACTGCTCGGCCGAAAGACCGTCCACAGCTTCAGCCAAGAGGGCGGTGTTGAAGTGGGGGAGGGCCAGGGGCATTCCATTCACGCAGTCATTGAGGCGCGAGTTCCGAGCGCCATCCTGCCCATCACCTCCCATACAAATTATGACATTTGCTGACTTGCAGCAAGCTCGTGCTGCCTGTGCGGCATACCCATGCTCGCTAGTCAGAGCAGATGGCTGACGTAGAGAAGGTTTAAACATCCAGGATCTTACAACGCTGATCAGCGTCAAGACCTACCGCTGAACCACAGTCAAGGGATCAATGTGCCCGACGTCGTGGTGTTGGTG
>CALMVT010000602.1 GCA_937873175.1 uncultured Acetobacteraceae bacterium | reverse complement strand
TTCAACCTCGGCCGCAACGAGGTGCGCGGCTTCCTGATCGCCAGCGCGCTGTTCTGGCTGGAACATTACCACGCGGATGGGCTGCGCGTGGATGCGGTGGCCTCCATGTTGTATCGCGACTACAGCCGCAACCCCGGCGAGTGGGTGCCGAACAAGTATGGCGGCCGGGAGAACCTGGAGTCGGTGTCGTTCCTGCAGGAACTCAGCCGGGCCGTCATTGAACGCTGCCCCGGCGCGTTGCTGATCGCCGAGGAAAGCACCGCATGGCCCGGCGTCACTCGGCGGGCCGATGAGGGCGGACTCGGCTTCGACTTCAAGTGGAACATGGGCTGGATGCACGACACCCTGCATTACATGCAGGAAGATCCGGTCAACCGCCGCTACCACCACGACGAGATCACCTTCGGCTTGGTGTACGCCTTTTCCGAGCGGTTCACCCTGCCGCTGTCGCATGACGAGGTGGTGTATGGCAAAGGCTCGCTGATCCGGAAAATGCCGGGCGACCCCTGGCAGAAGTTCGCCAACCTGCGCGCCTACCTCGCCTTCATGTGGACCTACCCCGGCAAGAAGCTGCTGTTCATGGGCGGCGAGTTCGCCCAGGACCGGGAATGGAACCACGACACCGGCCTGGACTGGGACCTGCTGGACCAGGCGCCGAACGCCGGAATGCAGGCGCTGCTGCGCGACCTGAACGGGGCTTATCGCCGCCTACCCGCTCTGCATCAGGGCGACTGCGATCCCGGCGGCTTCCAATGGGTGGTGGTGGGCGACAGTGCCAACTCGGTGTTCGCCTACCTGCGGCTGCCAACTGACGGCGGCCCTGCGGCCCTGGTCATCTGCAACTTTACCCCGGTGCCGCGGCACGGCTACCGCATCGGCGTGCCGCATGGCGGCACATGGAAAGAAGTGCTGAATAGCGACGCATCGGGCTATGGCGGATCGAACGTTGGCAACGGCGGCGCGTTGCAAGCCGACCCCGTGTCATCGCACGGGCACCCGGCCTCTCTATCCCTGACGCTGCCGCCTTTGGCGACGCTTATCTTGCAGGCTTGACCCATGCACCATGCACACACCCTCCCGTTCGGCGCGACGCTGCTCCCGGACGGCCAGACACGCTTCCGGCTATGGGCACCGTCGAGCGAAACCGTCTCGCTGGACATTGAAGGGCAGGCCCCGCAGCCGATGCGGGTGCTGGAGGGCGGGTGGCATGAAACGACGCTGGCGGCACCGCCGGGCACGCGCTACCGGTATCGCGTGGCGGATGGCCTGGCCGTGCCGGACCCCGCATCCCGGCTGCAGGCTCCCGACGTGCACGATCCCAGCGTTGTGGTGGATCCCGGCGAATACGAGTGGCGCAACACCGGCTGGCAGGGCCGGCCCTGGTACCAGGCGGTGGTGTATGAGGCTCACGCTGGCGCCATGGGCGGCTTTTCCGGCATCCGGCAGCGGCTGCCGGAGTTGCAAGAGCTCGGCATCACCGCCGTCGAGATCATGCCGATCGCCGATTTCCCTGGCGGCCGCAACTGGGGCTATGATGGCGTGCTGCCTTTCGCGCCGGATACCGCCTATGGGACCCCGGCCGAGCTGAAGGCGCTGATCGATGACGCGCACGGCCTCGGGCTGATGGTGATGCTTGACGTGGTGTACAACCACTTCGGCCCAGACGGCGCTTACCTACACGCCTACGCGAAACCGTTTTTCCGCGAGGACATCACGACGCCCTGGGGCGCCGCCATCGACTTCCGGCGGCCGGAGGTGTGCGACTACTTCATCCAGAACGCGCTATACTGGCTGATGGAATACCGTTTCGACGGTCTCCGTTTCGATGCGGTGCACGCCATCTCTGAGGAAAGCTTCCTACGCGACCTCGCCCATACCATCCGGGTGACAGTTGAGCCGGGCCGGCAGGTGCATCTGGTGCTGGAGCATGAGAACAACCGCGCGGCCCTGTTGCGCACCGGCCCCAAGGCGGACGGTTTCGATGCGCAATGGGCCGACGATTTTCACCATTGCATGCACGTCCTGCTGACCGGCGAAGACGAGGGTTACTACGAGGATTTCCAGGACGCGACCTCGTTGCTCGCGGACTGCCTGGCCAATGGCTTCGCCTACCAGGGCCAGGTGTCCCCGCACCTCGGCCGACCGCGCGGAGAGCCGAGCGGGCACCTGCCGACAACGGCCTTTGTGGTGTGCCTGCAGAACCATGACCAGATCGGCAACCGCGCGATGGGCGACCGCCTGACCACCTTGGCGGACCTGCAAGCCCTGCGCGCCGCCACCGCGCTGCTACTGCTGTGCCCTTTCGTGCCCATGCTGTTCATGGGCGAGGAATACGCCGCTCGCAACCCGTTCCTGTTCTTTACCAGCCACAACGAGGACCTTGCCAAGCTGGTGCGGGAAGGGCGGCGGGCCGAATTCAAGCACTTTGCGGCGTTCCAGGACGAGGCGCGGCGTGCGGTGATCCCGGACCCCAACGCGCCGTCCACGTTTGATGCCTCGGTGGCCGACAAGGCCGATCCCGACACCTTCGCCTTTGTGCAGGACCTGCTCGCGTTGCGGCGCAAGCATATCGTGCCGGGCATCCCCGGCTGCCGCAGCCTGAATGCGGAGGTGATGGGTCCTGGCGCTGTGCGGGCCGCGTGGCGGCTCGGAACCGGCGGGCGCCTGGCGATCACCCTGAACCTTGGACAAGAAAGGGTGTCGTCCGAAGCGTCATCCGGCGATATCGTGTTCGCCCATCCACCCGGCACGGAACTTGCGGCGATGGCGCCCGGCAGCATCGTCGTGCAGGTCACACCGGGATGACCGACGACGCACTGCTTCGCCTTGCGGAACACGCCGGCATCGCGCCGCGCTGGAAGGACGTGCACGGCGACTGGCATGTTGTCGCGCCGCACACGCTGCACGCCGTATTGGCAGCGCTTGGGCTGCCGTCCGCGACGCCGTCCGACCTGGAGGCGAGCCTCGCGACGATCGACAAAGGCTTCTCGACCCTGCCGCCGTTGGTGACGGCGGAGATGGGGCAACCGGTCATGCTCAACGTCGCGCCGGCCCGTTTCCGGCTGGTGATGGAGGACGGAACCCTGCGCGAAGGCGTGGCCGAGGATCGCGACGGCGCCGCCGTGCTGCCGGGCATCGACCTGTCGGGATACCACCGGCTGACGCTGGGCGCGCATGAAACGGTGCTGGCGGTGGCGCCACAGCGCTGCTTCACAATCGAGGATGCGGCGCCGGGCGCCCGGCCCTGGCTGCTGGCCACGCAGCTTTATGCGTTGCGCCGGGCCGGAGATGCCGGCCTTGGGGATTTCGGCGCGTTGCAGGACCTGATCCGCCCCGCCGCCGCGCACGGGGCCGCCGGCGTCGCCATCAGCCCCGTCCATGCGCAGTTCTCCGCGGATCCGGACCGCTTCAGCCCCTACTCGCCGTCCAGCCGCATGCTGCTGAACGTGCTGCATACCCGGCTCGATGTGCCTCCCGATGCCGAAACGCAGCGCCTCGAAGCGGCCGACCTCGTTGACTGGCCCGCCGCCGCGCGCAAGCGCCTGTCCACCCTCCGCGCCATGTTCGACGCCGCGCCTCCCGCGATGCAGGACGAGTTGGCGGCCTACCGCGCGCAGCAAGGCGACACGCTGGAAACCCATGCCCGGTTCGAGGCGCTGCACGCCCACCACTTCGGCGCCGACCCGACCCGCTGGCATTGGCGGGATTGGCCCGAGCAACACCGCAGCCCTGGCAACCCGGCCGTTGCCGAGTTCGCCGCCGCCCACGCGACGGAGGTCGCCTTTCACGCCTTCATGCAATGGCAAGCCGGTCTCAGCATGGCGGCGGCGCAGCAGACGGCGCGTGACGCCGGCATGCCGATCGGCCTGGTGGCCGACCTCGCCGTGGGCGCCGACTCCGGCGGCAGCCATTGCTGGAGCCGACAAGCGGAAACCCTGCTCGGACTTTCGGTTGGGGCGCCGCCGGACCTGCTCAGCCCGCAGGGCCAGAAATGGGGACTGGCGGCGTTCTCGCCGCGCGGCCTCGTGCTGAACGGCTTTGGCGCTTACCTGGAGATGCTGCGCAGCACGATGCGGCATGCCGGCGGGGTCCGCATCGACCACGCGCTGGGCCTGGCCCGGCTCTGGGTCGTGCCGGACGGCAGCTCGGCGGCGGAGGGTGCCTACATCTCCTTCCCCATCGACGATATGCTGCGGCTCATCGCACTTGAGTCGCACCGTCACCGCGCCATCGTCCTGGCGGAGGACCTCGGCACCATCCCCGACGGGTTCCAGAACCGGCTGGAGCAGGCCGGCATGCTTGGCATGCGCGTCTTGTGGTTCGAGAAACACAACGACCGCTTCACCTCGCCGCGCATCTGGTCCAAAGGCGCCACCGCGATGACCAGCACGCACGACCTGCCGACCGTCGCCGGCTGGTGGGCCGGGCGCGACCTCGAATGGCGGGGCCGGTTGGGGCTACTGGGCGACGCGGCGAACCAGCAACATGAGCAGCACCTCCGCACGCGCGACCGCGGGGCGCTTTGGGACACGATGCTCGACAGTGGCGCGGCTGCAGCGGAGTTGCCGGGTCCGGACCAGTCGGACCGGATTGCCGACGCCGCCGCGCGTCACATCGGTGGCGCCGCCTGTGACCTGGCGGTGCTGCCGCTTGAGGACGCCCTTGCGCTTCCCGAGCAGCCCAACCTGCCGGGCACGCTCGACGAGCACCCGAACTGGCGCCGCCGCCTTTCCGGCCCGGCCGGCGCCTTGCTCGACACCCCTGCAGTGACCGCCCGGCTTGCCGGGCTTGCCCACGCTAGAAAGCCCAAATGAAGCCTCTCTCCGCGACCGCCCGCCTGCAATTCCACCGCGACTTTACCCTGGACCACGCGACGGCCTTGGTGCCGTACTATGCCCGGTTGGGCATCAGCCATCTGTATGCGTCCCCGTTGCTGACGGCGCGTGCCGGGTCAACGCATGGCTACGACATCGTGGACCACGACACGATCAACCCGGAACTCGGCGGCGAGGAGGCGCTGCGCCGACTCGTGGCGACGCTGCGCGCGCAGGAGATGGGCCTGATCCTCGACATCGTGCCGAACCACATGGGGGTCGGCGGCAACGACAACGGCTGGTGGCTGGACGTGCTGGAATGGGGCCGCGCCAGCCCGTATGCCGAGTACTTCGACATCGACTGGGACCCGCCCGACCCGTCGCTGCGCGGCCGCATGCTGGCGCCATTCCTCGGCAGCTCCTATGGCGAGTGCCTGGAGCGCGGCGAACTGGTGCTGCGTTTCGATGACCGCGACGGCCGCTTGTTCGTCGGTTATTACGACCACCGTTTCCCGATCAGCCCGCGCGATTACGCGGCCGTCCTGCTGACCGTGGGCGGCCCGCTGGAACCGGCCGCGCGGGCCTTCGCGGACCTCGGCACCGGCGGCCGGGAGACCACCCGCAAGCAGGCTGAGACCGCCCGGCACGAATTGCTGGAGCCGGTTTACCGCGCGGGGATCGAGGAATGCCTGCGGGCCTATGCGGTTAGTACCCCCGGTGGGCTGGACCGCCTGCATCGTCTCTTGGAGCGCCAGCATTACCGCCTGGCCTGGTGGCGGGCAGCCGCAGATGAGATCAACTGGCGCCGCTTCTTCGACGTGAACGGCCTGGCCGGCGTGCGGGTCGAGCAGCCGGAGGTGTTTGAAGCGACGCACCGCACCGTGTTCCGCTTGTATGCCGAGGGCCTGATCGACGGCGTGCGCATCGACCACGTCGATGGCCTGGCCAGCCCACGCGATTATTGCCGTAAGCTGCGCCGCCGCCTGCAGACCGTGGCGCTGTCCCGCCCGGCCGAACTCCGGGACGAACCGGTCGTGCTATGGATCGAGAAGATCCTGGCTCCGCATGAGCGCCTGGCCAGCGACTGGCTGACCGACGGGACCACCGGCTACGACTTCATGAACGACGCCGCCGCGGTGCTGCACGACTCGGCCGGCGAGGAGTCGTTGACGGCGCTGTGGACCGGCCTGACCGGGCGGCCCGGCGTGTTCGATGACGAGGCGATGCCCGCACGCCGTCAGATCCTGCGGGAAAACCTGAGCAGCGAGCTGTTCGTCACAGCGTCGGCGCTGCACCGGGTTGCCCGGCGCAACCTGACGACCCGGGATTACACGCTGACCGCCATACGCAACACGCTGACGGAACTGCTGGTGCATTTCCACGTGTATCGCATCTACGCCGGCCCGGGCGGCATCACGCCCACGGACCAGCGGGTCATGGACTGGGCCATGGCCGGGGCGCGCCGCACGGTGCGCGTCGCCGACCGGCCCTTGCTGGAGCTGGTGGGCGAATGGCTGTCCGGCACTGGCCTGCGCAGCGTCCCGGCCGGCACGCAGCGGCAGGAACGGCTCCGGGCGATGGTGAAGTTCCAGCAGCTTTCCGCCCCGACCGCGGCAAAGTCGGTGGAAGACACGGCATTCTACCGATACGGCCGCCTGTTGTCCCGCAACGAGGTCGGCAGCGAGCCGTCGCAATGGTGCCTCAGCCCGGCGGCATTCCACGCGGCCAACAAGGATCGGCAGAAGCGCTTCCCGCTGGCCTTGCTGGCCACGGCGACCCACGACCACAAGCGCGGCGAGGATACTCGCGCCCGGCTTGCCGTGCTCAGCGAAATCCCGTCCGAGTGGGAAGCGGCGCTGCAGCGGTGGACGCGGCTCAATGCCCCCCTCAAGCGCGACCTCGACGGCCCGGCGCCGGACGCTGCCGACGAGATCATGCTCTACCAGACCCTGGTGGCCGCTTGGCCGCTCGATCTGGCGCCGGACGATGCCGAAGGGCTGTCGGCGTTTGAAACCCGGGTGGCCGGCTGGCAGGAAAAGGCGCTGCGCGAAGCGAAGCGCCGCACGAGCTGGACCGTGCCGGACACCGACTACGAGGGCGCCTGCCGCAGTTTCCTGGCGGGCCTGCTCGATGCCGGGCGTAGCGTGAACATGGCCGGCGAACTCGCGAGCTTCGCCGGCCGCATTGCCCCGGCGGGCGCGATCAACAGCCTGACGCAGACCTTGCTGCGCCTCACCAGCCCAGGCGTCCCGGACCTGTATCAAGGAACCGAGTTCTGGGATTTCAGCCTGGTCGATCCCGACAATCGGCGCCCGGTCGACTTCGCGACGCGGCAAGCAGCCCTTCAAGCGACGGAGGAGCCGGCCTCGTTGCTGCCATCCTGGCGCGACGGCCGGGTGAAGCAGGCCGTCATCGCCCGCACGCTCGCGTTGCGCGCCCGGGCACCCGGCCTGTTCACCCAGGGCAGCTACACCCCCCTTCGCCTGGATGGGCCGTTCGCCGACCATGCCCTGGCCTTCGCGCGCGTGCATGAGGGCCGTTCCGCCATTGTGGTTGGCACTCGGCTGTCAATGGCCGTTGACCCGTCGGCTGACAAGCCGCTCGTCCAAGCTGGCAATTGGCGGGAAACTGATGTTTTATTGCCACGCAGCCTGGCTGATCGGAGGCTTGTGCACATTTTGGACGGAGAGGTGAGAACCATGAGCACAACGCGCCTGTCCCTATCCGAACTCTTAGGCCGCCTGCCAGTAGCCTTGATGGAGCTGAGGTGAACCGCCTCGTCGTTGTCAGCAACCGCGTCCCTGCGCCGGCGGCAGCGGGTGCGCAGGCGGGGGGCCTGGCCGTTGCGCTTGAAGCTTTGATGGAACGTCGGGGCGGCGTGTGGTTCGGCTGGAGCGGCAACCTGTCGGAGGCTCCCGGGCCGGTCCGTTTGGCTGAGTCGGGTCGTGTCAAGTACGCGACCATCGACCTCACGGCCGAAGAGCACGAGCGCTACTACAACGAGTTTTCCAACAGCACGCTTTGGCCGCTGCTACACTCGATGCCGGAACTTATGACGTTCGACCGGCGCAACGCGCAGATTTACCGCCAGGTGAACGAGCGGCTTGCGGAAGCGCTGCAGCCTATGCTGCGGGCGGACGACCTGATCTGGATTCATGACTACCATCTCATGGGCATGCCCCAGGCCCTGCGCTCCAGGGGCGTGCGGGCGCCGATCGGCTTCTTTCTGCACATCCCGTTCCCGTCCGCCGACATGCTGGCCAGCGTGCCGGAAGCGGGCGCGTTGCTTCGGGACCTGCTCGCGGCGGACCTGCTCGGTTTCCAAACCGAGAATGACGTCGAGAACTTCGCCGAGGTTGCCTGCCGCATTGGCGACGCGGTGCGGATGCCGAACGGCTGGCTGAGCGTCGGCGGGCGGCGGGTTCGCCTCGGCGTGTTTCCGGTCGAGATCGAGGCGCACGACTTTGCCGCGATTGCGGAGGACGCCTGGCGCGCGGCGCCGACGGAACGGCTGCGACGGAGCCTGGGCGGGCAGCGCCTGGTGCTCGGGGTTGACCGCATGGACCCGACAAAGGGTTTGCTGCAGCGGGTCGCCGGGTATCGGCGCTTGCTGGAAACGCGGCCGGAGTTGCGGCGCCGGGTGACGTTCCTGCAGATTGCCGCCGAGTCGCGCAAAGACGTGATCGCTTACCGCGACCTGCGCAATGCAGTGGAGCGGGAAGCCGGCAGCATCAACAGCGAGTTCAGTGAGCCCGACTGGATGCCGTTGCGTCTTGTGGCCCGCGCGGGCGCTCGCAGCACTATTGCCGGCTACATGCGGGAGGCTCGGGTCGGACTGGTGACGCCGTTGCGGGACGGCATGAACCTGGTTGCTAAGGAGTATGTCGCCGCCCAGGACCCGCAGGACCCTGGGGTGCTGATCCTGTCTCGCTTTGCGGGTGCCGCGAGGCAGCTTGGCGCCGCGTTGATCGTCAACCCGCATGACGCTGATGAAATGGCGGATGCGTTGGACGCCGCGCTGACCATGAGCCTCGCAGACCGCCAAGCGCGTTGGCGGGAAAGCTGGACGGCTATTCAGGGCGCCTCCGCCTTGGCCTGGGGTCGCTCGTTCGTCGGCGCGTTGCTGCGCACGGCCGCAGCACCTTTGCATGCGCGCGGCGTTTCAGGCGGCGACAAGGGCGCTTTGGCGATGGCTAACCCGTTGGGCCTGATCGCACGTCCTTTGGGCGGCAGGGATGTTGACCTAACTGACGGCTCGACTGCTTTGCGTCCACCGCACATGTCGTGACAGCCGTGAAATTTTCCGTCATAATTTCGTGAAAAACGCTTCCATTTCGGTAAGATATCGTTACTGTGCTCTTTGTAAGCGGGGAGCTGCAGGATGTCTGAGGGATTGAGAACGCCAGAGCAGGTTTCTGCGGCGGTTCGTGAGCTTGATGGCCTTGCCAATCTTCTTGGCCTACCAAATCAGGAGCGTTGCGGCATCCTGGGCCTTACCGGATCAGCCTACCGCCTCTGGTATAGCGGTGCTATCCGAGCAGAAATCTTGATCACTGCGGAACTGGTGCGCCGCTTGGGCTATGCCCTACCGCTCATGCGGCGCATGGCGGCGCACACGCCGACCGGGGCCATGGCGCGCAACCAGCGGCCGCGCGCCATGCGGGACGAGCGGTTGGCTTGATCAAGCCGCGGTCAGGACAATTCGGCCGGTGACTTTGCCGTCACGTAGGCGATGCAGGGCCTCCGTTGCCTTGGATTGCGGAAGCGAGGTAATCGGCAAGGGCGTAATGCCGCCGTTTTGCGCCAACGTCACGAGTTCCCGCAGCTCCTTCGGGTTGCCGACGTAGCTACCCTGAACCGTCAGCGCACGTATCGCCATCAACGGCAGCGGCAGCGTCATGGAACCGCCGAACAGGCCGACCTGGATCAGCTTGCCGCCCTTCCTTAGGGCCGGAAACGCAAACGCCGCCGTTGCCGTACCGTTCACCAAATCGATAATAGCCGCGACCGGCCCGTTGCAGGCGTCCATGATGCGCTCGGCCGTGCCCGGCGTGCTCGCGTCCACCACCGCCGTGGCACCCGCGGCCGTCGCTGCCTTCAGCTTCTCCGCGCTGAGATCCACCGTGACAATGTTCTTGTGGCCCAGGGCCTTTAGGATTTCGATGGCGTTCAGGCCCAGCCCGCCGGCGCCGATCAGGACGATCGGCTCGGTTGGCGGCATTGGCAGCACCTTGCGCACGGCGGAGTACACGGTGACGCCGGAGCAGGCATAGGTCGCCGCAACCGCCGGGTCGAGCGTGCCGAGTTCGATCAGATGGCGCGGATGCGGCGCCACGACATGCGTGCCGTAGCCGCCGTTCTGGTAAACGCCCAGGCTGCGGCTGGCGACCGTGCACATGTTGTCCTCCTCCGCTAAGCAGCGGTCGCATTGGCCGCAGCCCAGCCAAGGGAACACAATCCGCACATCGCCCACGGCCACGCCGGCCGCATCGGGGCCGAGCTTCGCGACGCGCCCGATAATCTCGTGCCCCATCGCCAGCGGCAACACCACGCCGCGGTCCTTGAGCGACATCTGCTTGCCGCCGCCCAGGTCATAATGGCCCTCCCAGATATGCAGATCGGAATGGCACACCCCGCAATGCGTGACTTCCAGCAACACCTCTGTGCCCTGCGGCTCCGGCGTCGGCAGCTCCAGCTCTTGCAGGTCCGCTCCGTTCTCGACCACTGCCCATGCGCGCATTGTCCGTCCCTCCAGTTCTTATACTGCGCATCGGACCCCCGCGGCGCCCTGCGGTCAAGCCGTGCCGCGCGGTCGGTACATTGGCAGACCTCCGTGACCGGGATCAGCGGCGCCGAGGATCAAGCGCGTCTCGCAGGCCGTCGCCGACCAGGTTGAACGCCAGCACCGCCAGGAAGATGGCCGCACCCGGGAACACCGCGAGCCAGGGCGCCTGGGTCAGGAAACGCTGCGCCGAGTTGAGCATGCTGCCCCAGCTCGGCGCCGGCGGCTGCTGGCCGAGGCCGAGAAAAGACAGGCTGGCCTCCGCGATGATCGCCAGCGCGATGGCGAGCGTCGCCTGCACCAGCACCGGCGGCACGATGTTGGGCGCGACGTGGCGCAAAGCTACGCGCCAGGGCGGGTTGCCCACGGCGCGGGCGGCCTCGACATAATCGTAAGTCATCGTATCCATGGTGGCGCTGCGGGCGACGCGGGCGAACACCGGCGCGGCTGTCACGCCGATGGCGATCATGGCGTTGGTCAGCGCCGGGCCAAGGAACGCCGCAAGCGCGATCGCCAAGATCAGGAACGGGCACGCCAGCATCGCATCCACCACCCGACCGATCACCGCGTCCACCCCGCCTCCGGCGAACCCGGCCAGCAGGCCGACCGGCACCCCCACCCCGGCCGCGATCAGCACGGACACGACGCCGGCCAGCAAGGACGCCCGAGCGCCGAACACCACGCGGGACAGCACGTCCCGCCCGTTCTCGTCCGTGCCCATCCAATGCTGCATGGACGGCGCCTTGCGTATGGCCGTCCAACTGGTGGCGACGGGGTCATACGGTGCGATCAACGGCGCGGTGACGGCGACCACGATGAACAGGATGATGACCACGAAGCCCAGCACCGCCGCCGGCCGCCCGCGGAACCGGCGCAACGCCAAAGCGGTCGGGCTTGTTCTCATGCGTCGCGCAGCCGTGGGTTGATGACGACGTAGAGCACGTCGGCCAGCAGGTTCAGCAGGATATACAAGCAGGCCGTGACCAGCACGACGCCCTGCACGACGGGGTAGTCCCGGTTGAACACCGCGTCCACGACCAGCTTGCCGAAGCCTGGGATGCTGAACACCTGCTCGGTCAGCACCGCGCCGGACAGCAGCGTGCCGAGTTCCAGCGCGCCCAAGGTCACGACCGGCACCAACGCGTTGCGGAACGCGTGGCGCAGCACGACGACCCACTCGCTCAGGCCCTTGGCCCGTGCGGTCCGCACGAAGTCCTGGTCGAGCGCCGTCAGCATGGCGCTGCGCGTGTGGCGCATCAGGATGGCGGCGATGGCGTTGCCCAGCACGAAGGCCGGCATGACCGTGGTGGCGAGCGACTGCCGCCAGTCCTCGGTCAGCGGCACGTAGCCGGACGGCGGCAGCCATCCAAGCTTCACGGACACCAGCAGGATCAGCATGATGCCGAGCCAGAAATTCGGCGTGGACAGCCCGGCCAGCCCGATCAGGTTCGCCGCGTAGTCCCAGGCGGTGTTGCGCTTCACCGCGGACAGGATGCCCGCCGGCACGCCGATGAGAAGCGCGACTCCGAACGCCATCGCGGCGAGCTGCAGCGTCACCGGCAGTTTGGTCAGCACCAGGGACGCCACCGGCTGGCGGATGCGCCAACTGAACCCCAGGTCGCCGCGCAGCAAGTTGCCGATCCAATGGAAATACTGCACCGGCAGCGAGCGGTCGAGCCACAGCTCGCTGCGGATCTGCGCGAGCACGGCGGGGTCGCCGCGCTCCTCCCCCGCCAGCACCACGGCGGGGTCGCCGGGCATGAGCTGCTGCAGCGCGAACACCAGAAGGCTGACCAGCAGCACCGTCGGCAGGACCTGCAGCAGCCGGCCGCCGAGATGGCTGCGCATGGCTACTTCGCCAACTCGACGCCTTGCAGCCGGATCAAGCCGTCCGGCACCGGGCGGAACCCGGCCACCCGCGCCGACATGCCAACCACGTTCTTGGGATTGTGCAGGTATACGATGGGCAGGTCCTTGCTCAACTGCTCCACCACTTGGCCATACAGCCCGCGCCGCGCCGCCACGTCCTGCACGTCCCGTGCCTGGTCCAGCAGCGCATCCACCGCCGGGTTGGCATAGTGGCTGTCGTTCAGCGCGCCGCCGCTGTGCATGAAGCTGAACAAGTTGCCGTCGGGATCGACCCGGCCGGACCACGCCGTCGTGAACGCCTCAAACTCGCCCCGGTTGGCGGCGGCCAGCGCCGAAGCGTACTCGGACGCGGTGATCTTCACGTCGAACCCAGCCTCGGCCGCCATCGCCTGCACGATCTCGCCCGCCTGCCGCTGGTCCGGGTTATTCGGCACCGTGAGCGCGACCGGCACCGGCAGCGCCGCCCCGGCCTCTTTCAGCAACGCTTTCGCCCGCGCCACGTCCCGTTCACGCGGCTGCACGGCCTTGGCGTAGTAGGGGCTACTGGGCGACAGGCCCTGTGACACCGGGGTGTAAAGGCCGTTGTAGACCACCTGGATGATCGCCGCCTTGTCCAGCGACAGCTCGAACGCCTGGCGCACCCGGGCGTCGCTGCCGAGCGGGGTCTTGGCGCGCGGGCCGTTCGCCAGGTTGATCGTGATGCCCAAGTAGCCAAGGTTGTCCGACGTGACCAAGCGCAACCGGGAGTTGCTGCGCACTGCGTCCGCGTCGGTCGGCAGAATCTGCTCCGACAGTTCGATGCTGCCCGCCTGCAGGTTCGCCAAACGGATGGAACTGTCGGGGATCGGCAGATACACCACCCGATCCAGCTTGATCGAAGCCGCATCCCAGTACCCGGGAAACCGCTCCAGCATGATGCGGTCCTGCGGCACCCGTTCCACGAAGCGGAACGGTCCGGCGCAGACGGGCTTGAGGCCAAAGTCCTTGCCCGCCGCCTCAGCCGCCTTGGGCGACACGATCATGCCGGCGCGGTCCGTCAGTTGCGACACGAACGGCGAGGACGCGGTTTTCAGCACGACCCGGACCGTGAGCGGGTCCACGACCTCCACTCGGTCCATGACGTTGATCTCGCTGCGGCGAAAGCTGCCCTGCATGGAAAGATGGCGCTCCAGCGAGTACTTGACCGCCGCCGCGTCGAGCGTTTCGCCATCGTGGAACACGACGCCGGGCCGCAGCTTGATGACCAGGTTGGTCGGGTCCGTCCACTCGTAGGACAGCGCCAGTTGCGGCACGATCTCCAGCTTTTCGTTGATGTCGAACAACTTGTCGCACAGCCCGGCAAACGCGATGCGCCCGACATAGGTGCGGGCCAGGGTAGGGTCCAGGATGTCCGGGTCTTCGCGCAGCGCGATGCGCAACGTTTGTGCATGGGCGGTGCCCGTCAGCACCGTTGCCAAAAGCACGGCAAAGATTGGTCTGCGCATCGTGAACTCTCCTGTCCCACCACCCATGCCGGGCGCGGGGGATGCTGGCAAGCGGCGGCGGACCGGCCTACACAGGGTTTTGCGAAAGCCTGTGCAAACCATGCGCCACAACTGCCGAGGTGACGCGCGGCGCGAACGCCTAACGCCAGCCGAGCAGCGCCCGCTCCAACTGTCCCAGCGCCCACGCTACCAGCAGCCCGAGCAGCGACAGCACGACGATGCCGGCCAGCAGGTTGTCGGTGTCATACAGGTTGCCGGCCTGCAGCACGAAGGCGCCGATGCCGCGCTCCGCCCCGATCATCTCGGCGGCGACGAGCAGGATGATGGCGATGCCCGTGGTGACGCGGAAGCCGCTCAGGATGGCCGGCAGCGCGCCGGGCAGCACGATCTTGCACAGGATCGCGGCGCGGGACAGCCCGAAAGCCTGGCCCATCCGCATCAGGTTGCGGCTGACGGCATCGACGCCGGCGGCGGTGTTGATCACGGTGGGGAAGAACACGCCGAAAGCGAGAGTCGCGACCTTTGACCCCTCGCCTATGCCGAACCAGATGATGAACAGCGGCACCAGCGCGATCTTCGGGATGGGAAACAGGGCGGACACCACGGCCATGCCGGGGCTGCGCAGCCAGCTCGACAAGCCCACCGCGAAGCCGAGCGCCACGCCGCAGACCGTCCCCAGCGTCCAGCCGACAGCCAGGCGTTGCAAGGACGCGCCCAGATGGCGCCAAAGCTCGCCGCTGGCTGCAAGCTGATACAAGGCGCGCAGGATGCTTGCGGGTGGCGGCAGGAACTGCGTGGCGATCAGCCCGGCACTCGCCCCCGCCTGCCAAAGCGCCACGATGCCCAGCAGGGTGGCCAACGCGGCGCCGGGCACGGTGCGCGGCGTGAAGCCGCGGGCACGGAACGGTACGGGGCCGGCGATGTCGTGCCCGGGGGTGCCGGGACTGTTCACGTCAGGCATGGATAGGCTCCCGCTCGGCCGCCGCCGCATCGCCGCGGATCATCTCCCAAAGCTGCCGCTCGATGGCCAGCAGTCCTAGGTCCGACACGTCGCGACCACCGATGGGACGGTCGATCTCCATCACGTCGCGCACTCGGCCGGGGCGGCGGGACAGCACGGCGACGCGGTGGCCCAACCGCACCGCCTCCTGAAGGTTGTGCGTCACATACACCGTCGTGGTGCCCGCCCGCTCGATCAGCCCGGCGAACTCGTCCAGCAGCAGCGCCCGGGTTTGCGCATCGAGCGCCGAAAGCGGCTCGTCCATCAGCAGGCACGCGGGCCGCACCGCCAGTGCCCGGGCGATCCCGACCCGCTGCCGCATCCCACCGGAAAGCTGCTTGGGCCAAGCGCGGGCGAACTCGGACAGGCCGGTGAGCGCCAGCACCTCCGCCACCCGCGCGGCCCGCTCGCGTCGCGGCAGCCGCCCTTCCAGCACCAGCGACACATTCCCCGCCACGCTGCGCCAGGGCAGCAGGGCAAAATCCTGGAACACGGGGGTCAGCGGGTTCAGGCAGTCGGGCGCGACGTGCCCCGCCATCCGCACCGTGCCCGCCGTGGGCGCGATCAAGCCGCCCATGATGCCCAGCAGCGTGCTCTTGCCGCAGCCGGACGGCCCGATCAGCACCAGCACCCGGCCGGCCTCCGCCACCAGGTCGATCCCGTCCAGCACCGGCAAAGAGTCGTAGCGGTGGACGACGCCGCACACCGACAGCCGGACGCTGGACCCGTTCACGGCGGAGACAAGGCACCGGCGAACCGGGCGTCGATCACGTCCGCCGGCTCGATCTGGCCCTTGACCAAGCCCTGCCCGGTGAACCAGCGGAGCTGCGCCGCCACGTCCTGCACATCAAGCCGCGCGTCCTCGTCGTAGTAGCCGACACCCTCCCCGATCTTCCGCGGCCCATCGGGATCGCCCGCATAAACGTACTTCTGGATGAGCGGGATCAGCGCCGCGGTCTTGGCGTCCCGCACCGGCCTGCCCGTCGGGTCCAGCCGCAGGAAGCCGTCGCGGTAGTCGGCAACCCCGCGCCGATACGCGCGGACAAAGCGGCGCAGCGTGTCCGCCCGTCCCTCCAGCATCCGGCTCGGCGCGAACACGGCGGTGATCTGATACGGCACGAGGTCGCCGGCCCAGCCGATGATGCGCGCTTCCCCTGACGCCTCCATCGGCCGGGCCATGGAGGCTATCGCCATGGTCGCATCCACCTGCCCGGTCCGCACCGCCGCCGCCATGTTGCCGATCCCCTGCAGCGGGCGCAGCACCAGGTCCTTGAGCGCGAAACCCTCCCGCTCGGCGATGCGCCCGGCCATGTAATGGAATGACGACCCGAACTGCGTGATGCCGAAGCTGTGCCCGGCAAGCCGCGCCGCCGAGGTCAGCCCGGCGTCATACGCTTTGCGCGACGCGAGGATCGCCGTCCCTTCGTAGCCCGGCTGCTCATGCAGCCCGCCGGCGATCACCTTCAGGGTGCCTCGCCCGGCCAGGCTGAAAAACCCGCCGGTCAACGCGGTGATCCCCACGTCGATGTCGCCCGACACCGCGGCGGCGGCGATGGGCTGCGCCGCCTCGAAGAACCGGAAGCTGGCGTCCAAGCCTTCGTCGCGGAAGTAGCCGCGTTCCATGGCGATGTAGAGGGGCGCCGGGGACAGCGTGTGCAACAGGCCGATGCGCAGCACGTCCGCCGCCCGCGCCGGGGTCCACAGCAGCGCGGCTGCGAAGCAGAGCAGGACGGCTGATCGGCGCATCGGGGGTCCTCGGTGGTTGCGGACCTTCCCCATGCCATACCGGGGCCGGGTTGCACAGGAAGGAGGGGCCGCCCATACCCTGGACATGGCTCCTCCGTTGCTGCTGCTTCAGAACATCCGCTTGTCGCTCGGCACCGCGCCGCTGCTGGACGGCGCCGAGCTTGGGGTGGGCGCGGGCGAACGCATCTGCCTCGTTGGGCGGAATGGATCAGGCAAATCGACCTTGCTCAAGGTCGCCGCCGGGCTGCTGCAGCCGGACGGCGGCACGCGCTTCCTGCAGCCCGGCACGGCAGTACGCTACTTGCCGCAGGAGCCGGACCTCACGGGTTTCGCCACCACGCTGGACTACGTGGAGGCCGGCATGGGACCGGGCGACGACCTGCACCGGGCGCGCTCCCTGCTGGACCAGCTCGACATGACCGGCGCGGAGGACCCGGCGCACCTTTCTGGCGGCGAGAAGCGGCGCTGTGCCCTCGCCCGCACGCTCGCCCCCTCCCCCGACCTGCTGCTGCTCGACGAGCCGACCAACCACCTGGACCTGCCGGCCATCGAGTGGTTGGAGCAGGAGTTGGCCGGCCTGCGCGCCGGGCTGGTGCTGATCAGCCACGACCGTCGCATGCTGGAAAAGCTGTCCCGCAGCGTCGTCTGGCTCGACGGCGGCGTCACCCGGCGCATGGACCGCGGCTTCGCCCACTTCGAAGCTTGGCGCGACGAGGTGGAGGAGCAGGCCGAGCGCGATCAGCACAAGCTCACCCGGCAGATCGCCCGCGAGGAGGACTGGCTGCGCTACGGCGTTACTGCCCGGCGCAAGCGCAACGTGCGCCGCTTGGGCGAGCTGGGCGCGCTTCGTCAGAAGCGGCGGGAGATGGGCGGGGGCGAGGCGACGCTCCGGTTGACCGCGACGGAGGCCGACCTGTCGGGCAAGCTGGTCGCGGTCGCCGAGCACGTCGGCAAGGCGTTCGACGGCACCCGAGTGGTGCGCGACCTGACGCTCCGGGTGCTGCGCGGCGACCGGCTGGGAATCGTCGGACCCAACGGCGCCGGCAAGACGACGCTGCTCCGATTGCTGACCGGGGCGGAGCCGCCGGACAGCGGCGAGGTCAAGCTCGGCACCAACCTGGCGGAGGTCACGCTCGACCAGCAGCGGGCCAGCCTCGACCCGGCCGCGACGCTTGCGGACACGCTGACGGCGGGCGGCGGCGACACCGTGGTGGTGGGCGGCGAGCGCCGGCACGTGATCGGCTACATGAAGGATTTCCTGTTCAAGCCGGAGCAGGCCCGCACCCCGGTCGGCGTGCTGTCGGGGGGCGAGCGCGGGCGCCTGATGCTCGCCTGCGCCATGGCCCGACCCTCCAACCTGCTGGTGCTGGACGAGCCGACCAACGACCTGGACCTGGAAACGCTCGACCTGCTGCAGGAGATGCTGTCGGAGTATCCCGGCACCGTGCTGCTGGTCAGCCACGACCGCGACTTCCTCGACCGCGTGGTGACGAGCACCCTGGCGGCAGAAGGCGGCGGGCGTTGGACCGAGTATGCCGGCGGCTACAGCGACATGCTGGCCCAACGCGGCCAGCCAGAGGCGGGAACGCCGGAACGCGCCCGGAGCGCCACTTCCAAGCCGCCGCCCCGCCCGTCAGGCGTCCGGAAGATGACGTTCAAGGACAAGCACGCGCTTGAGGCCTTGCCCAAGCAGATCGCGGCTACCGAGGCCGAGGTTGCACGCCTGCAGAAGCGGCTTGCCGACCCCGACCTGTACCGCCGCGACCCCGCCGCCTTCCGCGCGGCCACCGGGGCGCTGGCCCAAGCGCAGGCCGGCGTTGCCGAGCTTGAGGAACGCTGGCTCGCTTTGGAGTTGATGCGGGAAGAGCTGGAAGCGTAGGCTCCGTCGCATGACCCGGGTTGTCCTGCTGCTGTCCCTGCTTTTCCTGTCCGGCTGCGGCTTGGTCGCCGCCCCTTGCCGGATCACCTCGGCGGCGCTGAAGATCGTGCCGGTCGTGGGCCACGCTGCGGCGGCACCGACGGACGCCTGCGCGGACATCATCGACTGATCTGCGCGGGGTGTTGGCTGAGGTTGATGGGCGCAGCGCGGCGTACCGCATGGCCGGCCAACACTTTTGGTCAAACTTCAGAGAGCCGCGGCAAGTTGACCGCTGTGCCAAGCAAACAACCGCACTATTGCCGCCGTTATGGTTCGACGGCAGAGGCGACGGAAGGGGGATGAGGCATGAACCCTGACACGAAGCGCCGCTTGCTGGAAGCCACCACCGCGACCCTCACCACCCAGCTCTTCAAGCGCGGCCTGCGCAACGCCTTCATGCAGGGCGTCCGCCGGCTCGGTCCGCCCGGCCCCAATATGGTCGGCCCGGCGATGACGCTCCGCTACATTCCGGCGCGCGAGGACCTTGATCACCTCGGCGTGTTCGCCGATCCCGAGCATCCGCAGCGCAAGGCGGTCGAAACCGCCCGGCCCGGCTGCGTCCTGGTGCAAGACTGTCGCGGCGATGCGCGGGCGGCGTGCGGCGGCGAAATCCTGATGACCCGGCTTCAGGTGCGCGGTGCCGCCGGCATGGTCACGGATGGCGGGTTGCGCGACAGCGGCCCGATCGGCGCCATGGCGATGCCGGTGTTCTGCGCCGCACCCTCCGCGCCGCTGAACCTCGTGCTGCACCATGCAACCGAGATCGACGTGCCCATCGGCTGCGGCGGCGTCGCCGTTTACCCCGGCGACATCATCGTGGGCGACGCGGACGGCGTGGTAGTGCTGCCGGCAGGCATTGCCGATGAGGTCGCTGAGCAGGCGGCGGAGCAGGAACGGATGGAGCGCTTCGTCCTGGAGCGCATTGCGGCCGGCGCCCCGTTGCCCGGCACCTACCCGCCCAACGCCGAAACGCAGGCCGCCTACGCCGCGTGGCGTGACCGGCAGGGCTGACCGCACCCCCTCGACTCCAGGCGCGCTTGCCTCAATAAGAGCGCACCAGGAGAGGGCGAGAGATGGATCGAGTTGACGTTGCGGGCCTGCGGGTTGCGAGTGAGTTGCATGGCTTCATTGCCGAGGCGCTGCCAGGCACCGGGATCGAGGCCGATGCGTTCTGGACCGGCTTTGCCGCCCTGGTGCGTGATCTCGCGCCGCGCAACGCCGCCTTGCTCGCCCGGCGCGACGAGCTGCAACACCACATCGACGAGTGGCACCTGTCCCAATCAACCAAGCCACACGACGCCCAGGCTTACCAGGAATTCCTCCGCAGCATCGGCTACCTGTTGCCGGAGCCGCCGCCGTTCGAGGTCGGCACGGCCAACGTGGACGCCGAAATCGCCGGCATCGCCGGGCCGCAGCTCGTCGTGCCGGTCATGAACGCCCGCTACGCGCTGAATGCCGCCAATGCGCGTTGGGGCAGCCTGTATGACGCGCTATACGGCACGGACGCACTGCCGGAGAGCGATGGGGCGGAGCGTGGCAAGGGCTTCAACAAGACGCGCGGCGGCGCCGTGGTGAAGCGGGCAAAGCAGGTGCTGGACCTCGCGGCGCCCCTGACCGGAGCGCCTCACGCGGATGCGACCGGCTATATGGTGGAGGACGGCGCTCTGCGGGTCGCGACCGGGCACGGCACGGTCGGGCTGGCCACGCCGGAGAAGTTCGTAGGTTACCGCGGCGAGCCTTCGGCGCCGAGCGCGATCCTGCTGCGCAACAACGGCCTGCACATCGAGATCAGCATCGACCGGGGCCACCTCATCGGCCAAGACGATCCGGCGGGCGTCGCCGACATGCTGTTGGAATCGGCCCTTAGCACGATCCAGGACTGCGAAGACAGCGTCGCCGCCGTCGATGCCGCCGACAAGGTGGTCGTGTATCGCAACTGGCTCGGCCTGATGCAGGGCACGCTGTCGGCGTCACTGGAAAAGAATGGCAAGCAGATCGTGCGCCGGCTTAACCCGGACCGCGAGTACACGGCGCCGGGCGGCGGCGCCCTAGTCCTGCCGGGCCGCAGCACCATGCTGATCCGCAACGTCGGCCACCACATGTATACGGACGCCGTGCTGACCGCAGATGGCGCGGAAATCCCAGAGGGAATGCTGGACGCGGCGGTCACGACGTTGATCGCCATGCACGACCTGCGCAGCGCCGGGCCGGTCCGCAACAGCCGGGCGGGATCGGTTTACATCGTCAAGCCGAAGATGCACGGGCCGGAGGAGGTCGCCTTCGCCGCCGAAATCTTCACGCAGGTTGAGTTCATGCTGGATCTCGCGCCCAACACCCTGAAAATGGGCATTATGGACGAGGAACGGCGCACCAGCGCCAACCTCGCCGCCTGCATCCACGCCGCCCGGGACCGGGTGGCGTTCATCAACACCGGCTTTCTCGACCGCACCGGGGACGAGATCCATACCTCGATCGAAGCAGGCGCCATGATCCGCAAGAACGAGATGAAGGGCACCGCCTGGATCAAGGCGTACGAGGACCGCAACGTGGATATCGGCTTGGCCTGCGGGCTGCGCGGCCGGGCACAGATCGGCAAGGGCATGTGGGCGGCCCCGGACCGCATGGCGGAGATGCTGGAACAGAAGGTCGGCCACCCGCGCGCCGGGGCCAACACCGCCTGGGTTCCCTCTCCCACCGCCGCCACCCTGCATGCCCTGCATTATCACGAGGTGGACGTAGCCGCCCGCCAGGCGGAACTGGCCGGGCACCCGCGCGGCACGCTGGCGGACCTGCTGACCGTTCCCGTGGCCGACCGCCCGAATTGGGCGCCGGACGACGTGCAGCAGGAGCTGGACAACAACGCCCAGGGCATTCTCGGCTACGTCGTCCGCTGGATCGACCAGGGCGTCGGCTGCTCCAAGGTGCCGGACATCCACGACGTGGGCCTGATGGAAGACCGTGCGACCCTGCGCATTTCCAGCCAGCACATCGCCAACTGGCTGCACCAGGGCGTTGTGACGGAGGCGCAGGTGATGGACACCCTGCGCCGTATGGCCGGGGTCGTGGACCGGCAGAACGCCGGCGACCCCGCCTACCGCCCGATGGCGGCCAATTTGGACGGCCCGGCGTTCCAGGCCGCCTGCGATCTCGTGTTCAAGGGCCGCGCGCAGCCGAACGGCTACACCGAGTTCATCCTGCATGCCCGGCGGCGGGAGGCGAAAGCGGCCTGAAACCGGTCCCATCTCGACTCCTGGAACTCTGGGCGCCGCCGCTCGTTGCTTGCCGTAACGAGTGGTGCTGCATCCAGGAGCCGGGCCATGAGCCTCATCGTGATTGTCATCGTCCTCGTCGTGCTGTTCGGCGGCGGCGGGTTTTACGGCTACAACCGTGGGTATTACGGGGGACGCGGGTATGGCGGCGGCTTGGGGCTGCTATTGTTGCTGCTAATCCTGCTCCTGCTGTTCGGGCAGGGGCGCGTTTATTAGCTAAACCTCGGTCGCCGGCTCCGGATGCGCGCTGATGCGGGACACCCGGCGGCCATCCATCTCCATCACCTCGAACCGCCAGCCGCCGAACACGATCCGGTCGCCGATGCGCGGCAGCCGGCGCAGCAGCGCCAGCAGTAGCCCAGCCAACGTGTGATAGCTGCCCTCGGATGGGAGGTCCGGCAGTTCCAGCCTCGACTTGATCTCATCGACCGGCATGGCGCCGTCGAGCAGCAGGGCGCCGGCAGCCGCGGCTTCGCCTTCCGCCAGCACGGCGGTCGGGTCGGCCGGCTCCCCGACGATGGCTTGCAGCACGTCGGATGCGGTAACTAAGCCCTCGAAGCTGCCGTATTCGTCCATCACCAGCGCGAGGCCCAGCGGCTCGCCTTTCAATCGCTCCAAGGCGTCGAGCGCGGTCACAGTGTCGGGGATCACCATGGGCTTGCGCAGGCTGGCCGCGACCGACACCTCGCCGCCGTCCAGCAGACGGTCGAGGATGTCCTTCGCCTGCACGACGCCCACCACGTTGTCCACGGACCCTTCACATACCACGAACCGGCTATGCGGCGTGGCCTTGAGCGTCGCCACGATGTCCTGCGGCGGGTCGGTGCGGTCGATCCATGCCAGCTCGGTCCGCGGCGTCATGATTGCGCGCACCGGCTTGTCCGCCAGGCGGAGCAGGCGCTCGATCATCTCGTGCTCCTCCGTTTCCAGCACCCCCTCCTCGGCCCCCTCGGCCAGCAGCGCCTTCAGCTCCTCCTCCGTCACCGCCTGCCGCTCGTCGGCATGGGCGCCGAACAGCCGCAGCACCAGTGCGGAGGATTGGCCAAGCACCCAGACGATCGGCCCGACGATGCGCGCCAGCCACGCCAACGGGGTCGCCACCGCCGCCGCCACCTGCTCCGGCCGCCGCAGCGCCAACTGCTTGGGCACCAGTTCGCCCACCACAAGGGTCAGGTAGGTCGTCAGCACTACGACGATCGCGAGCGACAGGCTGCCGGCGAACGGCGCAAGCGAGGGAATGCTCAAGAACCAGGCTTCCAGCCGAGCGGTGATCCGCGCGCCGCCGAACACCCCGGCCAGCACGCTGACCAGCGTGATGCCGACCTGCACGGTGGGCAGGAATCGCTGCGGGTCTTCTGACAGCAGCCGTGCCGTGGCCGCGCCGGCCACGCCCTGCCGCTCCATCACGGTCAGCCGGGCGCGGCGTACCGAAACCAGGGCCAGCTCGCTCATGGCAAACACACCATTGAGCACGACCAGCAAAAGCACGACGAGGAGTTCGAGGCTGATTCCCATGCTCTCCAGCATAGGGTGCCGCGAGGAAAAGTCAGGGCCTGCCTTGTTTCGGACACGATATGGCCTGATAACGGCCGCACTGGCGCTGTAGCAAACAGGCCCATCCGGATGCGTTGTCATGCCTGATCGCCCTCCCCCGCTGCCCATGGTCTCTATCCACGTGCCGATCTGCAACGAGCCGCCGGACCGGGTGCGCAACGCCCTGGCCTTGCTTGCGGAACTCGACTACCCGGCATACGAGGTGCTCGTCGTGGACCACAACACGCCCGACCCCGAAACGTGGGAGCCGGTGGCGAAGGAGTGCGCCCGCCGCGGCGCCCGGTTCCGTTTCTTTCACCTGGGGCCTTGGCCCGCCGGCCGGGCCGGCGCGCTGAATTTCGCCCGCGTGCAGGCCACCGACCGGGCCGAGGTCGTGGCCGTGCTCGGACTCGACGCTTCTGTGACGCGCAACTGGCTGCAGGACGCCGTGCCGGAGTTCGCCGACCCGAGGGTAGGCGTCGTGCGGTCCCCTTGCCTGCTGCGCAAGGCGGCGTTGGACGGCGTCGGCGGTTGGGCGGAGTGGACCGTCGCCGAGGATGCGGCGCTTGACCTTGCCTTGTCGCAGGCGCGGTGGCTTTCGGCCGAGCCGGTGCCGCCCGTTGATCTCGGCCCGGCCGACTTCGCGGATGCACGCCAGCAAGCCGCCCGGCAGGCTTACGGCGCGGCGCAGATCGGCCGCAAGCACTGGCTGTTGCCGCTGTTCGACCACACGCTGACTTGGCCGCAGCGCCGGCGCATGATCGTTGGCGGGTTTCGGTGGGCGGGCGATGCGCTCAGCCTGCTGCTGTTGCTGACCGACCTGACGTTGTCGTTCGGCTTGGTCACGGCGTCCGGGCAGATCGGGACCTCGCGCGTGCTGTGCGCCCTGCTCGCGGTGGCCTTGCTGGCGGGCAAGGTGGCCCGTATGCGCGGCGCCCGGGTCGGCGCGGTGATCACGGACCTGGCGTTGAGCCACACGGCGGCCCGGGCATTTTGGAACGCCCTGCTGGGCAAGGGGGTGCCCTGCCAAGATGCCGCGTGCCCGGAGCTTGCGCCGGGCAATTTGTTGCCGGAAGAGCTTGCACTCTTGCTGGCAAGCTGGGCCGCCCTGACCTGGGTCGCGGCCGTGCATGGTGCAGCTTGGCAGGCGCTTGTTTGGTGCGCCGCACTGTTTGTGCAGTCCCTGCCCTACCTCGCCGCGGTTTCCCTGTCCTGGCGTCCCGCGCTGGTTGTGCGGCGGCGCGAAGTGCGGCGCCCGGCCCTTGGCGGAGTTGCACGATTCGGAAGCGGCGATTAAGCCGCAGGGGGCCACCACCTCCACCTTTTCCGGAGCTTGCCATGACCCGGCCGCTGCCGCGCTTTGCCATCCTGTTGGGATTAGCTGGGCTTCTGCCCTTCGTGTTGTGCAGCCTGGGCGCACTCAGCCTTTCGAGCGATGGCTCGACCCGCTCGCTGCTCGCCTTGGTGGCCTACGGCGCGACCATCCTGGCCTTTCTGGGCGGGGTGCATTGGGGTTTCGCGCTTGACGAGAGCAGCACGGCGTCCGAACGGGCGCAGCGCGCTCGGTTCGGCCTGGGCGTCGTGCCGTCGCTGATCGGCTGGGCGGCGATGCTGGTGACGTTCATCGGCTTGCCCACCACGGGGCTGCTGGTGCTGACGGCCGGGTTCGTCGCAACCACCGCCGTGGAAGGGCAGGCCGCGCGGCGCGGCTTGGTGCCGCATCGCTACATGTGGCTACGCTGGGGGCTGTCGCTCGTCGTGGTCGTTTGCCTGGCGTCCGTCGTCCTGATCCGGGCATTCGGCGGCCGAGTGGTGCTGTAACCGGGGCGCCCGGCTTCACGCAGGCATTTGGACGACGCAAATCGGGCATCACGCGGCGCCTTGCATGTGTTACGCTGGTCGAACGACAATGCCGGTTGCGAGGTGCGATTGAAGGTATTCTGGGACCCGGCGCAGCTTCGGCACGCCCCGTGCTTCTTTCTGCAGCGCGGCGTCGTCCGCCCCAACTTCGAGGTGCCGGCCCGGGCCGAGGCGCTGCTGGACGGCTGCCGGGCGCTCGGCTTGCACCTCCAACGGCCCACCGCGGTGGACCGCGCGGCGTTGGAAGCAGTGCACGCGCCCGCCTACCTGGACTTCCTGCGCGACGCTCCCGCCGCCTGGGACCGCCTATCGGACCATGGGCCGGAGCTGGTACCCAACATCCACCCTTCCCCGGAAATGCTGGCCAATGGCGCGCAGCCAAGCCCAATGGTGGTCGGCCAGCTCGGCTGGTTCACCGCCGACACCTCCTGCCCCATCGCCGCGGAAACCTGGCCCGCCGCCGCGGCGGCGGCCGCGTGCGCCGTCGCGGCGGCGGATCTGGCGGCGGGGGGCGGAACGGCCTACGCCCTGACGCGCCCGCCGGGGCACCACGCCTACCCGGCCCGGGCGGGCGGGCATTGCTACCTGAACAACGCGGCCATCGCAGCACAGCGGCTACGGGACCGAGGGGCGGCGCGCGTTGCCGTGCTGGACATCGACAGCCACCACGGCAACGGCACGCAGGGCGTGTTCTGGGACCGCGGCGACGTGCTGTTCGCGTCCGTGCACGGCGACCCAACCGGCTACTATCCCTGGTATGTCGGCCACGCTGGCGAGCGCGGCGCCGGGCCGGGCGCCGGATGCAACCTTAACCTGCCGCTGCCGGCCGGGACCGCGGATGCGGGCTGGCTCGACGCGCTGGATGCCGGGCTTGCGGCGGTCCGACGATTCCGCGCCGATGCGCTGGTGCTCAGCCTGGGGTTCGACGCATCAAAGGATGAACCGTTGGGCTACTTGCAAGTTACCGAGGGCGGTTTTGCCCAGGCCGCGCGGCGCATCGCGGCGCTGGGCCTGCCGGCGGCGATCATCCAAGAGGGCGGCTACAACACCGCCCTGCTCGGTGCCTTGCTGCAAACCTTCCTTTCGGCCTACGGCGCGTGAGCCTCGCCCGTATCCGCAGCTTCGCCTTCAGCGGTATCGAGGCGGTTCCGGTCGAGGTCCAAGTTCAGATCTCCTCCGGACTACCCGCCTTTCTGGTGGTAGGTCTTCCTGACAAGGCGGTGGGCGAGGCACGGGAAAGGGTGCGCGCGGCGCTGACCGCCATGGGCCTGTCCCTGCCGCCCAAGCGCGTGCTGATCAACCTGGCACCGGCGGATTTGCTGAAAGAGGGCAGCCATTTCGACCTTCCCATCGCGCTCGGCGTGCTGGCGGCGATGGACGTGCTGCCGCACGACGAGGTGGCGGCCTACGCGGCCTTGGGCGAACTCTCGCTCGACGGCGCCATCCACGCCGTTGCCGGGGTGCTGCCGGCCGCGATGTCGGCGTCGGCCCGCGACCTCGGGCTGATCTGCCCGGCTTCGCAGGGCGGTGAGGCCGCCTGGGCCGGCCGCATCGAAATCCTGGCCGCGCCTGACCTGCTATCGGTGATCAACCATTTCCGCGGCAGCCAGGTGCTTTCGCCGCCCGAACCCGCCGGCACCCAGCCGAGCGAGGCCGGGCCGGACCTGGCCGAGGTGCGCGGCATGGAAACCGCCAAGCGCGCGCTGGAGATTGCCGCCGCCGGCGGGCACAACATGATGCTGATCGGCCCGCCCGGCGCGGGAAAGTCCATGCTTGCCGCCCGCATGCCCTGGCTCTTGCCCGACCTGCGCCCGGTCGATGCGCTGGAGGTCAGCATGATCCACAGCGTGGCCGGGCTGCTGGACGGCGGGCGGCTGGTCATGCGCCCGCCCTACCGCGAGCCGCACCACGGCGCGTCGCAGGCGGCGCTCACCGGCGGCGGCCAGCGTGCCAAGCCCGGCGAGGTCAGCCTGGCGCACCGCGGCGTGCTGTTCCTAGACGAGCTGCCGGAGTTTCCCCGCCCGGCGCTGGAGTCCTTGCGCCAGCCGCTGGAAAGCGGGCGCACCACGGTGGCCCGTGCCCTGGCCCACGTCACCTACCCCGCACGGTTCCAGCTTATCGCCGCGATGAACCCGTGCCGGTGCGGCTATCTCGGCGACGCCGCCCGCGCGTGCAGCCGCGCGCCGCGTTGCGGGGAGGACTACCTGTCCCGCATCAGCGGCCCGCTGCTGGACCGCATCGACGTGACCGTGCACGTGCAGCCGGTGCCGCCGACCGAGCTGTCCCGCGCCCCGCCCGGGGAGCCGACCGCCGCGGTGGCCAGCCGCGTCGCCGCGGCCCGCGCGGCGCAGACCGCCCGCTACGGCAACGATGGGCCGGCGAGCAACGCCGAAGCGGAACTTGGGCTGATCGAGCTGCATCCGGAAGCCCGGCAACTGGCCGAAGGCGTTGCTGACAAGCTGCGGCTGTCCGCCCGCGGCTTCACCCGGGTGCTGCGCGTGGCGCGCACCATTGCCGACTTGGCGGGCGTAGCCGCCGTGCGTCGGGCCGACGTGGCGGAGGCGCTCGCCTACCGCGCCCGCGTCCTCGGGCGCCCGGGTTAGCCCTCGCTGCGGAAAGCGTCAGCCACGCGGCGCACCCGGCCCGCGCCATCGACCAGCAGCACATCGAACCGCACGCCGGCGCGGCCCCAGCCGGGGTTGTCGGCCAGTGCGATCTCGCCCGCCGCCAGCAGCCGGGCGCGCTGACGCTGTCCCAAGGCGGCGGCTGCCGTCAGCAGGTCCGGACGCGCCTTCACCTCGATGAAGGCCAGCAACCCGTCACGCTCGGCAACCACGTCGATCTCGCCGGCGGCCGTGCGCAGGCGCCGGGCCAGCACGGTCCAGCCGTCGCGCTCAAGCGCCGTGCAGGCCGCCTGTTCGGCGGTGATGCCGCGTGCCTGCGCCGTCCGACCGCGGGCGGCACGGTTGCCAGGATGCTCCGCCATCACCCGTTGCGATATGTCCGGGTGCTGTCCAGGCCGGCGAACTCCGCCACTAGGGTGTAGCCGACACCCAGCAGGACAGGGCCGACGAAGATGCCCAGCAGCCCGAACGCCAAGGCGCCGCCCAGCACGCCCAGGATGGTCAGCAGGAACGGCAGCTCCGCCCCGCGCGAGATGAAATAGGGCCGGATGATGTTGTCCGACCCGCTGATGGCGACCAGCCCATAGGTGCCGAGAAAGATGCCCCAGCCGGTATGCCCCGTGCTGAGCAGCCAAAGTGTCGCGGGAATCCAGACCACCGGCGCGCCGATCGGCAGCACCGACAGGAACCCGGCCGTGGCGCCAAGCAGCAGCGGGCGCGGCACGCCCGACAGCCAAAGCCCGAACGCGGTCAGCAGCCCCTGCACGACGGCCGTGCCCAGGATGCCATACACGGTGCCCCGTACGGTCAGCCCGGTGACGTCCACCAGCCGCGCCGCGTGGTCACCGGCGATCCGGTGCACGATGCGGTTGAGGTAAGCGCCCAGGCTGTCTCCCGATGCCCAGAAAAAGAACGCGATCACAAGCGCAATGAGGAATTGCAGGAGGCCGCCGGCGATGCCGAGCAGCACGGTCAGCCCATTCTCCGCGATGATGCCGAAGTAGGGCTTGAAGAAGCTGACCATGACGCTGAGGTCCGCCGCCCAAACATTCCAGTAATCCGCCAAGGTTGCGCCGATGAGCGGGATGCTGCCCAGCCATCTGGGCGCACCGGGCAGGCCGGCGCTGAGCGCGGCCTCGATCGAGTTGCGGAGCTGGTTCACGTCGTCCGCCCCGGCGGGCGCGGCCAGCGCCAGCGGCAGCACGATCAGCACGGTTGTGAGCAGCACCATGATCCCCGCCGCCCAGCCGCGGCTCGCGCGAAGGTGGGTCCGTACCCAGATGAACACCGGCCAGGTGGTATAAACCAGAATCGCCGCCCACAGGATCGCCGACAGGAACGGGTGCAGCACGAGCACGCAGCCGACCGCGATGCCGACAAGCAAAAGCCCCATCAGCAGACGTTCCGCCACCAGGTCCGTGGGCTGCTTCATGCCCGGCGGTATCGGCTGCTCCTTCGTGGAAAGCAACTGGTTGTTCTAGGCCAGGCCGATGGTTAGCCTGGTTCAAAACAGGAGGACCTCCATGCCGCGCTTGGCCGCCAACCTTTCGATGATGTTCAACGAAGTGCCCTTTCTCCAGCGGTTCGACGCCGCGGCGAAGGCCGGGTTCAAAGGTGTCGAGTTCCTGTTTCCCTATGACCACCCCGCCGCCGAGATCCGCCAGCGGCTCGACGACGCCGGTTTGCGGCAAGTTCTGTTCAACATGCCGCCGGGCGACTGGGCAGGCGGCGAGCGCGGCATCGCCTGCCTGCCGGGCCGCGGGGCGGAGTTCCGCGACGCGGTGAAAACCGCGTTGGATTACGCCGGGACGCTCGGCTGCGACCTGGTGCATTGCATGGCAGGGATCGTGCCGGCCGGGGTGGCGCGCGGCACCGCGGCGGCGCTGTATGTCGCCAACCTATCCTGGGCGGCCGAGCAGGCGGCGGCGCAAGGCGTGAAGATCGTGATCGAACCTATCAACCACCGCGACATGCCCGGCTTCTTCCTGAACACGATGGGACAGGGCGCCGATGTCGTGGCGGCGCTCGGCTTCGAAAGGGTGGGACTGCAATTCGACATCTATCACTGTCAAGTGACCGAAGGCGATGTGACGAAGCGGATGGAGGCGTTGCTGCCCAGCATCGCCCATATGCAACTGGCCGACGTGCCCGGACGCCACGAGCCCGGCACTGGCGAGATCGGCTGGGAATACGTTCTTGGCCGTATCGACGCTCTGGGATACGCGGGATGGGTCGGCTGCGAGTACCGTCCAGCGGGCGACACGGTGGCGGGGCTTAAGTGGCGGGATCACTATGGTGTCTGAAATTTAGAGGGGCATGCACGATTTAGGCGGCATATCTCACTTTATTTCTGCGAAGTTGATTGTAAGATAACGACGAATCAACTTCCGGCTGTTAAGAGAGTCGCCTCCGGAAGGGTGGTTGCAGTGTCTGCCCTTTGCCCGGTTGGAGGTGAACATGCGGTTTGCAGAGATAGGGCAGCAGCTTCGGGCGTACCGGCTTGAGTCCGGCCTGCGGGCGGAGGAAATTGCGGCGCGGCTCGGCGTGTCCCGGGCGGCGCTCTACCGCTATGAAAAAGGTGAGGTGATCAAGCTTGACACGGTCAAGCGCTTGGCGGAGCTGCTGAAGGTTTCCCCATTGTCCTTGCTGGGCATCGGGGTCGAATACTACAGCCGGTCCGTCGGCTACTTTGAGCGGATCCGGCAGATCGAGGAGTCGGCCGATCAGGTGCTGCAAGCCTACGGCGCGTGCCTATACCTCACCACGTCCGACACGTTTGACGCAGCCATTGCCGATGGCCTGAGCGAGGCTGCCACTCAGCCCGGGACTGACAGCGCGGCGTTCCGCACCAACGCCGACCAGGTTCTCGGCATTCTCGCCGCGCGGAAGCGGATCTACGCGCAGCGCCGCCCGGGCATCATCGCGATTTTGTCCCCGCAGTCGATTCAGAGCTTTCTCGCCCTTGGCGTGCTGGGAAGCCTCAAGCTGTCCGATGGACTGCGGATGCGCTGCCGCCGGGTTGCCATGGCGGAGGTGCAGAATATTGCCGACTTGATGGAAACTGAGCCGATGGGGCTGCAATTCGGCCTGCTCGCGTCCAGCGAGACGGCGAGCGGGTTCAGCATCTTCCGCACGCGCGACCGCGCCACCCTGGCCGCCAACCCGTTCCACGCGGACGGCCTGCCGTCGGCGCAGACCGGGGTTGCCATGATCACCGGCGCCGACGAGGCCATCGCCGCCCATCAGCGCGTGGCCGAGGCCATGTGGCGGGACGCCGTGAAAGGCCCCGTGGGCGCCGCGCGCTTGCGGGAGATCATGCGGGACATGATGACGAACTAGGCGTGGCGCGGGCTTTGTTGACGCGGGTGGTTCCAATGGCGTCCGCACCGCTCTAGGGTCGGCTCATGGTTGCAATCCCCTCCCACCCCGACGTGCAGATCGTCTCGAACGAGACCGCCTGGAAGGGACGGTTCTCCGTCGAGCTGGTCAAGTTCCGCCAACGCCGGTTCGATGGCGCTATGTCCAAGGTGCGCAGTTGGGAGCTGCTTTGCCGCGGCCGGGCCGCTGCAGTGCTGCCCTACGATCCCGTGACCGACCAGGTGGCGCTGATCGAGCAATTCCGCCTGCCCGCGCTCGTGGCCGGCCTGGACCCGGTGATGGTCGAGATCCCCGCCGGTCTTTGCGACAACGCCGAGGACCCGGCCGTGACCGCGGCGCGGGAAGCCCAAGAGGAGACAGGCCTTCCGGTCGATCTGCTGGAACGCATGGGCGATTTCCTGCTCACCCCGGGCGCGTCCGACGAGCGGTGCGCCATGTTCGCGGGCCGCATCCGTGCGCCGGAGGCCGGGCCGGACGGTATCATCGGCCAGGGTGGGTTGGACGCCGAGCAAGAGGACATTCGCGTCCGTCTGCATCCTGCTGCGAACGCGATCGAGGCCGCAACCGCCGGGCGCTACGCCAACTCCGTCACCGCCATTGCCCTGCTCTGGCTCGCCGTTAAACGGGATTGGCTGCGGGCGCGGTGGGCCGACCGGTGACGCCGCGGCGCTCGACCGAGCGGGGTGCTTGACCGTGGACCCGCTTGTTACCACGGAATGGCTGGCCGGCCAGATCGATGCCGCAGACCTCGTCGTGTTCGACGCGACGAAGTTTCTGCCGGGCGAGAACAAGGACGGCGCTGAGGAATTCGCCCGCGCCCACATCCCCGGCGCTCACTTCTTCGACATTGACGCCGTTGCCGACCCTGACACGCCGTTGCCGCACATGGTTCCTTCGCCAGGCCGGTTCGAGCGGCTGATGGGCAAACTCGGCGTGTCGAACGCGAGCCGGGTCGTTTTCTATGACCAGAAAGGCATTGCGTCCGCGCCGCGGGGCTGGTGGTTGATGGGGCTGTTCGGCCACGAGGGGGCCGTTGTGCTGGACGGTGGCCTGCCGAAGTGGATGCGGGAAGGCCGGCCGGTCGAGGCTGGCCTGCCGAAGCCGCCCGCGCCGGCAACGTTCCGGGCGAGCTTTCGTGCGACCCGACTGCGCGGCATCGGCGACATGCTGGCCGGGACGGACGACCTGATCCTGGACGCGCGCCCGGCCGGACGCTTCGCCGGCTCCGCCCCGGAGCCGCGGCCGGGATTGCCCAGCGGCCACATTCCTGGCAGCCGCAACGTGCCGTCCGCGAGCCTGCTGCACCCGGATGGAACCATGCTCGACCCGGCGGCCCTGCGCGCCGCCTTCGCGGTGGTGGGGGCAGACGGCGCGCGCTCGGTGGTCACGAGCTGCGGCTCGGGAATCACCGCAACCATCCTGAGCCTCGGCCTGTTGCGCGCCGGACTGCCGCAGGGCGCCGTGTATGACGGGTCCTGGACCGAATGGGCCGGGCGGCCCGACACCGTGAAAGAAACCGATTGATGCCCGACGACCAAGCCCCCCGCAATCGGCCACAGGCGCTGGCAACCCGGCTGTCCCATGCCGGGCGTGCCGGCACGCGGGTGCGCGGCTTCGTGAACCCGCCGCTGCTGCGCGGCTCCACCATGCTGTATCCGAGCTGCGAGGAGCGCCAGGCCGCCGGCGCAACCCGGCTGGACCAGGCGCCGAACTACGGCGTGATGGGCAACGCGACGCACCACGCGCTGGAGGACGTGATTGCGGAGATCGAGGGCGGCACGCGCTGCCAGATCGTGTCCTCCGGCCTCGCCGCTGTGACGACGCCGCTGCTGGCCTACCTGAAGTCCGGCGACCACTGCTTGGTGCCCGACAGCGTTTACGGTCCGACCCGGGCGTTTTGCGACGGCCTGCTGACCCGGCTGGGGATCGAGACCACCTACTACCGCGCGGACATCGACGCGGCGGGGATCGCCGCGATGATGCGCCCGAACACCGCCGTGCTGTATCTCGAAAGCCCCGGCAGCCACACCTTCGAGGTGCAGGACGTGCCCGGCTTGGCCGGGGCCGCCCATGCGCGCGGCGCCAAGGTGCTGATGGACAACACCTGGGGCATCCACTTCTTCCAGCCGTTCCGGCACGGCGTGGACGTGTCGATCCAGGCCCTGACCAAATACGTCGTCGGCCATTCGGACGTGCTGCTCGGCAGCGTGACCACGGCGGCCGACGAGGACTGGAAGCGTGTGCGCCTGACGGCCCTGGCGCTCGGCCAATATGCCAGCCCCGACGACTGCTGGCTGGCGCTCCGCGGCGTGCGGACCATGAGCGTGCGGCTGCAGCACCAGATGCGGTCCGGCCTCGCGGTCGCCGAGTGGTTCGCCGGACGGCCGGAGGTGGCCGGGGTGCTGCACCCTGCCCTGCCCGGCGCCCCGGGCCACGACCTGTGGAGGCGCGACTTCACCGGCGCGTGCAGCCTCTTTGGGGTGGTGTTCCAGCCGGAGTTCAGCAACGCCGCGGCCTGCGCCATGGTTGACAGCCTGGAACTGTTCGGCATCGGCGCAAGCTGGGGCGGCTTTGAAAGCCTGGTGCTGCCGACCACGGGCCATGTTGTGCGCACTGCCGGTGCTTGGGACTATGACGGCCCGCTGGTGCGATTCCACATCGGGCTGGAAGACATTGGCGACCTGATCGCCGACCTCGACCGGGGCCTCGCCGTGCTGCGGGCGCACTCCGGGCTGCGGGTGCAGCCGGGCTGATGGCGCTGCTAGACGATATCCGCTTCGACTCCGCGGGCCTTGTGGCGGCAGTGGCGCAGCAGCACGACACCGGCGAGGTGCTGATGCTGGCCTGGATGAACCGCGAGGCGGTGGCGGAAACGTTGGGAACCGGCCGCGTCTGCTATTGGAGTCGCAGCCGCGGCGCGTTGTGGCGCAAGGGCGAGACCTCCGGGCAAACACAGCGCCTGGTGGAGCTGCGGGTCGATTGCGACGGCGACGCCCTGCTTCTGCGGGTGGACCAGCATGGGGTGGCCTGCCACACCGGGCATCGGTCCTGTTTTTATCGTGCGGCGCAGGGCGACGCGCTGGTTGAAACCGCGGCGGCGCTGGTGGCGCCTGCGGACCTTTACGGCTGAACCGGCTCGGCCCGCAGCACGGCGGCCACCGGAAGCGGGCCGTAAAGGTGCGGGAACGGGTCGCGCTTGGGTTCGCTGGTTTCCCAACGTAGGTCACCGAGCTTCGCCGGGTCGATGTGCAGCAGCACCAGGCCGGATCGCCGGTCCTCCGCCCAAGCCTCCGCCGCGATGACATGCAGCAAGTTCATCGGTGCCCCTGTCCCGCGATGTTGCGCCAGTTCCGGCGGCCCCCTATGCAGTCCGGCATGGTTCCTGGCAAGCCGCGATGCCGTTGATCTACCTTGTTGCCGGGGAAGCCAGCGGCGACGTGCTCGGTGCCCGCCTGATGGCCGCGATCCGCGCCCAGCGCCCCGGCGCGGAGTTCGCCGGCGTCGGCGGCCCCCGGATGGCCGAGCAGGGCCTCGACAGCCTATACCCCTTGGCAGACCTTGCGGTGATGGGCATCATCGAGATCCTGCCCCGCGTGCGCCTGCTGCGCCGCCGCTTGCAGGAAACGCTTGCCGACATCGCGCGCCTCAAGCCGGATGTTCTCGTTACCATCGACAGCCCTGGCTTCACCCACCGCATCCTGGCCGCCGCGGCGAAGCTCGGCGTCCCGCGCGTTCACTACGTCGCGCCGCAGGTCTGGGCCTGGCGCGCGCATCGGGTGCGGCACTACCCGGGCCTTTGGGACAAGCTGCTGTGCCTGCTGCCGTTCGAGCCGGCCTGGTTCGCGCAGCACAACCTTTCTGCCACCTTTGTCGGCCACCCCGTGCTGGAGTCCGGCGCGGGCGGGGGCGACGGTACCCGGTTCCGGCAGGCGCACGGCCTGGACCCGAGGCAGCCGGTCTTGATCCTGATGCCCGGCAGCCGTCGGTCGGAAGCGCCGCGCCTGCTCCCGGTGTTCGGCGCGACGCTGAAGCGCTTGATGCTGCATGAGCCGGCGCTGCGCCCGGTGCTCCCGGTGTCGCCTGCCGTCGCCGACGTGGTGCACCGCGCCGCCGCAACCTGGCCGATCAGCCCGGTGATCGTGACGGAGCTGGCCGACAAGCATGACGCCTACGCCGCCGCCGCCGCCGCGCTCACTAAGTCTGGCACCTCGACGTTGGAACTGGCGCTGGCCGGGGTGCCGATGGCCGTCACCTACCGGGTCAACCCGATGTCCGCCGCCATGGCCCGGCGCATGATCCGCGTGCCCTTCGTGGCGATGCTCAACCTGCTGGCAGACCGCGCCGTGGTGCCGGAGCTTCTGCAGCAGGACTGCACGGCCGAAACGCTGGGTCGCCACGCGCTCGATCTGCTGCGGGGCGGGGCCGCGGCCACGGCGCAGCGGGACGCGTTTCCTGGCATCCTGCACAGCCTGCGTCCCCCCGAGGGCGCACCGTCAGAGGCCGCCGCCTGGGAAGTCCTGCAGGTCTTGGATCAGGCCGGACGCCAGCGCCCGGCGGCGTGACGCTTCCATGCTTTCGGCCACATCCAGCGCCGCCGACAGCGCCCGGCGCCCGGCGGCGGCGTCCACCACCACCGGCGTGCCGTCCAGGCATGCGGCGACGAACGCCTCATGCTCCGCTGCCATGGCGTCGCCCTCGGTCCAGGAAACCTCTTCCCGCCGAAAGCCGCCGGTGCCGGGCAAGGGCATGCCGCGCTCCCGGCCGACCATCACCAGCTTGCGCGTCACGAAGTCCGCCGAAAGATAGCCCTCCTGGGAGAACAGCCGCATCTTCCGCTCGGTCTTGAGCGAGATGCGGCTCGCGGTGATCGTGGCGACGCAGCCATTCTCGAACCGCACCCGGGCATTGGCGATGTCCTCGTGCGGGCTGGACACCGCGGCGCCTACCGCGTCCACGCTGCTGATCGGGCTGTCCACCAGTGCCAGCACAAGATCAAGGTCGTGGATCATCAGGTCGAGGATCACCGACACGTCGGTGCCACGCGGCTTGAACGGGGCGATCCGGGCTGCCTCGATGTAAAGCGGTCGGGTAATCCGGGCGGAAATGGCGCGGTGCTCCGCTGAATAGCGCAGCAGGTGCCCGACCTGCAGCACCAGCCGGCGGGACCCGCCCAGAGCCGCCAGCGCGTCGGCCTGCGCCAAGGTGGCGGCGATCGGCTTCTCGATCAGCACGTGCCGCCCGGCCTCCAAGGCCTGCATCGCAAGGTCGAAATGCGCCTCGGCCGGCGCCGCCACGATCACGGCGTCGCAGGCCGACAGCAGCTCGGCCCATGGCATCGCCGTCGCGCCCCCGGCCTCCCGCCCGACGGCGGCGGCGCGCGCGCGGTCCGGGTCGAACAGGCCCGCCAGCACGGCGCGGCGGCTGCTGGCCACCTTCAGTGCGTGAAACCGCCCGAAATGACCGGCGCCGGCGATGCCGATGCGCAAGGGATGCTGGACCATGCTCCCGCTGTAGCAGCCCTGGCCCCTTGCGGCCAAGGCGCAGGCTTGCGTCCGCCAGGGGACCTGGGCATACCCGGGGCCTTCGCATCCCGGGGACCGCGCCTGCCATGATGTACTTCAGCCGCCTCAAGATCGCGCTGATCCTCGGCGTCTGCGTCCTGGGCGCGCTGCTTTGCCTGCCCAACCTGATGCCCGCGCCGGCAAGCTGGCTGCCGTGGCAGCAGGTGCATCTGGGCCTCGACCTACGCGGCGGCAGCTACCTGCTGCTGGAGGTCGATATGGCCACGGTGGCGCGCGAACGGCTGGACAGCATCGCGGACGGCGCGCGGACGGCACTGCGCGGCAAGGTGACGGGTTATCAGCCGCCGCAGGCGCAGCCGGCGCAGAACCGGGTCGTGATCCGCGTCAACGCAGGCCCGCAGCAGGACGAGGCGGCGCGCCTGCTGCGGGAGGCCGCGGTCTCCACCGGGGGGCCGGCCGAGTACGACGTGACGGTCCAGGGCAACGAGGTCGCGCTGTCCCTGTCCCCCACCGCGCTGCGCGACCGCGCCAACGCCGCCGTGCTGCAATCCATCGAGATCGTCCGCCGCCGCATCGACGAGACCGGCGTGCTGGACCCGGTGATCACCCGGCAGGGCGCCGACCGCATCGTGGTGCAGTTGCCCGGCGTCGAGGACCCGAACCGCATCAAGGAGCTGCTCGGCCGCACCGCGCGCATGACCTTCCGCCTGCTGGACGAGACGGCGAACCTCGGTGCCGCACCCCCGCCCGGCGTGGACTTCCTGCCGCTCGAAGGGCAGCCGAACGCCAAGGAGCCGGTGCGCCGCCGGGTGGAGGTGGACGGCGCCAGCCTGACCGACGCGCGGCCGGGCCAGGACAACCAGAACGGCCGCTGGGTGGTGAACTTCACCTTTGACAGCGTTGGCGCCCGGCGGTTCGGCGATGTGACCACCGCCAACGTCGGCCGCCGCTTCGCCATCGTGCTGGACGACAAGGTGATCAGCGCCCCGGTGATCCAAACGCCGATCGTCGGCGGGCGCGGCCAGATCAGCGGCAACTTCAACGCCCGCAGCGCCCAAGACCTGGCGGTGCTGCTGCGCGCCGGCGCCCTGCCCGCCCCGCTCACCGTGGTGGAGGAGCGCAGCGTCGGGCCGGAACTCGGCGCCGACAGCATCCGCAATGGGGCCATCGCGCTCGCGGTCGGCTTTCTGCTGGTGGTCGCCTACATGGCGGTGTTCTACGGGCTGTTCGGCTGGTTCGCCAACGTGGCACTCCTGGTCAACCTGGTGCTGCAGATCGGGCTGCTGTCGCTGCTCGGGGCGACCCTGACACTGCCGGGCATGGCGGGCATTCTGCTGACGCTCGGCGTGGCGGTGGACGCCAACATCCTGATCAACGAGCGGGTGCGGGAGGAGGTGCATAATGGCCGCACGCCGCTCAACGCGCTGGAAACCGGGTTCCGCCGGGCTTACAGCACCATCATCGACAGCAACGCGACCGCGTTCCTGGCGCATGTCATGCTGTTCGTGTTCGGCTCCGGTCCGGTGCGCGGCTTCGCTGTCACCATCACGGTCGGCATCGTCACCACGCTGTTCACCGCGACCCTGTTCGCCCGTATGCTGACGGTGCGCTGGTATGTCACAACCAAGCCCGCTTTGTTGCCGGTGTAGCCCCGATGTTTCTCCGCCCCCTGTTCCGGCTGGTGCCGGACCATACCAAGATCCAGTTCATGCGCGGGCGCTTCGTCGGCCTCGCCACGTCGGCCGTGCTGTCGCTGCTTTCGGTGGGGCTGTTTTTCTACCCGGGCCTCCATCTCGGCATCGACTTCCGCGGCGGCGTGGTGATGGAGGTCCGCACCCCCGGCCCGGCCGACTTCGGCAAGATCCGCGCGGCGCTTGCGACGGCGCAGGTGCCGCAAGCCGGGCTGCAACGCTTCGGCGGGACCGACCAAGTCATCATCCGCATGGACCCGCAGGGCGACGAAAGGTCCACCCAGGCCACCGTCGCCCGCGTGCGCCAGGCGCTCGATGAGGCGCAGCCCGGCAGCCGCATCGTCCGCACCGACGCGGTGGGCGCCGCGGTGTCCTCCGAGCTGTTCCGCAACGGCATGCTGGCGCTCGGCATCAGCCTGCTGATGATCCTGGTGTATATCTGGTTCCGCTTCGAGTGGCAGTTCGCCGTGGGCGCCGTCGTGACCCTGATCCTCGACGTGACCAAGGCGATCGGCTTCTTGTGCGTGACCCGGATCGAGTTCGACTTGGTGATGGTGGCGGCGATCTTGACCGTGATCGGCTACTCCACCAACGACAAGGTCGTCGTGTATGACCGGATGCGCGAGAACCTGCGCAAGTACAAAACCATGCCACTCCGGCAACTGATCGACCTGTCGATCAACGAGACGCTGAACCGGACGCTCGGCACCTCGATGACGGTGTTCCTGGCGAGCCTGCCCTTGGCGCTGTTCGGCGGCGCTTCACTGTCGGGGTTTGCGCTGATGATGCTGTTTGGGATTGTGGTCGGCACGTCGTCGTCGATCTTCATCGCGGCGCCGATCCTGTTGCTGCTAGGCGAGAACCGGCTGCGGCGCGACGCGCAGGCGGTGCCGGTGACGGCGGGGCGAAAGGCTTAACCTGATCTTCTCTGTTCGTGTTGATACATCGAGAAAGTTGTAAGCGGCCTCTTTAGACTCGGTAAATCCCGTATTGCAATAATTCCTATATGCTTAATGAAGCAAAAGCTTACATGCTTGATGCTAATTTATTCAACGATGCATCGGGTAAATCAGAGCTACCTGAAATTCATCCCGATATCTTGTTATTAGCGACACACAGTCAGATG
>CALMVT010000601.1 GCA_937873175.1 uncultured Acetobacteraceae bacterium | reverse complement strand
CAGGCTGATCAGCCCGAGACAGGCAAGCACGCTGCCCCAGGTTTTTGACACTCCCGCCGGGAGGTCAGGCGATGCCGACCTGCGTGCCGCTGCTGCCCTGGCCGGCATGGCAATGGGATTGCGGCCAACCTGAGGGCCACAGCGGATGGGCGTGAAGCCCGGATCGGATCAAGACGACATGCGCAAGGGTCAAAAGCCGTCCTCGTCGCACCGCGACGCGACCGTGGCATCGAGGTCTGCCGCACGCCGGTCGGTCTCGCTTGCGAACTGCTCTTCCTGATCGCCCAGGCGTTCGTTGATGGCGGCGAGGTCTGCGCCGAGCCGCAGGACGGTGTCATCGTCGCTTGAGTGCTGGTCGGAGATCGCGGCGCCCATGGCCCGCCAGATCGCGGCGGTGCGGCGGCTTTCCTGCTCCAACTTGCGACTGCTGGCCGCCGTGGCGTGCATCCTGTCTGCCAGGTTCTGGGTCAGCGACCGCACCACCTCGCAAGCTTCGCGGTTCTGCGCGCGTTGCGCGGCTCGGCCAAGTTCCCACGGGCCTGCCACGCACACGGCCAGCGCGACGGCCACTCCGGCGAGCACAACGACGTTGACGTGGCGCTTCGCAAGGCGAATGGCTCGATGATCGTTCACGGTTTCCAGCCCCGCAGTCCCAGAAGGCTGTGCAGGCGGCATGGCTCTGTTGCAAACTCGCCTGGGATCCGGCGGGATGTGCCCGAGCTGTGAGGGGCGGGCGTTGTCGGACTTCAAGGGGCGGCATTTCGAGGGCGAGACCGTGCTGTGGGCCGTCCGCTGGTATTGCCGCTATGGCGTGAGCTACCGCGACCTGGAACAAATGATGGGCGAGCGCGGCGTCTCGGTTGACCACAGCACCATCTACGGCTGGGTTCAGAAGTATGCGCCGGAGATGGAGCAACGCCTGCGCTGGCAGTGGCGCGGGCCGCGCTCGACCAGTTGGAGGGTGGACGAGACGTATGTGAAGGTCCGCGGCGAGTGGGCCTACCTTTACCGGGCCGTCGACAAGTTCGGCGACACCATCGACTTCTACCTTTCCCCGACCCGCAACACGGCAGCAGCCAAGCGCTTCCTGGCCAAGGCGCTGCGTGGCCTAAAGGATTGGGAAAAGCCACACGTCATCAACACCGACAAGGCGCCAACCTACGCCGCGGCGCTGGCAGAGCTGAAGAAGGAAGGCAAGTGCCCGGAGCACACCGCCCACCGGCAGGCCAAATACCTGAACAACGTGATCGAGACCGACCACGGCAAGCTGAAGCAGCTGATCCGGCCCGTGCGGGGCTTCAAGACGCGGGAGACGGCCTACGCCACGATCAAGGGCTTCGAGGTCATGCGCGCGCTCAAGAAGGGCCAGGCCCGCGCCTTCAACGTCACCGGCGACATCCGCGGCGAGGCCCGCATCGTCGAACGCGCCTTCGGCATCGGTGCGGGCGCGCTTGCCGAGGCGGTGCAGTTCATCAGCGGACGGCTCGACCTCCAGGCCGTGTAACCGCAACGGCAGAGCCGGCCACCTGCACGTGCCTCAACGCCGAGTTTGCAACAGAGCCATGTGCGCCACCCGCCTCACTTCCACCGTGGCCGACGTGACGGTCCGCAGCCGCGGGTTGCCCGACCGGGTGCCGCGCGCTGCTGTTGCTGGTGCTGTCCGGGTGCGTTGCCGGGTCAACCCGGCGTCTGACTTGGCCGCTGCTGCTGTCCGCACCGCCGACCAAAATTCCAGCAGCAAAAGCTAAACTTTAAGTTGTATTCCTGACTTGTTACCCAACCGTCTTAAGTAGTACCGGAAAAGCAACGTGGCCGGCTTAGGCTCGGCGTCCCCGAGCGCACGACGAGCACGAGCCACGGATTTCGGAAGGTACACCCAACACATGAACGACCACGACCTTTCCTCAGCCGACGCCCGCCTTCTTGTCCTGGAAATGGCGGTGGCGGCGCTCATCGCCCAGCAGCCCACTCAGGTCCTGGAGGAACTGGCAAGCCTGCTGTGCTTCATCGCCGGCGTGACCGAGGAAGCCGAGGAAGTCGCCTCAAGCTCCGGGGAACGGCAGCTGGGCCATGTCCGCCACTGGGCGAGCGAGATGCTCCAGCGCATCATGGTATCGCGGAAGCCGTCGCGCGCCGATACGTCAGCCCCTGCGCTTGTGTCGCGTGCCTGACGCGCTCGGGGCCACGCGGCCCTACCTCGCCTAGCGCGCCTGCTTGGTTTGATCCTGAATCCCGCTAGCGGCTTTTGCCGGGATGCAGCGGCACCACCGGGCACGGCCTCGCGGGTGGCGGCTGGTGCCAGCCTGCGATGGTCCGGGCGCAGGCCCGCGCCTCCGCGTGTTCGGCAATCCCCGGGAAGCGCCGCCGCAACTCAATGACGGCCGACAGCTCGCCCTTCTCGTGGAAAGGCGGTGCGGATCGCGGCAGCATTGACTTCAGTTACCATGAACATCGCCGAAGCATGGAGCACGCGCCCCACGGCCGACAAGCGCAACTTTGGGCAGAATTCTCGCCGTCGCAATATTCAGTCCGACCATGCCCGGCCGAACCGGCCGGCAGTGAAGCATCCTGACTGCCCGCTTTTTACAACGTCTTTGGAAAGTATTCGCCCGTCCTGGGCTGCTTCGCTTGGGGCATCTTGATTGGCCTGTGCCCAGTCCCCGCGCCACTCGGCCCGCCGCAGCCCCTGGCGACTACCCTTCTACTCTGCTTCCACTCCGCCGCACTTTCCATAGTTTCTGATTATAGGACTGATGGCATGCGAACCACTTCCGGCAATCCCGAAGTCCCGGCTCAACAGTGACGACATTCGCGCGGACGCGCCACCGGCTCGGAAGAGTTTGC
>CALMVT010000600.1 GCA_937873175.1 uncultured Acetobacteraceae bacterium | reverse complement strand
GCGGGCGCGGCCCCTGGCGGCTCAGCGGCCTGGGCCGGGGCCATTTCGCTGGCGATGGCGGCGGGCGCCGGGTCGGATACGGTGACCGTGTGCGGCGCATGCGGCGCCTCCGCGGGGTCCGCCGGCGCGTCCGCCACGGGGGTCACGGGCGGCGGCGCCGCGTTGAACGGACGCTCGTTGATGGTGCGGCGGAGTGAGCCGTCGTTGTCCACGGCGTTCAGGATCTTGCCCTTGATATCCATGCTGCGGATGTCGTTGATCTGGTCGCGCACCTCGTGCAGGTTCGCTTCGCGCACCATCTCGTCCACATGGGTCTGGAACTCGGCCGCCATGCGCCGGGCTTTCTTGACCGCTTGGGCGACGGCCTTGATGGCGACAGGCATGTCTTTCGGCCCGATCGCGATCAGGGCGACCACGCCGATCAAGGCAATTTCAGACCAGGCTAGATCAAACATGGCAGGCTGCGTCCCTTCGGCGCACTCCTAGCACGGTGCCGGGGCGTGGGAAACCGCATCACCGTGCGTCCAGCAACGGGGAGTCCAGCGACGGGGCATCCGGCGCCGGTAGGCCGCCCTCGTCCCGCAGCATGTCCTCCCGCCGCGGCAGGTCGTCGATGCCGCGCAGGCCGAACTGCGTCAGGAACGCCGCCGTGGTGCCCCAAAGCGTCGGGTGGCCCGGCGCTTCCTTGCGCCCCTTCGGCTCGATCAGCCCGGATTCCAGCAGCGCGTCGATGGTAGCTTGGCCCAGGCTGGCGCCGCGGACCGCCTCAACGTCCGCCCGCGTGGCCGGCTGATGATAGGCGATCACCGCCAGCGCTTCCATCGCGGCGCGCGGCAAGCGGCGGGGCTGCGGCACGACCTGCGTGAGGCGCGGCGCCAGGTCCGGGGCGGTGCGGAACTGCCAGCCGCCGGCGACCTCCACCAGCTCGACACCCCGGCCAGCGTATCGCGACTGCAGCGCGCGCAGCACCGCTTCCGCCTGCGCGGGCCGCGGCAGCAGGCGCGAAACCGTGGCAGTGCTGACTGGCTCGGCGCTGGCGAACACCAGCGCCTCGACCAGGCGGGCCGCCGCGTCCTCCATCACGCCCCCTCCTTCACGTGCCGGCTCGCAGCAGGATGGGGCCGAACTGCTGGTCCTGCCGGATGTCGGCCAAGCCGCCCCGCGCCAGTTCCAGACCGGCCAGAAAGGCGCTGGCCAGCGCCGCGCGGTGCTGCAACGGTGTTGCGGCCTGGGGCAAGGCCAGTTCCAGCGCGGTCCAGCCGGGCCGGCCGCCCAGCATCGCCTCAAGCCGCGCCAGTGCGGCCTGCACGCTCCACAGCGTCAGGCGTCGCGGCTGATACTGCCGCTGTGCGCCCGCCCGGCGCATCGCGGCCAGGTAGCCCCGCATCAAACCGGGCATGTCGGCCGCCAAGCGGGACCGGTCGAACGCCCGCAGGCGCTCCGGCATCCCGCGGGCGAACACGTCATGACCGAGCTGCGGCCGGGCCGCCAGCCAGGCCGCGCCGGCGCGTATAGCTTGCAGGTCGCGCAGCCGCGCAGCCAGGACATCGGCCGCCAACCCGGCTTCCGCGGCCTCGTCCGTGCCCGGCGGCAGCAGAAGGCGGGATTTCAGCCAGGCCAGCCAAGCCGCCATCACCAGCCAATCCGCCGCAAGCTCCAGCCGCACCCGGCGCGCCCCCTCCACCACGGCGAGGTACTGCTCCACGAGCGACAGGATCGAGATGCGGGCCATATCCACCTTCTGCCGGCGGGCGAGGTCGAGCAGCAGGTCCAGCGGCCCTTCAAACCCGTCAAGCTGCAGGATCGGACCCATCTCGGCGTCTGGCTGGCCAGGGTCAGACCCAAAATCAGGCATCGTGAAACGACAGCCGGTACACGAGGTCGAACGCCCAGGGCAGGCCGGTGTTCAAGGCGTTGCCCACCGGGTCGAACCGGATGCCGAACTCCGCCAACAGCCGGGGCAGCAGGAACACGAGCAGCAAAACGATCACCAGGCCCGCCCGCTCCAGCCGCGCCCAGGCAAAGGCGAGCCGTTCCGGCAGGATGCCGACCATGATGCGTCCCCCATCCAAAGGCGGGATCGGCAGGAGGTTGAACAGGCCAAGCACGAGGTTGGCCAGGATAAAGGTTTGCAGCATGGTGTCCGCGATCTCGCCCGCCATCTCCGGCAGCAGCGCGGCCCCGTGCGTCATCAGGGCGGCAAGCCAGGCGAGAAAGAAGTTCACGAGCGGGCCGGCCGCCGCCACCAGCGCCATGCCGCGCCGGGGGTTGGCGAACCGCCAAGCGGACACCGGCACCGGCTTGGCCCAGCCGAACATGAACACCACTCGCCCGATGGTCAGCAACTGGCTCACAAGCAGGAAGCCGGGCACCAGCAGCGTGCCGACCCGGTCCACGTGCCGCAGCGGGTTGAGCGATAGCCGGCCCATGCTCCGCGCCGTGTCGTCGCCGAGCGCGAGCGCGGCGTAGCCATGCGCGGTTTCATGTAAGGTGATCGCCAGGATCACCGGAATGGCGGCGATGACGATGGAAAGCAGGAGGTCGGTCACGCGATTGCCTCATCGGCCAGCAACACGTCCCGTTCCGCCGCCAGCGTGTTGCCCTCCAGCACCCGCCGGGCAACGTCCGCCATGTCCCGCGCCACGGCCAGCCGCGCCAGCGCTGCATCCGAAAGGTCCGGGGCGCTTTCCAGCACATCGGTGGTGTCCGGGAGCGCCCCGCTGCAGTGCATGGCGATGTCGCAGCCGGCGGTGACGGCCCGGGTGGCCCGCTCCCCCGGCGTGCCGGACAGGGCGTTCATGGCGAGATCGTCAGACACGAGAACTCCTCCGAAGCCGATCCGGCCGCGTATGACGCGGCGGATCACGACCGCCGACAACGTGGCCGGCCAGTCGGGGTCAAGCCCTTCATATAGGAGGTGCGCCGTCATCATCCATGGCAGCCCGGCGCAGGCGGCGAAAGGGCGCAGGTCGTCGGCCAGGTCCTGGGCCGTGCCCACCCGCGGCAGGTCGAGGTGGCTATCGACGGTGGCGCGGCCATGCCCCGGCGCGTGCTTCGCCACCGGCTGCACGCCGGCCGCCAACAGCCCGGCTGCCACCGCGCCGCCCATCCGACCCACCGCGTCCGGATCGTGCGAATACGCGCGGTCGCCGATGGCGTCATGCGCGCCGGGCACCCGCAGGTCGAGCGTCGGGGCGCACGCCACGTCCAGCCCGGCGCCGGCGCAATCCAACCCGATCAGCGCCCCGCTCAGCCAGGCGGCGCGCAGGCCTGCGTCCTCGTCGCGCGCAAACACCGCGCCGAGCCGGGCGGCCGAGGGGTGGGCGCGCCAGTGCGGCGGGCGCAGCCGGGCGACCCGGCCGCCTTCCTGATCAATGGCAAGCACCGCATGCGGCGGCAGCACGGCGCGCAGCGACGCCGTGAGCGCCAGGAGCTGTCCGGGATCATGGACGTTGCGGGCGAACAGGATCACGCCCGCCGGCCGGTATCGGCGGAGCAGCGCGGCCTCCGCTGCGTCGAGCGCCGGCCCGGCGATGCCGACAATGGCCGCCCTCACGCCAGACCCGTCAGGAGCCGGTGATGGAACAAGCCCCGCCCTTGGCACGCACGCGGGCGCAGAAGGCGGTCGCGTCGGCGATGTCCATGAAGCCGCCGGTGCGCAAGCACCACACCGCGCGCCCGTCGCGCTCCGCCTTTTGCACAACCGGCTGGCGGTCGCCGAGCAGGTCCGGCATGCGTTTGGCAAGCCGCTGCCATTCCGTTTGCGCCGCGCCCTCGCTGTCCAGCGCGGCCAATTGCACCAGCGTGGCGGCGAGGGCTGGCGCCAGGGCGGGGCGAGCGGCCGGCACTGGCGCCGGCTGCAGCACGACGGCCGCGGGCGGCGTCCGGTCCCGCAACTTCGGCCAGAGCAGCTCGTCCTCACCGGCGTGGTGGTGGTGCAGCAGGTCGCACAGGAAGCGGAGGTGCG
>CALMVT010000599.1 GCA_937873175.1 uncultured Acetobacteraceae bacterium | reverse complement strand
TGCCGCTCATCCGAAAGCGCAGTCTACGCCTGTTGGCGCGAGCCCTGACAGAACCAGCCAAGCGCGCCGCGGACCTGGGCGCGATGGTATTCGATCGTGCGACCTTGCCAAGGGTAGCCGCGCCACGCCGCCGCGGGGACGCCGACTTGGGCGGCGATGGCGTCGACCGCGGCCAAGGGCACGTTCTCGGCGCGTCGCGGGAAGCGGCCTTCCGCCTGGAACAGCTTGAGCAGCACGGCAAAGCCGAGCCGCGTGGCGCCGCTTTTATTGCCGAGCAGGGCGCGCTCGGCGGCGTGCATGGCCCAGCGGTCGTCCGCGTCGGCAGCCAATTGGGGTGTTCTCCGCCGACTTTCTCCCGCGTGTTCGATGACGCGGCATACCACCAGGTGGCCAGCTTCGCCCGGCGGCGAGACTGGACCGTCGCCGCCGTCAAACCAGGGGCACCGTGAGCCTTTCGATCACCGCGCGGGTGTCCGGCCGCACGCCGCGCCACCACGCGAAAGCCTCAGCCGCCTGCTCCACAAGCATGCCCACCCCGTCGGCGAGGCGCTGCACTCCCGCCTCGCGCGCGAGGCGCAGGAAGGGCGTCAGCCCCTTGCCGTACGCCAGCTCGTAGGCGAGAGCGGCATCGGCGAGCAGCGCTGCGCGGACCGGCGGCAGTTCGCCGTGCAGGCTGGCCGAGGTGGCGTTCACCACCAAGTCGAACCGGCCGGCGTGCCCCTCGTGCAGGGCATCAAACCCTGTGGCGACCAAGTTGCCCAGGCATGAGAACTGCTTGCCCAGGGTGTGCGCCTTCTCGGCCGTGCGGTTGGCAACCACTAGCTCCGCCGGTGCCCGCTCCAGGAAGGCCGGGATGGCGCCCCGCGCCGCGCCGCCCACGCCGAGCAGCAGAATCCGGCGGCCTCGCATGGGACAGCTCAGGTTGGTTTCGATGTCGCGCGCCAGACCCACGCCGTCGAAGTTCTCCGCCACGACCCGGTCGCCCTCGAAGGAGAGGCAGTTGGCCGCTCCGGCCTGCCGGGCCCGCTCGGTCAGCTCGGTGGCACAGGCGTAAGCGTCCAGCTTGAACGGCGCGGTGATGTTCAGGCCCCGTCCGCCTCGGGAGCGCAGCTCCTCCACCTCCGCCGCGAAGCCGCCGACGGGCGCCTCAACCGGAATATACTGGATGTCCTGCCCGGTCTGCTGGGCGAAGGCCATGTGAATCATCGGCGACTTGCTATGGCCGATGGGGTTGCCGATCACGGCATACAAGTCGGTCACGGCTCAGCTCCTCGCCAGCGTGGCCACGGCCGGCTCGGCATGAAGCACGCCGTCCCGCACCATCGCGTCCACCTCGGCCCCGGAGTAGCCCAGCCCTTCGGCGATCTGCCGGTTGTGCTGGCCCAGCAGAGGCGCCGGGCAGCGGGGCGACGTGTCGCAGCCGGAGAAGCGGAAGGGCAGGTTGGGCAGGCGCACCCGGCCCAGCACCGGGTGGTCCTGCTCCACCACCATCCCGCGCGCCTTGGTCTGCGGGTCGGCCAGCACTTCGTCGATGCGCTGCACGGAGGCGCAGGCCACGCCCGCCGCATCCAGCGCCGCAATGCAGGCGGCGCGGGAGGGCTGGGCCAGCGCCCACTCCTGCACCAGGGCCACCGCCGCCTTGTTGTGGGCGTTGCGCGCCGCGGGCGTGCTGAACCGCGCATCCGCCGCCAGTGCGTCCCCGCCGATCAGCCGCGCCAGCCGCGCCCAGGCGTCGTCCACCTGCGCCGCGATGACGAGGTAGCCGTCCTTGGCCGCGAACGAACCATACACCGTGGAGTCTGGCTGGTCCGAGCCGGTCTGCACCGGGATCTCCTTGCCGCCGCTCAGCGTGTGGCGCTGCACCGCGTAGTCGTGCATGGAGATCATGCAGTCGTACAGGGCGAGGTCGACGTGCTGGCCCTGTCCTGTCTTAATACGGCCCAACAGTGCCGCGCACACCGCCGCCACCCCATGCACGCCGGTGTACATGTCAGCAATCGGCATCCGGAGCAGCGGCGGCGGCTCGCCGGGCGTGCCGAGCTGGGCCAGCGCGCCGCTCTTGGCCTCGGCGATTAGGCCGAAGCCCGGCCGCTTGGAGTCCGGCCCCGTGTGGCCGTAGGCAGAGACGGAGCAGTAGACCAGCTTCGGGTTGCGCGCCGACAGCTCGGCATAGCCGAGGCCCAGCTTGTCCAGCGCGCCGGGCCTGTAGTTCTCGACGAACACGTCCGCCCCATCCACCAGCTTGTGCAGCAGCTCCAGGCCGCGCTTGTCCTTCAGGTTGATGCACAGGCCCTGCTTGCCCATGTTCTGCTGCAGGAAGTAGCCGCTCTGCCCGTCCACGAAGATTGGGTGCGCGCGCCCGGCGTCGCCGCCGGTGGGCCGCTCCACCTTGATGACGTCCGCCCCGAGTGCTGCGAGCGAGCGGGACAGGAACGGGCCGGCCAGGAAGTGGCTGTAGTCGATGACGCGGATGCCTTCGAGCGGCAGGGGGCCGTTGGCCACGGGATCAGCCCTCCCCCGCCGGGCGCTTCGGGATCATCAGCCGGTGCTCGCCAAGCTGCGCCACCTCGCCATGCTGGTTGATGAGTTCGGACGGCAGGACGACGATGCCCCAGCCCGGCCGCTTGACCTCGCGCATGGTGCCGACACGGAACGTCACGTGCACCGTGTCCCCCAGCTTGATCGGCAGCTTGAAGTCCCAGGTCCAACCGAGCGACATGCCCGGCACGAATCGATACTCCGACCGGGTCTTCAGCCCGTCCGCCAGTGAAAGGCCGAACAGCCCGTGCGCCACGCGGGTGCCGAACGGGGTGGTTTTCGCATACTCCTCGTCAACGTGCACCGGCGTGAAGTCCCCGGTCAGCTCGGCATAGGCGTTGACCATCGCCTCCGTCACGGTCACGGACGGGCTGACGCACTCGTCTCCGACGCGGGCATCGTCCCAGTAAAGTTCCTCGGGCATCGTTGCTGTCCTTCTATGCGCGTGGGTCAATGGCGAGCGCGTCAGCGACCGACGAGCCCGTGGCCTGCAGGACCTCGACGTTCAGCCCACCCGGCAGGGCAAGCCAGTTCGGGCCCTGCGGCAGCTCGGTGACGCCCCAGGCCTTCGCCTCGCGCAGCACCGCGTCCGCGTCCTCGACCATGATGCCGAGGTGGGCGAGCCGCCCCTCCGGCCCGGCGAAGTCCGGGTCGGCGATGAGCTGCACCCCGCCCACGGTCCAGACCTGGCGCGGCGCTTGGCTGCCGTCGCGCAGGTCCATGCCGAGGACCTCGCGGAAGAAGCGGACGTGCCAGTCCAAGTCCTTCACCCGGATGGCGACGTGCTCGCAGTAGGCTCGCTTGGTATAGGCCATGGGGGTCCCTCCTCAGCGCTTCGGCAGGCCGCGCTCGATGCCCTTCATCAGCGCGACCAGGGTGCGATTGACCGGGGTCGGCACGCCGGTCTTCTCGCCCCAGCGCACCACCGCGCCGTTGATGAAATCGATCTCGGTGGGGGAGCCCGCCTCCAGGCTCTGCAGAATCGAGGTCTTGAACTCGAAGGGCAGCCCCTCCGCCGCCTTCAGCCAGGCACCGCGCGCGTCGTGGAAGGACACCGTGACCCCCGCCGCCCGCGCCACGTCCATCGCTTCCTGCACCGCGGCGATGGCGGCCTGCTCGATCTCCGGCACGGCGTAGAGCACGCCGTAGGGCAGCCGGGTGATGCCGCTCACGGCGCCGGTGGCGACGTTGATGAACAGCTTGTCCCAGATCGTGCCCACGATGTTGCCGCTCACCTGCGTGATCAGCCCGGCGCCGTTGAACGCTTCCGCCACGTGCCGCACCCGGTCCGTGATGTGCCCATCCAACTCGCCGATCAACGTTTCCTTGCCGGCGACACCCGCATGGACATGGCCGGGGCCGAGCAGCACGCCGCCAACGTAGGTTTTGCCGGCCAGCACCCGTTCCCGCCCCACCACGTCAGAAAGGATGTCCTCGTGGCCCATGCCGTTCTGGACCGACATGACCATCGTCTCCGGCCCGACGATGGGCCGGGCGCCCTCGATAGCCGGGCGGGTGTGGTAGGACTTGACCAGCACGATCACGAGGTCCGCCGGGCCGATGCCGTCCGCGCGGATGCGGGCCTGCGGTCGGGCGACGGTTTCCGTCTCGCTTTCCAGCATGCGCAGGCCGGCCGTGTTGATGGCATCGACATGGGCCTGATGTTGGTCGATCAGCCACACCTCATGCCCGCCCTTGGCCAGCGTGCCGCCGATGGTGGAGCCGAGCGCGCCTGCGCCCACGAAGCAGATCTTCATGGTCCCGTTCCCTTCCCGTCCGCCGGGCGGTGTCATACGGAGAAGCCGTCCTATGCGATAGGCAATAGCTTCAATGTGCTCCATTGTACTAGGCAATGGAGCACACCCAAGGCGACGCCGCCCTGCTGGACGTGAAGCTGCTGCGGCTGTTCGACCTGCTCTACACCACCCGCAGCGTGACCCGCGCAGCCGAACGGCTCGGACAGAGCCAGCCGACGGTGAGCATCTGGCTCGCACGTCTTCGGCGCGAGCTGCGCGACCCGCTTTTCGTCCGCACGCCGGACGGGATGCAGCCGACCCCGCAGGCCGACGCGCTGATCGGCACGGTGCGGGCAGCCCTCGACGCCTTGCGCCGCCTGTCCGCCTGGGAGCCGGAGTTCGACCCGGCGACCGCCCGGCGGCGGTTCCGCATCTGCATGACCGACGCGAGCCACGTCACCCTGCTGCCCCGGCTGCTCGGCCACCTGCGGGCGGGGGCACCAAAGATGCGGCTGGATGCGGCGCAGATCGACGCGCAGACGGCCCGGCTGCTGCAATCGGGCGAAGCCGACCTAGCGCTCGGCTACATCCCGGAACTGGAAGCGGGTTTCTATCAGCAAACACTCTATGCGCAGGATTGGGTGTGTTTGGCCAACCCGCGCCATCCCCGGGTCGTCGAGGGTCTGACCCTGCAGCAGTACGGAGAGGAGGGGCACATCGGCATCGCTTCCGGAACGGGGCACCGGCTGCTGGAAG
>CALMVT010000598.1:4777-9177 GCA_937873175.1 uncultured Acetobacteraceae bacterium | reverse complement strand
GCCTGCAGCTGTGTCGGCGCTCACCGCGGGCGGCGGCTCGGGTGATGGCGCGGCGGCCTTTGCCATGCGGCCCCGGCGCGCTGGCGCCGGCATGTCGCCGGTGGCGGCAAGGTCCTCCGCGGGCGAGGCCGCCGCGGCGTCTGGGCTGGGCTGGGCTCTCGGCTTGCGAGCCATGGGTGTCCTTTCTGGTTCGGGAAGGGCCTGATACGGACGGCTCCGTTGAATGACCGTCATCCGTCGATGGGCACCCATCCTGCGGCACGGGTCTCGTCGGATGGGTAAAACCCGTCAACAACCGCGCACAAGCCGATCAATGGTGCCGCCCGTATGATACGTTGCTCATGCTGCCATGGAAACAAGCAAGGCGCCGCGCACCGCTCGTCACAATACGTTGCAGCCCAAGGGTAGGCTTGCCTGGGACGGGTGGAAAGCCGGCAGCGTGTTGACCCGGCGCCCGATCAAAAGCTGAAACCGTCGTCCTTGGCTTGCGCGCCGTCCAGTTCTGGGGTGTCATCGGCTGCGGCGGCCCGGATCGAGTGATCCTGAAGATCCACCATCACGGCATGCCCGTTGCGATCATAGGCATGAAGGCAAGCCAGGCGCCGATGGACCGGCTGGCATTGCACGAGAAGCACGGGCGTCGCGCTGGGAGCCGGCAGACATTGACGAAGCTTGCAAGCAGGCAATCCCCATGCTCGTAGGAAGCGTCGTGAACGATAATCTCAATGCGATCCGCCTCTGTCTGGCCATGCTGGTGCTGTTTTCGCACTCGTTCGTGTTGCTCGGCTTGCCGCAGCCGCAGGTTCTCGGTTGGGATCTCGGCTCCCATGCCGTGCACGCCTTTTTCGCCGTAAGCGGCTACCTGATCGTTGGAAGCTACATGCGCCGGCCAAACATCGTGCAGTTCGCCATCAACCGCACCTTGCGCATCCTGCCCGCCTTGCTGGTTGCCTACGTGTTCGGGCGCGTGCTGTTTGAATGGTACGGCCAGTACAGCGCGAATCCATTTCCTTTCAAGCGGAACAATTCCCTTTGGACGATCCCCTGGGAGATCACCTGCTACGCCGTGTGTGCGTCCGCAGGCGCGATCGGCCTACTGCACCGCGACCGCTACAATGTCATCTTCGCCTTCATATGGATCATGGCGTTCGCCAACCTTGGCTCAGAGCTTGAGGATTACGCGCTGATCCTGCCGATGCTGTTGAGCTTCCTGACCGGCGGATTCATTGCGGTTTACGAAAACGACATCAACATGCCGCTGGCAGCCGGCATCAGCATTCTTGTTCTTGTCGGGCTGTTGGTCGATGGATGGCTGGGAATGCTTCCCCGTGCGCTTTATTTCGTTCCAGATCTTTCCCAATCTGACGTTGCCACGATCCAGCGATGGCCTGTCGTCGTCAGCATAGCGTTCTGTGTCGTTTACCTCGGCAAATACGCCGCGCCCCGTTTTGTGATGCGTGACGACTATTCATACGGGGTTTATCTCTTTGCGTGGCCGATCCAGCAGGTTGTCGTCGCGACCAGCTTGTCACGGGGATTGGCGCTCAACCCATACGGCCTGAGCGTTGCTGCCGCCCTGCTTACATTCTGCATCGCAGCCTTGTCCTGGCATCTGATCGAGAAGCCGGCTTTAGGGCTGAAGAAGCGCGGGACCGTTGGCCACCGCCCGCTCATGAAGCAGAAGTGAGCAGCCGGCCCAGCCGCATCCAACCAAGCAAACCGGTCACCAAAGCATCAATGCCCTCGCCCCCTTCTTTGCCACTGTCCTGAGCTTGCCGCGGAGCCTGGCGTAATCTTCCTGAAGCGTCGGGCCGATGGGCTTCACGGGATGCCAAAGCATGTCGCGCTGCCAGCAGACGTGTTTCAGCGGCTTGTAGACAAAGGTTCCAGGCCCGAGGCCCCAGGCATGGACGTTGCACTTGTAGACCTGCCCGTGGTCTTGCGGCCGGACATAAGCGCCTTGCCCGCCGAGATCGATGATCGGCATGCCCAGGCGGCGCGCAAGCGTCGGCCAGATGACCTCGCTGTGTCCGGACCACCCGGCGCGATACGCCTGGTCAACCGCGTGAATCAGCCGGGCGGACGCCCGGTAAACAGGCATGAAGCTGCACAGAAGGTCGGAGCCGGCCGGCAGCGAAACGCCCTCCGGGACAACAAGCGTGTTCCACCAGGACCAATTCGGGTGCTTGGAGGAATCGCGGATGCCGGCCCCGACGAAATCCGCGTCGCTGTCGTGATAGCGTTCAAAGAAATGCCGCCATGAACCAGTGTAGCGGACGTCATACTCGACGCCCCAATAATAGGCATAGCCGGGCTTCGCACGCGCCAAGCACAGCATGGGCAGGTCTGTGTGGCCGCCGGCCCAGATCGCCCAGTCCGGCTGGTTCAGCCCCGACTTCCGCGCGTATTCGGCGACCCGTATCTCCGGCGTCCTGACCACGAAGTGAGGCACGGTCGCGAGCAGCGGCGGTTCCGGTTCGCCCGGCGGAAGGTGGACGAGCACGATCGCTTCAAAATGGCTCGGAAGCGCGCGGCTGATCGCCTGGAACACCCGTTTGACCTGCCATCCAAAGACGTGCGTTTGAAAGGCAACCAGCACCTTGCCATGGGCGCCGTCCGCGGACCGCAATGCCGCATCGACCCGCATCATGTCACGGACCGAAAACACAGCATTGTGCAATGGGGAGCAGGAGACTCCATGATACGCATTTCTCCCTGAACTGCCGTCTCTGGCAGCCAAAACCGATCGCGGGACTGTTTTGGACTCGTTTCGCAGCCTGCAGCGTGGCAACGGTAGGCACTCAGGCGGTCAGCGTCTTGCCGGCCAAGCAACGCAGCCTCGTCGCGCTTTTTCGCCGATAGTTGTGGAAGGCTAAGTCTCACAACCTATCGCCACGGTCGCGGGCCAACATCTAAACAAATTGTGTAACCATCATATTTATTGACACGTTGCGCAATGCGTGGAAGATAATAACAGTATACTGTTACAAAATCGAAAATATGCTGCGGGCCGAACCGCTTAATCGTTGCCGCATGATGGTTGCCCCTACAGAACGCCGCCCGCTGGGTCCACCATACGCGTCGATTAGCTGGCCTTGACACCCGGGCATGATGTGGCCAAGGCTGACATTGTTTGGCCCATCGTGGAACAGATCGACAATCAACAGCATCGGGCAACAGCATCGGGCGGCCAGTCGTTTCAACGACCCGGCAGTTGGCCACCCCCATCTGGAGCATTGCTGCCATGGCCGTCCTGTGCAGCCATGCGCTGCCCGTCATCGTCGGGAGCTTTCCTGACAGGCGCTTCGTCACGGTTCTGAACGGGCGGGCGGCGCTGCGGGTCCTTTTGCCGCACCGTTGGGCGTTGGCGCGCCGTGCGGCCCAGCGCCGCCGGTAGCCGTCGTGACGATGGCGCCGCGCTTCGCCCTTGTGACCGGCGCCGGGTCCGGCATTGGCCGGGCCTGCGCCGCGGTTCTCGCGGAGGACGGCCACCGCGTCACGCTTGTCGGCCGCCGTCTCGCCTTGCTGGAGGCGGCCGCCGCCGCAATCCCGGGCGCGCTGGCCGTGGCGGCCGACCTTGCGACCGATGCCGGGGTCGGCACGGTTGCCGACGCGGCGCCTGAGCGCCTCGATGTTCTCGTCCACGCCGCCGGCGCGTTCCGGTATGGCCCTTTGGCCGAGATGCCGACGGCCGCGTGGCGGGCGCTCGACGCCGTGAACCTGCACGCGCCATTCGCGCTGACGGCGCGGTGTTTGCCCGCGCTGCGCCGGGCTGGCGGCACCGTCGTGTTCGTCAACTCGACGGCGGCCCTGCGCGGCGGCCCCAACGCCGGCGCTTACGCCGCCAGCAAGAGCGCGCTCAAGGCGGCAGCCGACGTGCTGCGGCAGGAGGTCAACCCGCTCGGGGTCCGCGTGCTGAGCATCTTCCCGGGCCGCACCGACACGCCGATGCAGGACGAGGTGCTCGCGGCCGAGAACCGGACCGTGGACCGCAGCACGCTGCTCGACCCGGCGGACGTGGCCGCGATGATCGGGGCCGCCTTGCGCCTGCCCCGGCGTGCCGAGGTGACGGACATCACGGTCCGGCCGACTCAGCCGGTTTGATCGGTGGGGACGAGCAGCCCCGCCTCCGCCAGTGCCGCCGCCGCCGCCGCCACCGCGTCGAACGGCTTGCCGGAACGCTCGGCGATGTCCAGCAGCGACGCGCTGCCGTCGGACTGGTTGAGCACCCAGAGCATCGTGAGCTGGTCGAACCTGCCCGCGCCCGGCCGGGCGTGGGCGCCGCCGCCGATCTTGGCATACAGCCCCCGGCGGCCGAGCTGCGGCTCGCCGAACGGCTGCGTGTTGCGCCATGTCCGGTCGGCCTCCGCGATGGCCAGCACCCGCTGCAACAGGGCCAG
>CALMVT010000598.1:0-4677 GCA_937873175.1 uncultured Acetobacteraceae bacterium | reverse complement strand
TGCGGGACCGTTTAAAGGTCGGCGGCCCCGCGTCGCCTAGGCAGGTCAGCACCAGGCCGTGCACGACGTGCTGCAGGCGGTCCCGGTTCCGCGCCAGCCAGGTGATCGCGCCGATCGTGCCCGGCAGGAACACGACCCGCAGGCCGAGCCGGTGCGGCCGGGCGGCCCAGGCGCGGGCGAATTCGATGGCGACCGCGATGCCGCTCAGGTTGTCGTTGGCGAGCGAAGGGTGGCAGGAATGCACGGACAGCAGGATCTCGCCCGCCTCGGTCCCGGGGATGACGCACTCGCCGTAGCTCAGCGCGCCGGGCGCCAAATCGGCGTCGATCGTCACCCGGTACTCGGGGTCGGTCATCGCGAGCCGGGTCCGGTGCGGCAGGCAGAAGCCCCAGGTTTCCGCGTAGTAGGCGGTGCGGTAGGGGATCAGGTCCGGCTGGTCAGGCAGGGAATGCAGGTGCCGGTCGAGTTCGCCCCGCGGCACAATGCGGTCAACCGCGTGGCTGTATTGGAGCAGGTGCAGGGAATGGTCGGCGAAATCGACCACCACCTCGCCAGAAGTGCGGCGAATGGTGGCGGTGCGCGGGGTCCATTCGAGCGGCACCGTCCAGTCGAGCACCTCCGTGCCGGACGGCACCTCCGTGACCGCCAGCGGAATGTGCCGGCCGATATAGGCGAGCGTCTTGCGCAGCCCCTCCCCGGTGATGCTGCGGCAGATCGGAAACAGCGCCGCGGCGTGCGCGTGCAGCCGCTCGCCCATCTCATCGGTCAAGAACATGCGGCTCATCTGTTCAATTTATGGATGACGGCTTACCAATGCCGTCTGTGGAGGCTGCATGCGGAAAAGCCAAGATGATTTTCCACCAGGCCCGGCTGCAGGGGGTCGTGCTGATCGAGGCGGAGCGGCTTGCGGACGAGCGCGGCTGGTTCGGCCGCATCTTTGACGAGGCCGCGTACGGGGCGCACGGGCTGCCCACCCGGTTCGTCCAATGGAGCGCGTCCGTCAGCCGCCGGGCCGGAACCTTGCGGGGCATGCACTACCAGCGCGCCCCGCACGAGGAGGCCAAGCTGATCCGCTGCGTGACAGGCGCCCTGTATGATGTGGCGGCGGACATGCGGCCGAACAGCCCGAGCGCCGGCCAATGGCAGGCCTTCCGGCTGGCCGCCGGGGCGGGGCAGTTGCTGTTCCTGCCGCCCGGGGTGGCGCATGGCTTCCTCACGGAAGCCGACGACACGGAGGTTCAGTACTGCATGACAACCGAATTCACCCCCGGCTCCGCCCACGGCTTCCGCTTCGACGACCCGATCTTCGGCATAAGCTGGCCCGCAGCGCCGGCCTCCATCTCGGACAAGGACCTCGGCTGGCCGCCTTTGCGCAGTTCTGCCGGCTGAAGCGCCGCATGAGAGTGAGTCGGATGCCGGGCGGCCTTCCGGCCCGATGAACGGCCTTGCAAGCAACCCAGGGGGGCAGCGCGGCTCCCGAACCCTACGAGACATCATGATCATCAAGAAGGCGGTGATACTTGCTGGCGGCTTCGGCACGCGATTGATGGAGGAAACAGAGTCACGCCCGAAGCCAATGGTGGAGATCGGGGGCAGGCCGATCCTGTGGCACATCATGAAGATCTATGCCGCTTTCGGCATCAATGAGTTCGTGATCCCGCTGGGCTACAAAGGCCAGTTGATCAAGCAATACTTCGCCGAGTACCACCTGCTCGCGTCCGACATCACCATCGACCTGGCCGACGACGCCGTTGTCATGCACCGGCGCACGGCCGAGCCGTGGAAGGTGACGCTGGTGGACACCGGGCTTGAAACGATGACGGGCGGCCGCCTCCGGCGCCTGCGCGACCATCTTCCGGACGCGGAACCGTTCTGCCTGACCTACGGCGACGGCGTGGCGGCGCTCGATCTCCGCGCCCTCGCGGCGTTCCACGGGGAGCACGGCCGGATGGCGACGGTCACGGCCGTGCGCCCGCCGTCCCGCTTCGGTGCGCTTGAAATCGAGGACGGCCAGGTGAGGCGGTTCCGGGAGAAGCCCATCGGCGACATCTGGATCAACGGCGGGTTCTTCATCCTGTCGCCCAAGGTCCTGGACCTGATCGACGGCGACGACACCGTGTTCGAGGCGAAGCCCCTCGAACGCCTGGCCTCGTTGGGCGAGCTCATGGCCCACAAGCATGAAGGGTTCTGGCAATCCATGGACACGCTGCGCGACAAGCGCCAGCTCGAGGAGCTTTGGGCGAAGGGGCAGGCGCCTTGGAAGATCTGGTGATGGCGGACGCCGCGTGCCGGTGCCGCCTGTGCGGCGCCGGGCTGAGCCGGACCTTTGCCGACCTTGGCGTGTCCCCGCTGGCGAACTCGTTCATTCCGGGCGGCGCCGCCGACCGGATGGAACCGTTCTACCCGCTGCATGCCTTCGTCTGCACCGCCTGCTGGCTCGTGCAGTTGCGCGAGTTTGAGCCGCCTTCCGGCATTTTCAGCAATTATCTTTACTTCTCGTCCTTCAGCGAAAGCTGGCTGCGCCACGCGAAGCGGTATGCGGACGCGATGGTGCGCCGCTTCGCGCTCGGCAGCAGCTCCTTCACGTGCGAGGTCGCCAGCAACGACGGCTACCTGCTGCAATACCTCAAGGCCGCGGGCGTCCGGGTGCTCGGGGTTGACCCGGCGCGCAACGTCGCCGAAAGCGCGGTCGCGAAGGGCATCCCCACGGAGGTCGCCTTCTTCGGCGCCGAGACGGCGACGCGCCTGCGGGCGAAGCACGGGCCTGCGGACCTGATGACGGCCAACAACGTGCTCGCGCACGTCCCGGACATCCACGATTTCGCCGAAGGGTTCCACATCCTGCTCGGCGACCGCGGCACGGCGACGTTCGAGTTCCCGCATCTGCTCCGCTTGATCGGAGAAAACCAGTTCGACACGATCTACCACGAGCATTTCTCCTACTTGTCGCTGGGCGTGGCCGAGCGGCTGTTCGGCGAGCACGGGATGGAGGTGTACGACGTGGAGGAGCAGCCGACGCATGGCGGCTCCCTGCGCATCTTCGTCCAACAGGCCGGCGGCGCGGGACGGGAGCCGGTGTCGCCCAGCGTGACGGCGCTTCGTCAAGCTGAGGGGGATGCCGGGTTGCAGGACCCGGCGATCTACGGCCGGTTCGCGGACCAGGTGGCCGGCATCAAGTGCGAGGCGCTGAGCTTCCTGATCGAGGCGCGGCGGAAGGGCGCGCGCGTCGCCGCCTACGGCGCGCCGGCCAAGGGCAACACGCTGCTGAACTATTGCGGTATCGGCCCCGAGCTGATCGCCTGCACGGTGGACCGGAACCCGCACAAGCAGGGCACCTTGCTGCCCGGCTGCCGCATTCCCGTGCGCGGGCCGGAGGCGATCGCCGAGACGAAGCCCGACTACCTCGTGATCCTGCCCTGGAACCTGTCGGAGGAGATCGTGGGCCAGATGGCGGCGATCCGGGACTGGGGCGGCAAGTTCGTCGTGTTCATCCCGGAACTGCGCATCTTCTGACCGCCCGCCCGGAAGCCGGCCAACCATCAGCACGTGGAGGCTCAATGAAGATCCTGATCACCGGCAACATGGGCTATGTCGGCCCGGTGGTGGTGCGGTTTCTGCGCGCCCGGTTCCCCGAGGCCGCGCTGATCGGCTTTGATGCCGGCTTCTTCGCCCATTGCCTGACCACGCCCGGGCCGCTGCCGGAGCGGCATCTCACCGCGCAGCACTTCGGCGACGTGCGGGACCTGCCGGCCGAGCTTCTGCAAGGCGTCGATGCCGTCGTTCACCTGGCTGCGATCTCGAACGACCCGATGGGCAAGCGGTTCGAGGCCGTCACGGACGAGATCAACCGCGGCGCCAGCCTGCGGCTGGCCAAGCTGGCCGAGGCCGCCGGCGTGCGCAGCTTCGTGTTCGCGTCGAGCTGCAGCGTTTACGGCTTCGCCGAGGGCGCTGCCCGACGGGAGGACGACCCGCTTAACCCCTTGACGGCCTATGCCCGGTCCAAGATCGAAACCGAGCAGGGCCTGCGACGCCTCGAAAACGGCCCCATGCTGATCACCTGCCTGCGCTTCGCGACGGCGTGCGGCTTTTCCGAACGGCTGCGGCTGGACCTGGTGCTCAACGACTTCGCGGCCGGCGCGGTGGCCTCCCGCGGCATCTCGATCCTCAGCGACGGCACGCCGTGGCGTCCGTTGATCGACGTGGCCGACATGGCGCTGGCCATCGAGTGGGCAATCGGGCGCGACGCCGACCGCGGCGGCCGGGTGCTTTCGGTCAATGCGGGCAGCGACGCCTGGAACCACCGGGTTCGCGACCTGGCCGCGGCCGTGGCGGAGGCGTGTCCCGGGACAACGGTTGCGATCAACTCGGACGCGCCGCCCGACAAGCGGAGCTACCGAGTCGATTTTTCGCGTTTCCGGGAGTTGGCGCCGGAGCATCAGCCCCGGACCACGCTTGCGGCGTCGGTTGCGCGCTTGATCGCCGGGCTGCGGGCCATCGGGTTCGACGACCCGAACTTCCGCGAGTCGCAGCGCGTCCGTTTGCACACGCTGGCAAAGCTGCAGGCCGACGGCCTGGTGGACGACGGGCTGCGCTGGATAACCCCATAAGGCCGCACGGCCCCTGCCTGCCGGCCGACTGGGCCTGGCCGCTTTGGTCGTGCTGCTCGTGCCGCTGCAC
>CALMVT010000597.1:28817-36267 GCA_937873175.1 uncultured Acetobacteraceae bacterium | reverse complement strand
AACGCGGACAAGGGTTTCGGCTTTATCCAGCCGCAGGACGGTGGCAAGGACGTGTTCGTGCACATCACCGCCGTGCAGGCGGCCGGGCTGCAGGGCCTGAACGACGGGCAGAAGGTCAGCTATGACGTCATCACCGAGCGCGGCAAGCAGGCGGCCTCCAACCTGAAGCTCGCCTGACCCGGGGTGAGGCCGGCCCGCGGGAGCGGTGCAGGGCTCTGCCACGTGTGCCTCGACCGGGACGACCGGTTCCACAGCACGCTTGCGGTGACCTCACCGTGGGTGAAGCGCGCCGCATTTTTCTCGCGCGTCCAAGAGGAGCGCACTGATGGTCAAACGTCGCAAACAGGAAGACATCGCCGGGGTGCTCGAGTTCGAGGGCCGGACCAGCGAGGATCCGGAGATCGTGGCGTGGCTGGCCGAGCACAAGGCGCGGAAGGGTGGCAAAATCCGGGTGAGCCAGGGTGGCACGGGTGTGCGCGTGATGTTCAGTGAGGAAGCTGATGACATAACGTCGTGGAAAGCGCGGGCTGAACAGGCGGCTCGGGGCAAGAAGCTTCCTACTTCGTGAGCGACGCTGCGCGCCGTGACTGCGCGTGAGCTGGCCGTGGCTGCGCTCTGCTTCCAAACGGGAGCCCCCCGGGGCCGGCCTTCAACGAACAACGGAAGCGCACTGCCGCACCCGACCCAAAGCGGACCTCGTAGCCTACCATCAAACGAGCCGGGAGGAGCCGACCGCGGGCCGCTCCTGTGAAGAGAGAGGCGCGAGAAAATACCGGACCTATGAGAAACTGATTTGAACTACTCGTCCAGAGCGTAACGGACTGCGCCATCTACCTGCTCGACACCAACGGGATCGCCTCAAGCTGGAACGCCGGAGCACAGTGCTTCAAAGGCTACATCGTCAAGGAAATCATCGGCGAGCACTTTCGCGCTTCTACACGCGCAGGTCAGCCCAGTCCGTGTCGCCGCAGCTCCGGCCCCAGGCGCCCGGTCGCTGCAAGCAAAGCAAGCCGCAGATTGCCGCGGAGTGACCAGGCCGGGTAGCTGAAGGTCGCCGGCCGGTTCCGCTCAATGAACATGTGCGAGATTTGCGGGGCTCGGCGGCGTCTCAACCCGGGAGCCCGGCGCATGACTGCTTAAACTGCGATCCGGCCTCTTGTTTAGAGGCGGTTTTCAGAATTCACGAGCAAGCCTTCCTGCAACCAGGAATAGGCACGCGGCCTGGAGCAGGGACTGCACGATGAAGCCGAGCCGGTCTTAGCGCAGCGCCAAGCGCCGGTTCTCCAGCACCCAGGCATTGCTTCGTTCCACCGGCCAGCGGCGTCCGCCTAGGCCCGATCCGCTCGGCTGCCGCCGCTTGTGGATGTGCGGCTCAGCCCCGAAGCTGCGGCACAGATCACGGTTGCCTTCGGCGTGATAGCCTTTGTCCGCGAACACGGTCGCAACGCGGGCCATGACGGCGACGGCAGACAGGAACAGCCGCTCGAAGACGAGCGTGTCGTTGACGTTGGCCGCCGTGACTGCGCACGCGACGGGGATGCCGTCGCCCGTCACCGCGACGTGGTATTTCGTGCCGCGCTTGCCCTTGTCGGTCGGGTTGGGGCCGGTGAGATCGCCGCCACGCCTGGCGCGCACCGAGCAGCTATCCACGATGAGCGTGGGGTCGCCACGCAGCATGGCGACCAGCAAGGCTTGCACCTGCGCCAGCACACCCATTCGTGCCCAGCGCTCCAAGGCACGGCGCAGAGCTGAGCCGCTGACCATCCCCTCCGTGGCCTTTAGGCTGCGCCACGGCGTGCCCTCGCGCAGGAACCGGCGCAAGGTCGCCAGCACGCGCACGGTTGCGGCAGGCGGATGCCCCGGCCCTGCCTTGCGCGGTCCCTCGCAGGACGTGATCACCGTCGCGATCAGGTCCAATATCCTGAAGTTCACCCTGCTCTCCACCCCAAAGCCCTGAGATGGACACCAGCCGAGCAGGGCAAGCAGTCAGGCCAGCACAACCCAAGGTAGTTGTGGAAACCGCCTCTTAGGTGCTGCTCCTAGCGACAACGCACCGAATGGCGGCGTTGCAGGCCGGATCGTGATCCATCGGCCCGCAAACGCGAAGACTTCAGATCGCTGGTTTGCGGCGCATTTCGGCGGTGTCTGCAGCAGACGCCACAGGCCTCGCCGGTCGCCTGCGCGTCCGAACGGCCGCGAACACCAGCGCGCTGACCGCAAGCGCCGCACCCGCTTTCAGCACAAAGCCCTTCTGGTTGTACCGCCATTCCGCGCGCGCACCCATCTCGGCAGGCACATTGGGCAGCGTTCCGTGCGCGAGATCGGACACGAGGCCCTCGACCACGTTGATGCGGTCCGCACCCATCAACAGCAGCCAGTGCCACCAGTCGGACTCGCTGCGGCGAAATGCATAGCGACGAATGGCTCCGGAAAGTCCGCTCGGCGGGGTGGAGGTGCCGAGCACCGCGGGTAGCCGGTTGTGCTCAATCGAGCGCAGGATTTCGACATCGGGCTCTTGCTGCGCGGGGCGTACCCAGGTGAGCCCGCGCGTCTCCTGCTGGTCGATATGGCGCATCGGGTAGGTGGGATTGTTCTTCGCGTCTGCGTCGACGCCCCAGCCGGGGATGTTGGACGTGTCGACCAGCGCATTCGCCATGGGGAGCCTCCTGTTCACGCGCCGTTGGGAAGCAGCACCGGCTTGATGCAGCCGTCGAGCTTCGCCGAGAAAATATGGTAGGCGTCCGAGATATCTTCTAGCGGAACGCGGTGGGTGATCATCGCCTTGGGATTGATGTGGCCGGCCTTGAGATGGTCGATCAGCCGCGGCAGCAGGCGCTTCACCGACGCCTGGTTGGCGCGGATGGTAATGCCCTTGTTGACGACGTTGCCGATGGGCACAATGTTGCCGGTCGGGCCATAAACGCCGACGATCGACACGATGCCGCCCTTTTTGACCGAGTTGATTGCCCAGTGGAGCGCGATCGCGTTGCCGGCTTCCAGCTTGAGCTTGGTGCCAATCAGCCACTGCAACGCGTTTCCGGCCGCATCGCCGCCTACCGCGTCGATGCACACATCGGCGCCGAGCGAGTCAGTCTGCTTCTTCAGGAAAACGACCGGATCATCCATTTCCTTGAAATTGTAGGCCTCGGCCGGCCCGAAGGTGCGCGCAAACTCGAGCCGGTAGTCGAGGTGGTCAATCACGATCACCCGGCCCGCGCCGAACAGCCAAGCCGATCGGGCCGCCATCAAGCCCACGGGTCCGGCGCCGAACACCACAACGGTGTCGCCCGGCTGGATGCCGCCCATCTCGGCCGCCTGGTATCCGGTGGGCACTACGTCCGTCAGGAGCACGGCGTCGTCCAGGTCCATCCAGTCGGGGATCACGGTCGGGCCGACGTCGGCATAGGGCACACGCACATATTGTGCCTGCCCGCCATCATAGCCGCCGGCCGTATGCGAATAGCCGTAAATCGCGCCAACTGCCGTCGCCTGGGCGTTCGACTCGTGACAGTTGCCGAACAGCCCCTGCTGGCAGAAGTGGCACTTGCCGCACGCGATGTTGAAGGGCACGAGCACGTGGTCGCCCCGCTTCAGGTTCCGGACCTCGGGGCCGACCTCCTCCACGATTCCGCAGAATTCATGCCCGAAGGTCATGCCGACCCGCGTGTCCGGAACCATGCCGTGATAAAGGTGCAGGTCCGACCCGCAGATGCACGAGCGCGTCACGCGCACGATCGCGTCCTCGGGATGCAGGATCACCGGCAGCGGCTTCTCGTCGGCCCTGACCCGATATGGGCCGCGGTAGTTCATCGCCAGCATGCGTGTCGCTCCCTGTGCGGCGTTGCAGCACGCCGATGAGACCAGCACCTTGAGGGCTCATCCGGCGCCTGCATTCGTTCGACTGAAGCACTTGGCGATGCAAGAGTTCCGACACTTCTGATATTCCGTGTTCTGGTGCGATGGCGTGCGGGAGAACGAACGACCGCTATTGGGCCTCGGTGATCTCCTACCATTTGTCTTGCTCGGGCGCGAACCAGACCACGGCGGTCCCTCCCGTCGGCCCAGGCCCAGCGGACGCGCCCGACGGACACTGTTCTTGTGTGCACCTGCTGAGCTGAGGTCATCTCAACCCTGAGGGGCCTTTACTGCGACGCGGTGGGCGGTTTGGCGCTGTGCTCGACGTGGGTGTCGATCCAGTCGAGCACGAGATCGGCGACCTGCAGGTTGTTCTTGTCCAGCATGAACATGTGCGTGTTGCCGTGCATGCCCATCTCGGGAAGGTGCAGGAAGGTCACGTCGCCGCCCTCTTTCTGGATGCTGGCAGCCTGGATGCTGACAGCGAAGTCACGGCACTGGCTCATGGACGTGGTCCAACGTGAGCCGAATGGTTCCGGTACATCGGCGTGATGGTCGGCAAACACGATCAGAATGGGAATTTTGGCGAGCGTTGCCCGTTCTTGCGGGGTGAAGCTCGTATCGCAGGCATAGCCGCTCTCGAGACTGACAATGCCTTTTACACCTCGCGATTGAGAAGCGCCGCACGCTCGGGGAACATGAACGACTCCGAGTGCCCCACCAGCACAGCGCCGTCGAGCTTGTTGCCGAGCGCCACCAACCAGATCGAGCCATTGACGTGCCTGCCCAGGAGCTCAGGGACGTCCTCAATGTCGTGGCCAGCGTCGGCGCAGGCGGGCGCGGTATGTCGGGTAAGGGCGTCCGCCATAGCACCACGCCAGTGCTCGCGCCGCGTCCAGACAATCAGGCCATCATGTTCATGCACGATAGGCATGTCGAAAACCTCGGGCGAAACTCGTACCGCGGCAGTTAACGCGTGGAAGCCCGTAGGCGTCCAAGACGGGACGAATTTGATCGTCGCTTTACGAGGACCAATGGGCTCGCGGGTCCGGTGTCGTCAGGAGCACTGGTAGGCGGTCAACTTTCCAACTGGCCCCCCGCGGCAGCACGCGAAACATATGCTTTTTCAACCTATTAAAGCTTGTAGACTAAACCGCCCAAGCCCCAAGCTTCGGAGAGATATGCCCGTCCGGAGAGAGCTACCCGAGGTCGTTACGGGTGCGCAGTATCAAGGTTATCGCCAAGAAACTCGCCAAACATGGGCGTCAATAGAGGTCCAACTCGCGCAGAGATTGTTCGCGGTGGAAACGACTGGAGCGGGCGAAGGGATTCGAACCCTCGACCCCAACCTTGGCAAGGTTGTGCTCTACCCCTGAGCTACGCCCGCATCCTAACGCGTCAGCGTTCTAGGCGGGTCCGCCGCGTCGCGCAAGAGCGGTTCGCGGATTGCTGGGGCGGGGCAGGCATCGCGTCCGGACAGCCTCGCCGAAATATAGCACCGGGTTGCACAGTCCGCCGATGCGCAACATCTATGCACCAACGGACCATCAGGGTAGGCAAATCCATGGACATGCTCATCGGTCAGACTGGGGCGAAAAAAAGGCCAGGGCCAGCGGCTTCGGCGCATTCGCCGGCGCGTGGCCCCGGCGGCGGCGCAGCGGGCGCCGCACCGGAGGCGATGATCATCGACGGCACGCAGCAGACCTTCATGCAGGACGTGATCGAGGCGTCGCGCTCCGTCCCCGTGCTGGTGGATTTCTGGGCCACGTGGTGCGGCCCCTGCAAGCAGCTCACGCCCGCACTGGAAAAGGTGACGCGAGCCGCGGGCGGCCGGGTCAAGCTGGTCAAGGTCGACATCGACGCCAACCAGGCGCTGGTCCGCCAGCTCGCGCAGATCGGCCTGCCATTGCAGTCCGTGCCGACGGTGGCCGCCTTTTGGCAAGGGCAGATCGCCGACCTGTTCCAAGGGGCGTTGCCGGAAAGCGAGGTCAAGCGGTTTGTCGAGAGCCTGCTGAAGCTGGCGGGCGGCGCCATGCCGGCGGCGGACCTGCTGGCGGAGGCGAAAGCCGCCATGGAGGCCGCGCAGTTCGAGGAAGCCGGCGGCCTGTTCAGCGCCTTGCTGCAAGAGGAGCCGGAGAACCCGGCCGCCTGGGCCGGGCTGATCCGCGTGCTCATGGCGCTCGGCCAGGAGGACCAGGCCCGGGAGGCATTGGAGCAAATTCCGCCGGCCATCGCCGAACATGCCGAGATCAGCGGGGCGCGCAGCGCGCTGCTGTTGGCGGAAGAGGGACGCCGGGCCAGCAGCCAGCTCGGCGAGTTCGAGCGCCGGCTCGCCGCCGACCCGGCGGATCATCAGGCGCGCTATGACTTGGCGGCGGCGCTGAACGCCAGCGACCGCCGAGCGGAGGCAGCCGACGCGCTGCTGCACATCGTCAAGCATGATCGCGCCTGGAACGAAGACGCCGCGCGGCTGCAACTACTGAAGCTGTTCGAGGCTTGGGGGCTGACCGACCCCACAACCCTGTCCGCGCGGCGCAAGCTGTCGGCGTTGCTGTTCAGTTGATCCCATGTCCCAATCCGGCACGGGCAAACTGCCGACAGAGTTCCCGGTGTTCCCGCTGAGCGGCGCCTTGCTGCTGCCCCAGGGGAAGCTGCCGCTGAACATCTTCGAGCCGCGCTATCGCGCCATGGTGGAGGACGCGCTGGCGGCAGGCCGGGTGATCGGCATGGTGCAGCCGGATGAAAGCCGGCCCGGGACGCCCAGCGGACCCGCGCTGTATAGGGTCGGCTGCCTGGGCCGCTTGTCCTCCTTCAGCGAAACCGAGGATGGGCGGTATCTGATCACCCTGACCGGCTTGGCCCGCTTCGCGATCAGCGTGGAACTGGAGATGCAGCGCGGCTACCGCCGGGTGCGGGCCGACCTGGCGCGGTTCCGGGATGATCTGGACGCCAAGCCCGTGGCGGCCGCCGTTGATCGGGACGCGCTGACGGAAGCGCTCCGCAGCTACTTCAACGCCCGCGGATTCGATGCCAACTGGAATGCGATCAACGAGCTGCCGGACCATGCGTTGATCGTGACCTTGGCCATGGTCTGCCCGTTCGATCCCGTGGAAAAACAGGCCCTGCTGGAAGCGCCGAAAACGACCGATTTGGCCAGCACCCTGCTGACCCTGCTGCAGATGGGTGCGCATGCTCCCGATACGGGGCGGCAAGGCCGGCATGCGAGCTGAACGGTGTCCCGATGCCTGATGCCTCGAGTCTTGATCCCCGCCTGCTCGCCATTCTGGTCTGCCCGGTCAGCAAAGGCCCGCTGACCTATGACCGCGTTGCGCAGGAGCTGATCAGCCCAAAAGCCGGCCTCGCCTTTCCCGTGCGCGACGGCATACCGATCATGCTGCCCGAGGAAGCGCGCCTGCTTGACGACGCTCCGCACGGCGGTCCCGGGCGTGACAACCCATGACGCCGCGGCCCACCGACATCCGCGTCCGGCGCGCGACTCAGCGCCTTGAGCTTGACTTCGATGACCAGACCGCCGTCTCCCTCCCGGCCGAGCTGCTCCGGGTGGAAAGTCCTAGCGCCGAGGTGCAGGGCCATT
>CALMVT010000597.1:0-28717 GCA_937873175.1 uncultured Acetobacteraceae bacterium | reverse complement strand
CTCCCGGCCGAGCTGCTCCGGGTGGAAAGTCCTAGCGCCGAGGTGCAGGGCCATTCACCGGACCAGAAGCAAACCGTGGCGGGCAAGCGTGGGGTCCGGATCACCGCCGTCGAGCCGATCGGCCATTACGCCGTGCGCATCCGTTTCAGCGACGGACATGACACCGGAATCTACACCTGGGCGCTGCTGCACAAGATGGGCCAGGAACAAGCGGCGCTGTGGGACGCCTACCTGGCGGCGCTGGCGCAGAAAGGGCTGAGCCGGGACCCCTGACCCGGCGTGGAACCCGGTGCCCTACGCACCGCGGACCAGGATGGCCGTCAGCCCGGCGTCCAGCAGCATGCGCAGATCCGGCAGCGCGAGCGCGATGCAGCCCTCTGTCGGCGCGAAGTCCGGCCGGGCCACGTGCAGGAAGATCGCGCTGCCGGCCCCACGCTGCACCGGGGCGTCGTTCCAGCCGAGCACGCCGATGATGTCGTAAACCGAGTCGGCCCGCCAAAGCGCCTCGTGCCGGCCGTCATGCGGCAAGCGCACCGGGCGGTTGTAGTCGGCGTGCGACGGGTCGTCGCACCACCCGTCATGCGGGGCCAAGGGCATGGCCGGCACGGCGGCGCGTGGACGCGAAATCCGGTCAGCACGGTAGAGAAGGCGGCGCAGCGGCAGCAACCCGGCCGGCGTCGCCCCATCGCCCTCCTGCTTATGCGTCCGCACGCCGCCGCGCCCGAACGCCGCGCGGTGCCGCATGCTGCCCAGCACCAGGGTGCCGTCGGGATGAAGCGTCGCCTCGCCCACGACGCCCCCGCTCACGCCAGCCCCTTCTCAAACGACTGGCTGCGCAGCCACTCCTGCGACGCCAGTTGGTAGGCGGCATGCCCTCGCTGCGCGCCGCCGGCGGCGAACTGGGTTGGGCTTTGCAGGAACTCCGGAGGCACGGTGGCGAGGGTCGTGTACTCGCCGGGCTTCATGGTTCCAGGCGTGACCGGAGCCATGGCCGCCTCCGACCCGGTGGCCGACATTCCAGCCGGGGCCGAAGGACGCGATAAATCCGGCCCCATGGTGAACAGCGCTCCCACGAAGCTTATCATTGCGGCGCCCAGGATGCCAATCGGGCCGCCGAAGATGCCGGCCCCCAGGATGTGCAATGGGGCCGGGATGGTGTCGCCGGTCGCCGCCCGGTAGATTGTGCCGACCTCCGGCACATGCTGCAGGGGGTTCAGCGACTTCAGCACGTCGCTGAACGGCATGTCGAGCGGCTGCGGCCACGCGCCGTCAGGCCCGATCGGCCCGGCGCCGTCCGCAGGCGTCGCGTAGCCGAACAGGCGGGAAGCAGGGTCAGCGCCGGGCGTTGGTTGGATCATGGTTTCGATTTAGCAAGAGCCGTGCCATGGCGTGGCGTCAACGCCCGTGCCACGTCCTGCTCAACCCAGCAGGTGGCCAAACCGCCGCATCTTCGTCACGAGATAATGGTTGTTGATGCCGTTCGGCTGGATCACCAGCGGCTCGCGCGCTTCGATCTCCACGCCCAAGGCGGCCAGGGCCGTCAACTTGTCAGGGTTGTTGGTCAACAGCCGGATTCGACGGATGCCGAGTTGGTCGAGCATGGTCGCGGCAACCAGGAAGTTGCGCTCATCCGCATGCCAGCCCAGGGCACGGTTCGCATCGAGCGTATCCAGCCCGCGATCCTGCAAGGCATAGGCGCGCAGCTTGCTCGTGAGGCCGATGCCGCGCCCTTCTTGGGCCAGGTAAAGCAGCACCCCGCTGCCCTCGGCCGCCATGCGGTCCAGCGCCGCGTGCAGTTGCGGCCCGCAGTCGCAGCGCAAGCTGCCCAGCAGGTCGCCGGTGAAGCATTCGGAATGCACGCGCGCCAGCGATGCCGGCCCGGCGGCGTCGGCGTGCTCTGGCTTGCCGATCAGGATCGCCATGTGTTCGATCCCGGCGTCCGGGGCGCGGAACGACACCAAGCGCGCATCGGCGGACGCCGCGAGCGGAACGTGCACCGATGCCACCTGCACCAGGCCGGCCGCCGCCTCGTCGGGAAAGGCGAGCACATCCTCCGCCGCGACGCTCAGCAGGCCCAAGCGCGCCGCCTGCGCGGCTGCGTCGGCTCGTACTGGCGCCACCAGGGCTGCCGGCAGCAGGCGGCCCAGCTTGACCAGGGCAAGCGCCGCGGTTGCGGGCGCGGGCAAGGCGGCCTGCTCCGGCGGGTCGGCGAGGATTTGCGCCGCCGTAGGATCAGCCATCCCGCGCAGAAGCGCCGGATCAAGCAGCCCGCCCGTGCGCAGGGCGATGGGCGGGCCTGGCTCGACCGGACGGCGCAGCAGCGCCGCGGCGCGCACCGGCGACAGCAGGAGCACGGGCGGCCCGGCCGCCAACGCCGCAAGCTCCACCAGCCCGGCCGAGCCAACCGTGTCGGCGGCCAGCACCACGGCATCCGGATTGCCCAGCAGCAGCACGGGCGTGCCGCGGCGCAGGTCGGCCACCGCGCGGTGCACGGACCGGATATGCAGCAGGTCAGGGTTGGGCAGAAAAGATGCGGCCGACTGGTCCGCCTGTGATCCTCGCGGCTGGGCCACGTCGTCTCCATCTCAATGGTTGGCGTCCGACAAGGGATATGGCGTCCGCCCGGGTGCCGCAGCCTACCACCTCACAACGATGTGTGTATTCTGGGGCGTCATGGTATCATTTTACAGGGCCTGACGCGCGTTGGACCCTGTGCCAAATCATTTTTGAAGGTATCACCCCGTTTTGTCGAGTTGCCCAATCGAATGACAACGAAGACCAGGATTGGCACTTTGCCATTGGTTCTACGAAGGGAAGTTGCCGAATGACGGCTGAGCGTCCGATCCTTGTCGTTGACGACGATGCGACCCTCCGGGAAGCCCTTCTTGAGCAGCTCCAGGTGGACGGCGAGTTCGCGGTTGCCGAGGCCACGACCATCTCGGAGGCGGAGGCGCTGATGACGGGCAAGGACGCCCGTTTTGACGCCGTGATCCTCGATGTGGGACTGCCCGACGGGGACGGTCGCGACCTTTGCGCGCTGCTGCGCCGGCAGGGCCTGCGCATGCCGATCATCATGCTGACCGGATCGGACGATGAGGCAGACGTTGTGCGTGGGCTGGATGCCGGCGCCAACGACTACATCGCCAAGCCATTCCGCTTGGCGGAGCTGCTGGCCCGTCTGCGCGCGCAGCTGCGGATCTTCGAGAACTCCGAAGACGCCGTGTTCACCATCGGCCCCTACACTTTCCGTCCCAGCGCCAAGCTGCTGCATGAGCCGGTGAAGAACCGCCGCATCCGCCTGACCGAGAAGGAGGCGGCCATTCTCAAATTCTTGTACCGCGCCGGAACCCGCCCGGTGGCGCGGCAGGTGCTGCTGAACGAGGTATGGGGCTACAATGCCGCCGTCACAACCCATACGCTGGAAACGCACATCTACCGCCTGCGCCAGAAAATCGAGCCGGACCCCAGCAATGCGCGCTTGCTGGTGACGGAAGGCGGTGGTTATCGCCTCGATCCGGTTGGAGGCGTAGCGGACGCCTAATCGTTCCTGGAACGCCGGCGCTCACAGCGCTGCGCGTTGCCGGGTCCGCAACGCCGCCTGGCTGACTCAAGCCTCTCCTTTGCCCGTCGAGGCCATCCCGGCACCGGCGGGCACTGGAAAGCAGGCCATCAAGGAGCATAGGGCTGCTCCTTGCAGCCCTCAGCGGCGGGCCTGCTCCGCACCCGCAACGCTGCCAACTGCTGCATCCTTCATCGGTTGAGCGGGGCCGCCCGGTTCATCGCGCCTGCCCTCGGGCCTCTCGGCTTGGCAAACGACATGATAACTTCAATATAAACATCTATTTTGGATTGATTTCGCAACGATATTGCGAGTTGTGACCAGTGCCTTCTGCAATGACGCCTTCAAGGTCCGGAAAGATGGGCAAGTTAAGGAGGTATCGTCAGATCAGGGTTCTGAACACGATGAAGGTAGATCTTCGTACTCAAGAAATACGCGTTCCAGACATTCATATGCAAGTCGAAGTGGCGAGATCCATAGGTGAGCAACTGAGCAGGGACTTGGACCTGTATGCCGATCATGGCACGGCGGGTCGGTCCTTTTCGTTCCGCAGCTTGGTCAGATTCTGGCTCGGCATCATCGGCCTGGTCTGCGCCGGCGGAGCGACGCTCGAAGTTTTGGGGCCGCCTCCGCGCAACGACGGCGCGTCCAGCATGGCGCGTGCGCCGGGCCTGGCTGGAAGCACGTTGCCGGGCGCGGACGGCCCGCGCGCCGCCGTGGCGCCCTACTCGCCGGCCGCGGGGTTTTATCGCACCCCGGCACCTGCAAAGCCTGGTTCGGCGATCCCAGCCCCGACGCCGGCCGAGGCTGACACGTCCCAATCCTCCGACCACCTGCAGCCGCTTGGGCAGCAGGCCCGTTCCGCGGCTGATCCCATGGTGGCCGGGCAGATCCCGCTTTCGCCGGGTGCGGTGCAGGGAGGCTTGCAAACGTTCAAGCCGGCAACCCTGCCGATGGTCGCCGAACCGAGGATGATCACGCTGCCCGGCGGCATCCTGCGCATGGGGAGCAACGAGGACCAATCGGAGCGGCCGGTGCACACCGTCCTGATCGAGCCGTTCCTCATGGGAAGGACGGCCGTCACGGTCGCGGAATGGCAAGCCTGCGTGGACGCGCGGGCGTGCATGCTTCAGCCGAAAGGCAGGCCAGAGCAACCGGTGACCAACGTGAGCTGGGACGATGCGAACCGATACGCGGCATGGCTTTCCGCCGCGACGGGCAAGCCCTACCGGCTGCCGACCGAGGCCGAATGGGAGTACGCCGCCAGGGCCGGGACGGAAACGCGCTATGCCTGGGGCAACGCCATGCTGCCCGGCAAGGCGCGCTGCAAAGGTTGCGGCGAGCCGGTCAGCATGCAGAACCCGCCTGCGGTCGAATCGTATCCGCCCAACCCGTTCGGCGTGTACGGCATGGGTGGCGGTGTTGCCGAGTGGGTGGCCGATTGCTGGCACCGCGACTACGGGGACGCGCCGCGCATCGGAACGAATGCCTGGGATGCCTCCGACTGCCGCGAGCGCGTGCTGCGCGGCGGCTCTTGGATGGCGGACGCGAAAGACCTCCGGCCGTCGAGCCGCGATTCCTATGATGCGTCCGTGCGATACCCGACCCATGGGCTGCGCCTCGCCCAGACTGAGTGACTGGTTTTGGCGCCGCGCAGGCAACCTTAAGGAGCATCATGCCGATCCATCGCAGAACGCTGTTGCAAGCCGCCGTCCTTTCGACGGCGGCCGCGTCCACGCCGGCGTCGGCTGAGCGGACGCCGTCGCCCAAGGATACGCTGCTTTACGTCATCTCGCCGCGTAACGGCGAGCGCGTCCGTGGCGCGTTCTGGTGCCGTTTCGGGTTGCGCAACATGGGCGTCACCCATGCTGGCGACGCGACGCCGAATTTTGGCCACCACCATCTGCTGATCGACGTTGATGAGCCGCTCAATCCTGACGAGCCTATCCCGTCCGACAAAAGGCACCTGCATTTCGGCGCCGGGCAAACCGAGACCCGTCTCGACCTGCCGCGCGGGCGGCACACGCTTCAGCTCGTGCTCGGCAATGCCGAGCACATGCTGTTCGACCCGCCAGTCGTGTCGCAGAAGATTACGGTCTTCGTGACGTAAGGGCGCCCGGCGCTGGCGGGCGGCCCGCTCATACGTCGAGTTCGACGCAAACCGGCACGTGGTCCGAGGTCCGCGGCCAGTCGCGCGCTTCCGTCAGCACGGTGCTCGACCGCAGGCCCGGCGCCAGGTCCCGGCTGACCCAGACGTGATCCAGCCGGCGGCCGCGGTTGGCCTGCTTCCAGTCCTGGTTGCGGTAGGACCACCAGGTGTAAAGCTTCTGCTCCGCCGGTACGAAGTGCCGCATGGCGTCAACAAAGCCCGTTCGCATCCAGGCCTCCATCGCCGCGACCTCCACGGGCGTGTGGCAGACCACGGTGAGGAGCTGCTTATGGCTCCAAACGTCATGCTCCATCGGCGCGATGTTGAGGTCGCCCACGAGGATGCAGCGCGCAGGCTGCCGCGCGGCGAACCAATTGGTGACCTCGGCGACGAAGGCCAGCTTGTGCGCGAACTTCGGGTTGGCCGCCGGGTCCGGCTCGTCCCCGCCGGCGGGGACGTAGAAATCATGCAGCGCCACGGGTCCCGCCGGCGTCGAGAGCGCCACCCCGACATGCCGGCAGTCCCCGCGCTCGCACCAATCGGGGCCGTCGAGCGGGACGAGCGGCACGCGCGACAGGACCGCTACGCCGTTGTAGCCCTTCATGCCGCGCCGGGCGACGTGGGGGTAGCCGAAAGCTCCGGGCGCCGCGTCGGGGAACAATTCGTCCGGCACCTTGGTTTCCTGCAGGCAGATCACGTCCGGGTCGAGCGCCGCCACCAGCCGTTCCACCAGCGGCAGCCGCAAGCGGAGCGAGTTGATGTTCCAGGTGGCGACTCGCAGCATGGTCATCGCCGTCCCATGGCCTGGCGTGCAGGCCGGTGCAAGCCGCCTTGATTCTCGGGCCGTTTCGAGTACGGTCCCAGCCCGACCCGTTTTCCGTGAAGGAAATGCCGACGATGCTCCGCCGCTCCTTGCTCGCTGCCGCCGCCGTCGCGCTGGCGATGGCCCCGGCCGCCTTTGCGCAGGGGGACGCCCCGATCCCCGTCGGCGCGATCGAAATCCTGAGCGGCCCCAACGCCGCTTACGGCACGGCGATCCGCGCCGGGCTGGAACTGGCGCTGGAGGAGGTCAACGCGCAGGGTGTGGGGGGCCGCAAGATCGCTTTGACGGTGGAGGACAGCGCCGGCAACAAGGACCAGGCGATCAACGCCGCCCGCAAGCTGATTGGCCGGGACAAGGTGGTGGCCGTCATCGGGCCGACCTTGTCGAATGAGATGTTCGCCGTGGGGCCGGTCGTGAACGAGCGCAAGATCCCGATCATCGGCACCAGCACCACGGCCGTGGGCATCACCGAGATCGGCCCCTACGTGTTCCGCACCAGCTTGCCGGAAAGCGACGTGATCCCGGTGACGCTGGCGCGCGCCAAGGCGCGCAGCGTCAAGACGATCGCGCTGATGTATGCGAATGACGACGCGTTCTCGAAATCGGGCTTCGACACCATGAAGGCCGCGGCGGAAAAGGCTGGGCTGAACATCCTGGCCATCGAGAGCTTCGGCAGCAAGGACACCGACTTCAGCGCGCAGTTGACCAAAATCCGCGCGCTGAAGCCCGATGCGGTCGGCATCTCGGCTTTGGTCGAGCCGGTGTCTGGCGTGCTGCTGCAGGCGCGGCAACTCGGGTTCGGCAAGGACACGCTGTTCGTCGGCGGCAACGGCAGCAACTCGCCGAAGCTGGGCGAGATCGCGGGCAGCGCCGCAGACGGCCTGATCGTCGGCAGCCCGTGGTTCGTGGGCAAGGACGATCCGGCGAACCAGGCGTTTGTCGCCAAGTTCCGCGCGAAATACGGCCGCGACCCCGACCAGTTCGCCGCCCAAGCCTATGACTGCATGCACATCCTGGCCGACGCCATCGGCCGCGCCGGGACGCCCGAGCCGGCCAAGATACGCGATGCCCTGCTAGCGACGAAGCACGGCGGCGTCATGGGGCCGTTCACCTTCACGCCGGGCCGCGACCCCGCCAGCACGGAGGGGGTGGTGGTGCTGGCGATGCAGGGCGGCAAGTTCGGCATCGCCTCGGAGTAGCGGCGGGCCGGCACTTGCGGCGGGCGCGCGAACCCCATAGGACCCGGCCATGCTTGCCCAGCAGCTTGTGAACGGCGTCCTGCTCGGCGCCACCTATGCCCTGTTCGCCCTCGGCTTCACGCTGATGTTCGGCGTGCTGCGGGTCATTAACCTGACCTATGGGTTCTACTTCTCGGCCGGCGCGCTGCTGGCATTGTGGATGGCGCGGCAGGGGGCGTCCATCTGGCTGGCGCTGCCGCTCGCGTCGCTCGGCGCCGGGTGCATCGCGGTGGTGCTCGATTGGATGCTGCTGACCCGGCTTCGCCGTGTCCAGGCGCCGGAGCTGTCGTCGCTGATGGTGACGCTCGGCGGCGTCCTCGCGCTTTACTCGGCGCTGACGAGCTGGCTCGGCCCCGACATCCGCCGCCTGCCGCCAGGCATCGTGAGCGCGGACGCCTTTCTTGTCGGCGATGTCCGCGTCACCGCGGCGCAGATCCTGATCCTGGGGGCCACGGCGCTGCTGGTCGGCGCGCTGCTGCTGCTGATGCGCGGCACCCGGCTGGGACTGGCGATCCGCGCCATGGCAGAGAAGCCGGACGCGGCGCAACTTATGGGCATCGATACCGGGCAGGCGGCGGCGCTGGTTTCCTTCATCTCCGGCTGCCTGGCCGGGGCGGGAGGGGTGCTGATCGGTCTGAACTTCAACGCGATCCACCCTTACATGGGGGAGGCGATGATGCTGCGCGGCTTCGTTGTCATCATCGTGGGCGGCCTCGGCGACATACGCGGCGCGTTGCTGGCCGGGCTGGCGTTGGGCGTGATCGAGGTGATGACCGCGGGCTACGTGTCGTCCGGGCTGAAGGAGGCGGTAGCGTTCCTGATCCTGGTGGCCGTGCTGTGGACTCGGCCCTCCGGCCTGTTCGGCCGCGCCGTGCTGCGGCGGGCCTGATGCCCGCTTGGCTCGACGATTTCCTGTGGACCTATCAGAACCTGGTGTATGCGCTGGGCATCAACGGGCTGCTGGCGCTGTCGATGTATGTCGTGCTGGCGGTGGGCCAGTTGTCCCTGGGGCAGGCGGCGTTCATGGGCCTGGGCGCCTACTCCTCCGCGTTGATGACCCTGAAGCTCGGGCTGCCGTTTGCCGCGGTGCTGCCGCTGTCCGTTGTCGTGCCCATGGTGTTCGCCCTGGCGGTCGGGGGGCCGACGCTGCGGCTGGCCGGCGTTTACCTCGCCATCGCCACCATTGGGATGGGCGAGGTGCTGCGCGCGGTGTACCTCAACGTGGACCTGTTCGGTGGCGCGCTGGGCCTGTCCGGCATCCCGGAGCGCGCGACGGCCCCCTTGATCTACGGGCTGCTCGGCTTGGCGGTGCTGGCGCTGTGGCTGATCGGCCGCAGCGGCATCGGCCGGGCGATGGAGGCGATGCGGGAAGACGAGACCGCCGCCGAGGTCATGGGCGTGCCGGTCCGGCGCTACAAGATGGGCGCGCTGTTGGCGTCGGCCACCCTGGCCGGCCTCGCCGGCTGCCTGTCCGCCCACGTGTCGAGCTTTATCGGTCCTAATGAATACGGGTTCGAGCCTGCCGTCACCATCCTGTCCTACGCGCTGCTGGGCGGCATCGGCACGCCTCTCGCCCCGGTGGTGGGCGCTTGGGTGCTGACCCTGCTGCCGGAGCTGCTGCGCGGGGTCAGCGACATCCGGCTGGTGCTGAATGGCGTGATCATCGTGCTTGCCGTGCTGTTCCTGCCGAATGGCCTGCTTGCAGTGCGCATGAAGCGGATCGGCGCCCGCACCGCGGCATGATCCCGTTGCTGGACCTCAGCGGCCTGACCCGCCGTTACGCCGGGCTGGTCGCGGTGGACGGCGTGGACATGCAGGTGATGGCGGGCGGCGTCCACGCCGTGATCGGGCCGAACGGCGCCGGCAAGACCACGTTGTTCAACCTGGTGTCCGGCCTGGTGCCGCCCAGCGCCGGGCGCATCCGCTTCGTCGGGCAGGACGTGACCGGGCTGGCCGCCGACCGCCGCGCGGCGCTCGGCCTCGCCCGCACGTTCCAGAACATCCGCGTGTTCGCCGCGATGACCGTGTTGGAGAACGTTCTGACCGGCCTGCACGCTCGGCTGGCCGTGGGCCTGCCCGGCGTGGTGTTGCGCCTGCCACGCTTCCGGGCGGAGGAGCGCCGCGCCGTGGCCCGGGCGCGTGCGGCGCTCGACCTGGTTGGCCTCGCCGACAAGGCCGGGCAGCGGGCGCAGGCGCTGTCCTACGGCGACCAGCGCCGCTTGGAAATCGCTCGTGCCATGGCGCCCGAACCGCCCCTGGTCCTGCTGGACGAGCCAGCCGCCGGCATGAACCCGGCGGAAACCGAGGCGCTCGCCACCCTGGTCCGCCGGCTCAGCGAGTTCGGCGCCACGGTGCTGCTGGTGGAGCACGACATGGGCTTCGTCATGGACATTTCCGACACCGTTACCGTGCTGAACTTTGGCAAGCGCATCTATGAGGGAACGCCGCAGGCTGTCCGGCAGGAACCCGCCGTGATCGAGGCATACCTGGGCCACAAGGTCGCTGCCCGCCTCGCGGCTGGCGCCAAGGCCGGGGTGCGCGGCGCGGGATGAGCGGTCTTGAAATCGACGGGCTTGAGGTCGCTTATGGGCGCACGGTGGCGCTGCACGGCGTTTCGATAGCCGTGGGGGAGGGTCAGGTCGTCTGCCTGATCGGGGCGAACGGCGCCGGCAAGACAACGGCGATGCGCGCCATCTCCGGCCTGGTACGCCCGCGCGCCGGGCGGGTCCGCTTCGCTGGAGCCGACATCACCGGCCAGGCCGCGCACCGGATCGCCGCCGCCGGGCTGCGCCAGGTGCCGGAAGGCCGGCAGTGCTTCGCCGAGCTGACGGTCGCGGAGAACCTGGCATTGGGCGCGTACCTGGTGCCAAGCCGCGGCGAGGTGGCCCGGCGGCAGGACGGCGTGCTGGCCCGCTTTCCCCGGCTACGGGAACGGCTGCACCAGCTTGCCGGCTCCATGTCGGGCGGCGAGCAGCAGATGCTGGCCATCGGCCGGGCGCTGATGGGCGCCCCGCGCCTGCTGTTGCTGGACGAGCCGAGCATGGGCTTGGCGCCGCTGTTCGTGGAGGAGATTTTCGCGATCATCGCCGCGCTGAAGGCGGAGGGCACGACGATCCTGCTGGTGGAGCAGAACGCTTCCGCGGCGCTCGACGTGGCGGACCACGCTTATGTGTTGGAAACCGGGCGAATCGTCCTGTCCGGCCCGGCTGTGGAGGTCGCAGCCGACCCGGCGGTCGCTGCGGCGTACCTGGGCGGCTGACCGGTGCTCAGGGCGCCGGAAGCTCCTGCTGCTCCACCGGGGCGGGCGGCGGGGCGGCGGTCGGGTCTTGCAGCCAGTCGCGCAGCGAGCGGCGGATCTGGAACTCAAGCTCCACGTTCATGTCGTCCATCATCTGCCGGGTCAGGTCATAAAGCGCCTCGCGCAGATTGCCGCCCGTTGTAAAGGAACGGGTCACCCGCGCCTCGGCGAAACCCGCCCTGGCGCCGTCATCCGTGAAAATTTCCAGGCGCACGGCCGCCAAGCCGTCCAAGTGGTTGGAGCTTCGGTCAACCTGCGCGGTGTCAATGGTGAACACCGCCCGGCCCGACGTGCCGCCGGCGGCCAGCCGATCCAGCGCCATTTGCCGCAGTGTCGCGCCCAACGGCGCCGGGGATTGCGCTTCGATCGGGCTGGGCGGCGGCGCACCGCCCACATCGACCGTTGCCACATTGAGCCGCAGCGGCGCCAGGTAGTCATAGCGCAGCGGCGGCATGGCGCGCGTCGGCGTGTCCCCGCCGCACGCCGCAGCCGCCCATGGCAGCAGCAGCGCCGTGCGCCGCGGCAGGCTAGTTAAGATGGTCATTAACTAAGCCGGGCATCACCGGCATTGCCGTGCACCTCGTCGCGGTCGAAGCGGAAGTCCAGGTTGCAGAACTCGCAGGTCATCACGATGTCGCCGCCAACCGACATGTGATCCAGGTCGTCCGGCGGAAACGTTTCCAGGATGCCGGACAGCCGGGCGCGGGAGCAGCGGCAGCCATAGGCCAAAGCGCGGTTGCGGTCGGCCGAAACGCCGGCCGCGCCGAACAGCAGGTAAAGCAGGCGCTCCGGCGGGATGCTGTCATCCAGCAGCTCCTCCTCCTTGAGCGTCGCGGCGAGCGTCGTCGCGGTCCGCCAACTCTCGGACTGCGCTTCCGTGTCCAGGTCCGGGCTGATGCCGCCCTCGCCGGGGATGCGCTCCAGGATCAGCGCGCCGGCCCGCCAGCCCGCCTCGGTGCGGGCGCAGGCGAGGCGCACGCTGCACAGGATCTGCTCGCTGGTCTCGAAGTAGTGCAGCGCCATGTCGGCGAGGCTGTCGCCCTCGATGGCGACGATGCCCTGGTGCCGCTCGCGGTCCGGCCCCTGGTCCACGCTGAAGGCCAGGTAGCCGTGGCCGAGCAGGGCGGCGGCGGAAGGCGCAGGGTCGCTGGCCAGCAGGGCGGCGAGCCGGTCCGGCTCGGCCCGCGCATAGCCGCGCAGCGCGCCGGACTCGGTGCAGTCGGCCAGCAGCATCGGCACCGCGCCGTCCCCCTTGGCCTGCAGGCTGAAGCTGCCCTGGAACTTCAGCGCCGTCGCCAGCGCCGCCGCGAGCGCCAGGGCTTGGCCGGACAGGGCGGTGACGGCATCGTGGTTCTTGTGCCGGGTCAGCAGCGCGTCGGCCAGCGGGCCGAGCCGCACAAGGCGCCCGCGGACCGGCTGGCCCGACAGGTGGAAGGGAGTGACGCCGCGGGGCACAACAATGTCGGGCACGTCCGGGCGGGCGCTGTCCAGGAAAGCAGGGGTCGATGTCATGCGCCCTACATAGGGATCGGCGCGGCCCCCGTGAACCTGCCGCGTGCCGCCGATACGTTGCGGGCCATGTTTTGGGGGAGGGGACATGGCGAGCCGGGCCATTGAGACCAGCGATGCCGCAGGCGTCGCCGCGCTGATCCGCGCGGCCTTCGGCGCGATCCGGGAACCGCTCGATCCCCGGCCCAGCGCGCTGCAGGAAACCGAGGCGAGCATCCTGGCGCACCTGGCGGCCGGCGGCGGCGGGGCGGTGGTCAGGCAGGCCGAACCCGTCGCCGCCGTGCTGTGGTCGGAAAAGGAGGGTGGCCTTTACCTCGGCCGGCTCGCCACGGCGCCGCATTGCCGGGGCCAGGGGCTTGCCACCGAACTCGTCCGCGCCGCGGAGGCCGAAGCGCGGCGGTGCGGCCTGCCGCGGCTTCACCTCGGCGTGCGGCTGGCCTTGCCCGGCAATCGGCGCTTGTTCGCCCGGCTGGGCTTTACCGAGACGCGGCTGCACGCCCACCCAGGCCACGCCGAGCCGACCTGGACGGAGGCCGAAAAATGGCTGGTCACGGCACCACCGCCAGGAACAGGAACACCGCCAGGATCACCAAATGCACCGCCCCTTGCAGCACCGTCGTCCGGCCAGTCCCGAGCGTCAGCACGCTGATCAGCAGCGTCGCCGCTAGCAGCACTTCCTCCTTCGCACCAAGCCCCAGGGTCAGCGGCGTGCCCAGCGCGACCGACACCGCGGCGACCGCCGGGATCGTCAGCCCGATGCTGGCGAGCGCGGAGCCGAGGGCGAGGTTGAGGCTGGTCTGCAACCGGTTGGCCCGCGCCGCACGCAGGGCGGCCAAGGCTTCCGGCAACAGCACCAGCGCCGCGATCACCACCCCGATCACCGACTTCGGCGCGCCCGCCCAGTCCAGCCCAGCTTCCATCGTGGGCGACAGCAATTTTGCCAATGCCACGACGGCCGCCAACGCGACGACGAGCAGGAGTGCGCTCGCCAGGGCCGCCCGGGCCGAAGGGGGCGCTTCGTGCGCATCGTCCGCTGGGTTATGCAGGAAATCGCCGGGATGCCGGACCGTCTGCACGAACACGAACACGCCGTAAAGCACCAGCGACACGACGCCCACGAAGGCCAACTGCGACGGGGTGTATACTGGACCCGGCGCGGTCAGGGTGAAGTTGGGCAGCACGAGCGTCAGCGTGGTCAGCGCGGTCAGCACCGCGAGCGCGCCGCTTGCGCCCTGCAACTGGAATCCTTGTGCCCGGTGCTGCATGCCGCCGGCCAGCAGGCATCCCCCGACCACGCCGTTGCACACCAGCATCACCGCCGCGAACACCGTGTCCCGCGCCAGCGCCGCCTTTTCCGGTCCGCCGCCCAGCATCACGGACACCACCAAGGCCACCTCGATCACCGTGACAGCAACGGCCAGCACCAGCGTGCCGAACGGCTCGCCGACCCGGTGCGCCACCAGCTCGGCATGGTAAACGGCGGCGAACACCGTGGCGACCAGCGCCACGGCGGCGGCGGCGGCCAGGGAGGCGCTCAGCCCGAAGACTCCCGCCCCGGCCAGCGCCGCCCAAGCGGCGAGCGGCCAGAACCAGGCCCACCACGGCATCCGCGTCGTGCTCATGTTGATTGAGGTCCCAGTCCGCGCCGCGGGGTGCTAGCTGTCCTCGGCGATCTCCGCTTCGAGCGCTTCGAGCCGCCGGTCGAGCTTCGCCATCGCGTCGCCGTCCAGCCCGAGGCCCGCCAGCGCACGGCGCAGCGCAGCCCGGCAGCCGTTGAACTCGGAACCCAGCAAGTCCGACGGGGCAGCTGGAGCCTTGCGGCGACCGAGGCAGGCACCATAGGCTTCTCGCGCCGGGCCGGCGCTCGCCGGCAAGCCAGCAAACGCCTCGTCCAGCCGCTGTTCCACCCAGCCCGGCGTTGAAGCGATCTCCTCGGTCAACGGGCGGCTCCCAAGGCCCAGGCCAGCACGCCCTTTTGCGCGTGCAGCCGGTTCTCGGCGCCGTCGAACACCACGGATTGCGGGCCGTCGATCACCTCCGCTGCCACCTCCTCGCCGCGGTGGGCCGGCAGGCAGTGCATGAAGATCGCGTCCGGCGCCGCGTGCGCCATCAGGGCCGGGGTGACGCAGAAGGGCGCCAGCAAGTTGTGCCGGCTTTCGTTGGGGTCGTCCGCCATGCTGACCCAGGCGTCCGTCACCACGCAGCGGGCGCCGCGGACCGCTTCGGCCGGGTCGGCGAACTCCTCGATGCGGGCCCCGGCCGCGCGCGCCCAGTCGATCAACGCTTGCGGCGGGCGCAGGATGTCGGGGGTCGCCATGCGCAAGGTGAAGCCGAAGCGCACCGCCGCCTCGATCCAACTGCTGAGCACGTTGTTGCCGTCGCCGCTCCAGGCCACGACCTGCCCGGCAATCGGCCCGCGGTGCTCCTCGAACGTCATCACGTCTGCCATGAGCTGGCATGGGTGGCTGCGGTTGGTCAGCCCGTTGATCACCGGCACCGTCGCGTGGGCCGCCATCTCGTGCAGCTTGGCCACGTCGTCGGTGCGCAGCATGATCGCATCCACGTAGCGGGACAGCACGCGGGCGGTGTCGGCCACCGTTTCGCCGCGGCCGATCTGCAGCTCCTTGGCCGAAAGGTTGATGACATCGCCGCCCAACTGCCGCATCGCCACCTCGAAGCTGACGCGGGTACGGGTGCTGGGCTTCTCGAACACCATCGCCAGCGTCTTGCCGGCGAACGGCCGCGAGGACACCCGGCCGGCTTCCTTGAAGCCTGAAGCGATGTCAAGCATGTGGCGCAGCGTCGCCGTCTCAAAGTCGCGCAGGTCGAGGAAGTGGCGGAGCGGCGCCTGGCCTTCCCCGGAACGGCGGCCATCCGCGCTGTCGGCGGGACGCCGGAGCGCCCCGCTCACTTGGCCGCCACCGAGGCCGGGGTGGGCAGGCAGCGGCGCGCGCCGCGGCGGATCATCTCAACCGCCGCCTCGCAATCCGCGTCGGTCAGCACCAGCGGCGGCACCAGGCGCACCACGTTGTCCCCGGCCGCGACTGTCAGCAAACCCTCAGCGGCAAAGGCGTTTTGCAGTTCCGTGTTGGGCACGGCGCCTTTCAGCCCCAGGATCAGCCCGGCGCCACGCACCTCCGTCACCACGGCCGGGTAGTCCGCCACCACACCCTCCAGCGCGGACCACAGCTTGCGGGCCTTGCGGTCCACCTCTTGGAGGAAGCCCGGCGCCAAGATGACGTCCAGCACCGCATTGGCGGCGGCGCAGGCCAGCGGGTTGCCGCCAAACGTCGTGCCGTGGGTGCCGGGCACCAGGTGCTTGGCAACCGCCTCCGTCGCCAGGATCGCGCCCATGGGGAAGCCGCCGGCGATGCCTTTGGCGATGCTCATCACGTCCGGCGCGATGCCCGCCCATTCATGCGCGAACAGCTTGCCGGTGCGGCCCATGCCGCACTGCACCTCGTCCATGCCAAGGATCAGCCCGAACTCGTCGCAGGCGGCGCGCAGGCCGCGCAGGAAATCGAGCGACGCCGGGCGGATGCCGCCCTCGCCCTGCACCGGCTCCACCAGGACCCCGGCCGTTTCCGGCCCGATGGCGTCGCGCAACGCGTTCAGGTTGTTGAACGGCACGTGGTCGAAGCCATCCACCTCCGGCCCGAAGCCGGCCAGGTATTTCTTGTTGCCGGTGGCGGCCAGCATCGCCAGCGTCCGGCCGTGGAACGCGCCCTCGAAGCAGATCACGCGGTAGCGCTCGCCCCGTCCGGTTTCGGACATGGCCTTGCGCATCATCTTGACCATGCCCTCGTTCGCCTCGGCGCCCGAGTTGCAGAAGAAGGCGCTGTCGGCAAATGACGCCTCGACATAGCGCGCGGCCAGCCGCTCGGCCTGCGGCACGCGATACAGGTTGCTGGTGTGCATCACCCGCCCGGCCTGCTCGGCGATGGCCGCCACCAGATGCGGGTGGCCGTGCCCTAGGGAGGAGGTCGCGATGCCGGCGCCGAAATCGAGGAATCGTCGGCCGTCCACCGCATACAGCCAGGCGCCTTCGCCCCGCTCAAAAGCGAGGTCGGCACGGTTGTACGTCGGCATCAGGGCGGAAATCATGGGAACTCGGCACCTCGGTGCAGCAAAACCCCGGGCCATGTCAGCGCCCAACGACCCGTCGCAGGCGGTCCCGGAGAAGCGGAAGGATGGGGTGCGCCTCCGCGGGAAGTCAAACCCTAATCGGCAGATCGCCCGGCGATAAACGAAGTTTGGGATTGCACTCCGCGCATTCTTGGACATGCCGGGCAGCGCGCGTCCAACCCGGGTTCCGGCGCCGCACGTCCCGTGGCATCGTGCCGGAATGGCGGATGCATCCAAAAAGACGACGCAGCCGGCCGGCCGCAGCCGGCGCGCGTCCGGGCCTGTCGGCCCGGCGCCCAGCCGGACCCGCCTGCACGATGCCGCGCTGGCGCACCTGGCGCGCTTTGCCGTCACCGAGGCCGGGCTGATCCGCGTGCTGGACCGCCGCATCGACCGTTGGGCGCGCGCCGCCGGCACCGAGGGCACGCCCGATCCCGACGCAATCGCCACCGCGGCCCAGGCAAGCCGGCAAGCGGCGCGGGAGGTGGCGCGCGCCTTGGTGCAGTCGGGCGCGGTGGACGACACGGCCTTTGCCGACGCCCGCGCCCGCAGCCTGACCCGCGCCGGGCGTTCCCGCCGGGCCGTGAGCGCCCACCTGGCCGCCAAGGGCGTGCCACCGGAGCTGGCCCAGGCCGCCCTTCCAGACCCCGAAAGCGAGCTGGCGGCGGCCCTGGCCTATGCGCGCCGCCGCCGGCTGGGGCCATTCCGGCTGGACGACGCTGATGCCGACACATGGCACCGGGAGCTTGGCGCCCTGGCGCGTGCCGGATTTCCGCAGCCCGTGGCGCAGCAGGCCCTGCGCATGGACCCCGAGGACGCGAAGGCGCTGGTGATCCGGCTGAAGCAGGGCTGATGTCGCGAACCCGCCCGCGCTTTTCCCGCGCCGCCGTCCTGGAAGGGGCGCGCCGCAGCCTGCCGGTGCAGGTCGCCGTCGCGCCGTTCGGCCTGGTGTGCGGCGTTTCGGCGCAGGCCCAGGGCCTGTCCTTGGCCGAGGCGGCGCTGATGAGCGGCCTTGTTTACGCCGGCTCGGCGCAGTTGCTGGTGCTCAGCCATTGGTCCAGCCCGGCGCCGGTGCTGGCCGCGGCCCTTGCGACCTTTGTGGTCAACCTGCGCATGGCGCTGATGGGGCCGGTGTTGGGGCCATGGCTCGACCGCCTGCGCGGCTGGCGGCTGTGGGCCAGCCTGTTCGTGATGGCGGATCAGAATTGGGCCATGTCGGTGACGCAGATGCAGTCCGGGCGGTGGGACGCCGGGTTCCTGTTCGGGTCGGGCGCGCTGATGTGGGTGGTGTGGGTGGCGTCCACTGCGGCCGGGCACCTGCTGGGCGCCACCATGCGCCCGCCCTCCGGGCATCCGCTATTCTTCACGGCATTGGCGGTGTTCGTCGCGATCCTTGTGGCAATGTGGCGGGATGGGCGCGACCTGGTGCCGTGGATCGTGGCGGCAGCGGTGTCCGTGCTGCTTGCCCGGCTGTTGCCGGGGACGAGCTGGTATATCCTGCTCGGCGCGCTGTCCGGCAGCGTCGCCGGGGTGTGGCGCGACCGTAGGCGCGGCCTTTCCGCATGACGCTCGACCCTTGGGTGCTCGCCGCGATTGCGGCCATGGCAGCGGCCACTCTCGTGACCCGGGCCGGCGGCTACCTGCTGTTCCGTGCATTCAGCCCGCCGCCGATTGTGCGGGCCATGCTGGGCTACATTCCCGGCACCTTGTTCGTCAGCTACGTGGCGCCGGCGCTGGCCGCGGGCGGCCTGCAGCAATGGGTGGGCGCGCTCGCGACGATTGCGGTCATGCTCGCGACGCGCAACCTGGCACTCGCGATCCTCGGCGGTACCGCCGCGGCGGGCGTGGTCTGGGCCGCCGGGTGACGGGGACGACCGCCCAGCCCGCGCGCTGGCGCCGCGCGGTGTTGCTGCTAAGCATCCTGGCGGCCCTGCTGTCCGGCTGCGGCTCCGGCCCGAGCAGGCTTGTCTCGTCCGGCGGGCCGGCCCCGTTGGAATGCGCGCCCTATGCGCGGCAGGTCTCGGGCCTCCAGCTCCGCGGCGAGGCGTATGCCTGGTGGGAACAGGCGGCCGGGCGCTACGACCGGGGAAGCGTGCCGCGTCCGGGGAGCGTCCTGGTGTTCCGCCGCAGCGACCGGCTTGGCTCCGGCCATGTTTCCGTTGTCCAGCGCGTCGTTTCGGACCGGGAGATCCTGGTGACGCAGGCCAACTGGATGCCCCGCCGCGTCACCCATGACGAGCCAGTAGTCGATGTCTCGCCCGGCAACGATTGGAGCATGGTGCGGGTCTGGTGGGCGCCGTCCCTTGCACTGGGCCGCATGGCATACCCCACCTACGGCTTCATCGGACCGGCCCCGGTCGGGGCGCGATGGGAGGGCAGCCGTTTGGCCGAAGGCTCCTGACCATTGCCAAACTGCTTGCAAGCGTCGCCGGGCCGCGCCATGTCATGCAATGGGGCGGACCTTTGTCCGCTGATTGCAATTTGAGCGCGTCCTGACCGGGCGTATGCTCATACGGAGGAACCATGGGCAGCTTCAGCATTTGGCATTGGATGGTCGTTCTGCTGGTGGTCCTGTTGCTGTTCGGGAGCGGCAAGGTCAGCAACCTGATGGGCGACTTCGCCAAGGGCATCAAGTCGTTCAAAAAGAACATGGCCGACGACACCGATGCGTCGATGGAGGCCAGCGCCAACGAGCGCCCCGCCGGGACGATCGCCGCCCCCGGCACGACGACCACAGTGCGCGAAACGGCGACCACCCGCCACGGCTGACGCCGCGGCGGCCAGAAAAAAGGCGGCGCGCTCGGGCTGGGTGACGCAGGCGGTTGTTCAACCCGGGCGCGGATGACGCCCGGTTGGAGTTGCTGGCGAGAGCGGGAGGCTAGGTGCTGAACCGGCTTCGCGCCACCGCCGGCCAACCGAACTGTGCCGGCCGCGACCGCCTCTTCCGCTTCTTGCGTGCCTGAGTGCCTTCTTCGAGGTTGCAGTCTGCTTGCGTCGGCCCCGCCAGATGCTGACGGCGGCGAAGCATCACGACCACCAGCGCGGAGAACACCAGCATCACTGTCGCCGGCTCTGGAATGGCGACGAGCCCCGCAAACTTGGCACTGCTGGCCGCGGCTGGCGGTCGATCCGGAGCGCTGAAGGTGGTGCCGCTCGTCGCCAGAGGGTTGATGTAGGCGGCGGAATGGTTGGACGACTCAAAGCCTGACGTGCTTGTCTGATATAGGACAACCGTGTCGAAATATCCGACCGTGTCGAAAAAGTTGACATATGCATAGATCTCAGACGCGTTTTGGCCTTTGAACGGCGTCGTTGGATTGCCGCAATATGCATTTGACGTGCTGCAAGCACCGATCGCGGCCTGGAGATCGGTTGAGCCAAATGAATACAGCAGTTGGCCATTGCTGTAGAAGCTTAGGCTGTTATTCGCATCGAGAGCCGAAATCCAGATGCCGAAGTAGTTCACGCCGGGAATGTTGGCGGAAGTTGACAGGCGGATCAAGTAAGCGCTGGTGGGCGCAGTAGCGCTACCGGTCAGTGAGGGAAAAGATCCGGTTCCATTTGTCCCGCCATACTGGTTAGCTGCGGACTTGGTCCACTTTGGGTCGCTATTAGACGTGTAAACGCCTTTGATGTATGTGTTCGCGTCGAAGTTGCCTCCGCCGGTCTGGAACGTTGAGGTGAAATCGCCCCCAGCCCAGTTTGAGAACGTCTCGGTCCCATAGTAGCACTTTGAGGCGCTACCGCAGGTCGTCGTGAAGTTCGGCGCTTGAACGCCGGCGGCCAGGTATGTCGGGGTGATCGGACCGGCGCTCGCATCCTGCCCAGCGAGCAACGCCAGCGCGGCTGCACCCACGATGCCCATCAGGCGTATCGCACGGCAAAGAGCGCGTTTCGATGCGGAACGTTTCTGAGCGGGCATGTAACGGAAACGCTGTTGCTCAGCCCAAAGCAGAAACTGGCTCATCATGCTTTGCGAGTTAGCATCTGACGTTGCGAGCGTCGTGTTAGGAAATGATGAGTTGGTGGATAGATCCATCGGACTGCGGCGCGGGTGCCTGAGATGACCGGCGCCTTTGTAGCTGCACAACGCATTAGCATTACACTGGCACTCGCCTCGGACGGTCCGAGGTAGTTGCGTTGCGCCGCGGGCCGGGTTGATCCATGGTCCCGGCCGCAAGGAGGCCTCCCCATGACACCCACGACACCGGAGCACGCCGGCTTTTCGTCCCAGCGCCTGCGCAAGATCGACGGTTGGATGGACCGACTGGTGGAACGCGGCACGCTGGCCGGCCTGTCCGTGCTGGTGAGCCGCCGTGAACAGGTGGCCTACGAGCGCCACGCCGGGTTCGCCGACATGGCGCGCGGGTTGCGCATGGGGCCGGACAGCATCCTGCGCATCTATTCCATGACCAAGCCGCTCACGAGCGCCGCGATCCTGATGCTCTACGAGGACGGGCTGTTCCAACTGGACGACCCGATCAGCGGCGTGCTGCCGTGCTTCAAGGAGATGCGCGTTTACGCGGGTGAGGGCAGAGAGCCTGTGCCGGCGAAGCGCCTCATCACCTTTCGCGACTTGCTGACCCACACCGCCGGGCTGACCTACGGCTTCATGGACGCGACTCCGGTGGACGCGATGTACCGCGACCAGGACGTGGATTTCCAGACATCCGACCGCACCTTGGCCGAGGTCGTGGAGCACGTCGCGACGCTGCCGTTGCTGGCGCAGCCAGGCTCGGCCTGGAATTACAGCATCGCCACCGACGTGCTGGGACATTTGGTGGCCGTGCTGTCAGGCCAGGAGTTTGGGCAGTTCCTGCACGACCGGGTCATCGCGCCGCTCGGCATGACGGACACGGCGTTCCACGTGGCGCCGGGCAAGCTCGGGCGTTTCGCCGCGAACTATGCCCGGGGCCAGGACAGCCGGGCCGTGCTGCTCGACGACCCGGCAACCAGCCGCTTCGCAGCCCCTCGCGCCATCGCATCCGGCGGCGGCGGCCTGGTGGGCACCGGCCGCGACTACCTGCGGTTCTGCCGCATGATGCTGAACCGCGGCGCGCTGGACGGCGAGCGCCTGCTGGGCCGCAAGACGGTTGAGCTGATGACGTCGAACCACCTGGGCGGCGACATGGCCAGCATGGGCCAGGCACGCTTCAGCGAAAGCAACTACGAAGGCATCGGCTTCGGCCTGGGCTTCTCCGTCATGCTCGACCCGGCGCGCGCGCAGATCCTGGGGTCGCCCGGCGAGTATGCCTGGGGCGGGGCGGCCAGCACCGCGTTCTGGATCGACCCGACCGAGGATATGGCCGTGGTTATGATGACCCAGCTCACGCCCTCATCCACCTACCCGATCCGCCGCGAGCTGCGCGTCTTAACGTATCAGGCGCTGGTGGACTGATCGACCAGGCCGATCTCCGGGTTGGCCTCCGGCGCCGCCGCCCTGCGGTGGTAGCGGTCCATCACCTCCCGCGGGTCCCCGTCGGCTATCACCCGGCCCTGGTCCAGCCAGATCACCCGGGTGCTCCAGTCGAGGATCACCGGGACGGAATGCGACGACAGCACCAGGATTTCGGCGCCGCGCACCATGTCCTCCAGGCGGCTGCGCGCCCGTTCCATGAACGCTGCGTCGCCGGCCAGGAACCACTCGTCCATCAGCAGCACCTGCGGCCGGATGGCGGTGGCGAGCGCGAAGCCCAGCCGGATTACCATGCCCGAACTGTAGAAGCGCACCGGCAGGTCAAGGAACTCCGCCAACTCGGCGAACTCCTGCACGTCGTCCTCCAGGCGCCGGATCGCCGTGCGGGGCAGGCCGCTGTACAACCCGCGCAACGCGATGTTCTCGCGCCCGGTCAGCTCGGGGTTCATCCCAAGGTTGGGGTCGAGCAGGGCGCCGATGTTGCCCTGGACGTGAACGGAGCCGACCACAGGCTCATAGATGCCAGCGAGGGTGCGCAGCAGCGTGGTCTTGCCCGCCCCGTTGCCGCCGATCAGGCCGAGTCGATCCCCGTTGCGGAGGCGCAGCGACACGTTGCGCAGCGCCTGTACCACGATCCGGTGCCGCCCGTCCTCCTGCAAGCGCCGGCTCGCCGCGGCAAACATCGTCCGTTTCAGGCTGCGGCTGTTGCCGTGGTAGATCGGGAAGCTGACGTCCACGCCGTCCACGTCGATGGCCGCCATGGTGATCAGACCCAGAACGCCAAGCGGCCGCGCACGCGCGCGAACAGCAGCCAGGCCACGGTGCAGAGCAGGGTGCTGTAGGCCAGGGCGGACAGCCAGACCTGTCCATCCGCCGCCCCGCCCAGCAGCGGCGCCCTTACGATCTCAAGCAGCGTGTAGAATGGATTGAGCGGCAGCAGCGCGGCCTGCGCGCCCTTCAGCAGCTCGGGCTTCCAGATGACCGGGCTGACGAAGAATGCGATCTGCATGACGCTGCCGACGATGGGCGGGATGTCGCGGAACCGGGCGCACACCGCGCCCAGCAGCAGGCACGCCGCCAGGCCATCGACCACCCACAGCAGGATGCCCGGTGCCGCTGCCAAGGCAACGAGGCCCGGCCACACGTCGAACGCGGCATACACCACGAGGATCACCGGGACGTTGTGCGCCAGCACCAGCAGGTTCCGGGTGATCACGCGGATGGCATACAGCGTGAACGGCATGCGCTGCGAACGGATCATGCCCTCCGCCTGCTGGAAGCTGCCGCAGGCATCGTTGACCACGCTGCCCAGCACGTTCCACAGCACGAGCGACAGCGCCAGGAACGGCAGGTAATCGTGCAGCTCCATTTTGAACAGTTGCGAGTACAGCACGCCGAGCGCGCCGATCATCACGCCCGTCGACAGCGTCAGCCAGAACGGGCCGAGCACCGATCCGCGGTAGCGCAGGCGGATGTCGAACCAGCCGAGCGTCAACCCGAGTCGCCACAGCGCGAAGCCGTCCCGCATATCCGTCACGGCGAGGCGCTGCCGCGCCCCGGTCGAATGGTCTGAATGCAGCACGAGGTCGGCCGTGCCGCGAGGGTGCAGGGTTGCGCTCACCGGCGCGCGATAGCCGATCCGGCAAGGCACTGCAACCGGCGCGCCGTTGCCTGCGGCGCATCGACGTGTCGCCGGGCTGCGACACTCCCGCCGGTTTTCCCCGGCGGCATCGCCATCCGGTAACAAACTGTTGCCATATGATTCAACCTAGGCTAACGCAGGAGTTGGGGGTTAACCCCTTGCTGACCTGAACGACGGTTGCAAAGCCGTTGTGCCCTCCGGCCGTTCAACGGCCGCGCCACGACGGAGGCCGTGTCCATGCCGCATTGCCGTTTTTCCGCAGTCGTTTCGGTTCGGATTCAATCTACAGCTTGTCTGTTGGGCGGGGTCGCAGTGCTCGCCCTGCTGTCCGCCTGCGGGAGCCGGCCGCAGCAGATCAGCGCGCAGCAGGAATCGACGCAGTACCTGTCGCACGCCCGCCGCAACTACACCCCGCCGGGGCCGGCCAGCGATCCCTGGGGACCCTACATCACGGAGGCCGCAGCCAAGTTCGACGTGCCGGAGCGTTGGGTTCGCGAGGTGATGCGCCAGGAATCCGGCGGCAGCCTGTATGGCCGCGGCGGCGACCTGATCACCTCCGGCGCGGGCGCCATGGGGTTGATGCAGGTCATGCCCGCCACCTACGACGAACTCAGGGGGCGGTATCCCGAACTGGGCAGCGATCCTTTCGACCCGCACAACAACATATTGGCGGGCACCGCTTACATCCGCGAAATGTATGATATCTACGGCTCTCCCGGGTTCCTGGCGGCGTACAATGCCGGCCCGGGCCGGCTGGATGACTACCTGACCCGCAGCCGCTCGCTGCCACTGGAAACCCGGCGCTACGTGGCGAGCATCGGCCCCCGAATCGCCGGCACGTCGCCCAACACCCGCTCGCCGGGCGAGCAGTACGCGATGAATGCTTTGCCGGTGCAGATCCCGGACGGTCCCCGCTACGCCAACGGCGCGGCGTCGGGCGCCGAACCGGCGAGTTATTCCCCCGCGCTGGCCGCGGCGCTGTCGACGCCTTCCGCGCCGTCCGCCGGGGCGCAGCCAATCGTGCTGTCGCCGCCAAGCCCGGTCGTGCTCTCACCGCCAAGCCCTTCGGTGCAGGTCGCTCAAGCGCCGGAAACGCCGTCGGCGGCAGCGCCGGGCACTTACATCGTCTTGGCTCCCCAACCGTCCGAGTCGGCGGAGGTTTCGGCCGTCGAGCCGACAGAAGCCGTGGCTCCGTCCCGGCCCAGGCAGTTTGCGCCGCGTCCAGAGCCGGCCTCCCTCCCACGGCAGGATCGCCCTGTGCTGGCCGGGCGCACTCGCAAAGTCGAGCCGTCACGGCAATTCGCTGCCGCAGCGCCCGCACCACAGCGTCCAATGGCGTTCAGCCTGGTGTCGCCGGCCAACGCGGCGCCGGTGGTAATCCGGCACGGAGGACCGGTCGCCGGCAACTGGGCCGTGCAGGTCGGCGCGTTTGAAAATGCCAGCATGGCGTCTGCGGCCACCGCGGCGGCGCGCGCAACAGCGCGCGACGTCCTGGGCGGCGCCCGCCCGGCGGTGTCGAGCGTCCGCCAGCCCCGGGGCACCCTGTATCGCGCCCGTCTTGTGGGTCTGTCCCGGGATGCGGCCGCGCATGCGTGCGAGCGGTTGGTCCGGGTCCGCGCGAACTGCATGATCGTGTCGCCTGACGCCCAATCCTGACGCCAAATCGTCAGGGGATCTTGGTGGTGCCCGCCAGCATGGGGGAGCGCAAACGCGACGCCTTTTCGACCACGCCGCTGACGCCCTCGCGGCGCACCAGTTCGGACCAGACATCCGCTGGTTCGACTCCCGCCGCGACCCACATGACCATAAGGTGATACAGCACGTCGGCGCTTTCGGAGATTAGCGCCGTGTTGTTGCCCGCCACGGCCTCGATCAAACACTCGACGGCTTCCTCGCCGAACTTCTGCGCGACTTTCGTGGTGCCGCGGCTGAGCAGGCGGGCGGAGTGGCTGTGCGCCGGGTCGGCTGACCGCCGGTCCATGACGACGGCCCAGAGCCGGTCCAGCACATCGCCCGAAAGCGCGGCCGGGTTTGGGCGCGCGACCTGGTCCTTGACCTTCGGCATGGCCTTCTTACCCGCAGCCTTCTTTGCCGCAGCCGGCTTCCGCGCTGCGTCCTTCTTGACGGTCTTTGCCACCGTCAGGCCGCCATGACCACAGGCGGGCGCACGGGCAAGCCGGCAGCGTCCAACGCGGCCTTGACCTGCGGCACGGTGAAGGTGCCGAAATGGAACACCGAGGCCGCGAGCAGCCCCGTGGCGCCGGCCTCCGCGCCGTCCACGAAATGCTGCAGGTTGCCGACGCCGCCCGACGCGACCACGGGCACGCGCACCGCGCCGCACACCGCACGCAGCAGGTCGAGGTCGAAGCCGCGCCCGGTGCCGTCGCGATCCATGCTGGTCAGCAGGATTTCCCCAGCGCCCAACGCCGCCACTTGCTGACACCACGCGACGGCATCGCGGCCGGTGGCCGTCCGTCCGCCATGGGTGAACACCTCCCACCGTCCGGGGCCGCTGGCCCGGGCGTCGACGGCCACCACGACGCACTGGCTGCCGAAGCGGATCGCTGCCTCGCGCACCAGCTCCGGCCGGGCAACAGCCGCCGAGTTCATGCTGCACTTGTCCGCCCCGGCCAGCAACAGCCGCCGCATGTCCTCCGGCGACCGCACGCCGCCGCCCACAGTGAGCGGCAGGAAGACCTTGGCAGCCGTGCGCGACACCACATCGAGGATGGTGTCCCGGTTCTCGTGGCTCGCCGTGATGTCGAGGAACGTCAGCTCGTCCGCGCCCGCGGCGTCATAAACGGCGGCCTGCTCCACCGGGTCGCCCGCGTCGCGCAGCGCCACGAAGTTGACCCCCTTCACAACCCGTCCATCCTTGACATCCAGGCACGGGATGATGCGGAGCTTGAGCATGCGCCTTTAACTTCCGTTGGTTGGCTCGCGGCGGATCGAGGCCGGGACCTCCGCAAGTCGCATGCCAGGGTTCCAAAACAATCGTTTCAATACGGGAGGATTGCGCTTACTCTGTAAGCGCTGCAAGGGCCGCACCGAGTTCGACCCGGCCATCATACAACGCCCGACCGACAATCACCCCGTCGATCCCCGCCGGCGACTCCGACCGCAGCGCCTGCAGGTCGGCGAGCGACCCGACGCCGCCGCTGGCGATCACCGGGGTGCGCAGGCGCGCAGCCAAGCTGAACGTCTGTTCCAGATTAAGCCCGGCGAGCATGCCGTCCCGCCCGATGTCGGTGTAGATCACGGCGGCCGCCCCCGCATCCTCGAACCGCAGCGCGAGGTCGAGGGCGGACACCGCCGCAGTCTCGGCCCAGCCTTCCAATGCCACGAGGCCGTCGCGGGCATCGATGCCGACCGCGACCTGCCCGGGGAAAGCGCGGCAAGCCTCATGCACCAGCTCCGGTGTTTTCACCGCGGCGCTGCCGAGGATGACCCGGCGCACCCCGGCCTGCAGCCAGCGCTCAACCCCGGCCATGTCGCGGATGCCGCCGCCGAGCTGCACGGGCACCCGGGCCACGGCCAGGATGGCAGAAACCGCCGCGGTGTTGACGGAGCGCCCGGCAAACGCGCCGTTCAGGTCCACGACGTGCAGCCATTGGCAGCCGCCGTCCTGCCACGCCTGCGCTTGTGCGCCGGGATCGTCTGAATAAACCGTGGCGTCGTCCATGGCGCCGCGCCGCAGCCGGACGCAGGCGCCGTCCTTGAGGTCGATCGCCGGGTAAAGCGTCAGGCTCACGCCTTCGCGTCCCGCTGCAGCAGCTTCATGTAGTAGATGCCACGGATGGTGCGCCCGCCGACCCGGGCGTAGCACGGGTGCTCGCCCCAGCGGTGGTAGCCGAGCGTCTCATACAAATGGATCGCGGCTTCCTGCGTTTCCCGCACGTCAAGGTTCAGCACTTGGTAGCCAAGCGCCCGCGCGCCGTCCTCGATCCGCCGGGTCATCAGGCGGGCGAGGCCGTAGCCGCGGGCATACGGGGCGATGAAGGAGTGCATCAGCGTTGCCGCAAACGCCTGCGCCTCATTGTTGCGGGGCGGGCGAACCAACTGGGCGCTGCCGACGATGACGCCGTCCAGCCGCCCGATGAACAGTTCCCGCTCCGGCACCAGCAGCACGCCGCGGAAGTAGCTTTGCAGCGCCAGGCGGCCCGGCGACTTCACCCAGCCGAAGCCGCCGCCTTCCAGGATCGCGGCGTCGGCGGCCTCGCACAGCGCCTGCAGGTCGTCGTCGGCCAGTTCCGTCGCGCGCTCCACCAGCAGTTCGGGGGCCGTGGTGCTGTCCGCCCTGTTCAGGCGGGCCGTTCCGTCACGGCATCCCATTCCCTCCAGGCTCCTTATCTCGCTCACGCTTCTGTTACTCACGCTTTGGGTCCCAACGCAAGAAGTTGGCCAGGATGCGCAGGCCCACCTGCTGGCTTTTCTCGACGTGGAACTGCGTGCCGGCCCGGTTCCCGCGGGCCACCAATGCAGCCACAGGGCCGCCGTAGTCCGTGGTGGCCAGCAGGTCGCCCCGGGCGCCGCCGCGCAACGCGTAGCTGTGCACGAAATAGGCATGGTCCCCTGGCCGCAGCCCGTCCAGCAGCGGATGCGCGCCCGGCACGAAGTGCAGCGCGTTCCACCCCATCTGCGGCAGCCGCAGCCCCGGCGGGTCCATCGGCGCGATCTCGCCGCCGATCCAGCCGAAGCCCTGTGTCACCGCATGCTCCAACCCGCGCTCCGCCATCAACTGCATGCCGACGCAGATGCCGAGGAACGGGCACCCGGCTACCGCGCTGCGCTCAACCGCCTCGCGCAGCCCCGGCACCGCGGCCAGCCCGGCGGCGCAGTCGGCAAACGCGCCCTGGCCCGGCAGCACCACGCGGTCCGCCGCCGCAACCCGGCCGGGATCGCCGGTGACTTCGACCCGCACATCCAGCCCGGCCTGCTCCGCCGCCGCGGCCAGGGCG